>JBGAGP010000140.1:0-12915 GCA_044226685.1 Dongiaceae bacterium
TTTGCCGGGTCGCCGGCGGCGGCGCCGGGCTTTTGCGTCTGGTCCAGGATCGGCCCCTGCGGCTGGTCGGTCGTAGAAGGATCGGTGCGCGCGGCCGGCGCATCGTCACCGTCTGGTTCACCGGGCTCGGTCATGCTATGCCACTCGACGATCGTTTCGTCCAGCAAGGGAGCGTTGACGCATGGCAGCCGTGCAACTGGTGCGTTTCGGCAGCAATCCGCCGCCGGTTGAAACCGGCAATCCGGCCAACGTCGTGTCCGGCAACCCGACGACACGGGTGCAGAACTACTTCACCGACCAGAGCGGCCAGTTCTTCTCCGGCATCTGGGAATGCACCCCCGGCAAATGGCCGGTCAGCTACAGCGAGAGCGAGTTCTGCGCCATCCTGGAAGGCAGCGCCACCTTGACCGGCGCCGACGGCAGGTCCGAAACTTTCAAGGCCGGCGACGCCTTCGTCATCCCCGCCGGCTTCACCGGCTTCTGGGAAACGGTGACGCCGCTGCGCAAGTGGTACGCGATCTTCGAGGCCAAGCGGAGCTGATGGCGCTCAGCGCACGCGCGGCAGTCCCGCGCTGAACGCCTTCAGCATCGAAGTGGCGATGGTATCCAGCGCCGTCGACTTGGCCGGCGCGCGCAACGCCTCGGTCACCAGGCTACGCGTCGCCTCCGGAACCGCCGCCCCGGGCAGGAACCCCATGCTCCACTCGGCGAACTGGCGCTGCCTGATCGGCGTTATCCTCGTCGCGATGATGCCTTCATGCGCCGGGTCATGATGGATGCGCGCGAACAGGTCCTCCACCGCCTGGCGTGGCCCCTCGAGCGCCTGGACGAAATTGCCGTCGTGGTAAAGCAGCATTCCAGTAATGCCGGTCTTCGCGTTGTTGCTGCGGCTGAGCTGCAGCAGCGCCAGCAGGGCCTCGTCATCATAGGCCCGCTTGGCGTGACTGAAATAGACAAGGCTGACAAGGTCTTCGGGCATCGCCATCGCCATCGGGGGAATCCGGTCCATCAAGGCTGCCGCGCAGGGCGCACGAGGTCAAGGCGCGGGACTTTGCGCCTGGCCCGCTTGCGAGGGGGCTACCGCTTGCGCGCGGCGGCCATGAAGTCCTGATAGAGTCGCCTGGCGCAATCCTTGAACGCCGGCATCAGGGGCCGGGCCTCATCGGCCAGGCGCTGCAGCGCGCCCTGGCCCTGCACCTTTTCCAGCGCCGCCGCGTATTCCGGGATGCAGCCCCAGGCCGGGATCGTCTCATCCTCCAGTTCGACGTGATACTGCGCGCTCCACGCGCACTCACCCACGCGCATCGCCTGCACCCGGCAGGCGGGCGACGAGGCCAGCACCACGGCGTCCTCCGGCGGTTGCGCCACCCGCACGCCATGCCATTGCAGCGCTTTCGCGGTTGCCGGCTGACGGCCGAAGACCGGGTCGCGTTTGCCGTCCTCGGTCAGGGAGACGTCGAGGATGCCGACTTCCGGCGGCCGCTGCGGTCCGCAGGTGCCGCCCAGCGCGTCGGCCAGCAATTGGTGGCCGAGGCAAACGCCGAGGAACGGCCGCCGCAGGTCACGTACCCAGCGGCGGATCGCCTGCTTTTCCGGGACCAGCCAGGGATGCTCCTCGACATCCCACACATCCATCGGCCCGCCCATGACCCACAGCGCGTCATAGCGGCCGAAATCGGGGATCGGCTGGCCTTCGTCGAGTTCCACCGCGTCCCAGGTGATGCCGTCGGCGCGCAGGAAGTCGCGGAAGATGCCGGGATGTTCGACGGCAACGTGCTGGAAGACGAGAACGCGCATGCGCAAGGCCCCCGCTGGTCGAGAGCCGGATACTGATATGGCTCGCCGCCGCTGGCAATCCCGCCCGGCGTCAGCCCTTCGCCCCGGCGTCAGCCTTTCGCTTTGGTGCTGAAGATCACCGCCATCACGCCGCCCTTGATGAAGGGCAGCAGGATCAGGCTCAGGATCAAGGTCAGGCCGCACCAGAACGCGGCCTGGGCCCACAGCGGCACCTCGAGGTACCGCCACGCGGCCATGTAGAGGCCGACCATCACGTGGCCGACGATGAACAGGGTGAAATAGGGCGGCGCGTCGTCGGAGCGCAGCGGCTCGAACTCCATGCCGCAATTGGCGCAGGCATGCGCCACCGAAAGGTAGCCGGAGAACATCTTGCCCTGGCCGCAGCGCGGGCAGCGGCGGCACAGCCCGCTCCACAGGCTCTGCATAACCCCAGGTTCTTTGGGTGATTGGAATGGCATGGTTCTACTTTGTCCTCCGGGAATGAGGATACAGTTAAGTCTCCCGTCGAGCCGGCACAATGCGCCAATCGGTCGCGATTGCGACTTATAGGCGCTCCAGTTGATCCTGGAACTTCAGCCGCGCCTTGTCGTAGTTGTCGGCCCACCAGCCGTTGCTGACGAAAGCCTGCTGTGCGAGGTTCTCCGGCTGGGTCGGGTCGATCGGGCGCAGATTCTCCGGCATCGACTTGGTCGCTTCCGGGTTGGCGGGGCCGAGGCCGCGCAGCAGGGTCAACTCGATCTGCCGGCGCGGCTGCTGCATGCCGGCGATCAGGTCGAAGGCGGCATTGCCGCCGGGATTCTTCTTCGGCACCACCCACATGCCGGGGCAGAGCAGGCCTTGCTCGAAGGTCCAGGCGATCTTGCCCTCGCTCTCGGCGCCGATCTGCGCCGCGCGGCTGTGCCAGATGCAGGCCATGCCGACGGTGCCGTCGATCAGCATCTGCCGCGCATGCTCGCCGGTCTCCCACACCGTGAGATCCTCGCCCAGCGTCGCCAGCTTGGCCACCGTGCCGTCGATGTCGAGGGGATAGAGCTTGTCCTTGGTGGCGCCGCCGGCCATCGCCGCCGCCTCGAAGCCGCCGATCATCCAGCGCCACACCGCGCGCTTGCCCGGGAATTTCTTGCGGTCGAAGAAATCGGCCCAGCCCTGCGGCGGCCGGTTGGCATAGGTCTCGGCGTTGTAGGCCAGCACGAAGGAGTAGGTGTAGCCGGCCACCGCATGCTCGGTGACGAAGGGCAGCATCACCTGCTCGCGGTTGACCTTCTTGTAGTCGATGACGCTGAGCGCCCCGGCATTGGCCAGGCGTACGGCAACGTAGCCGTCGACATCGCAGACGTCCCAGTCGACCTGGTTCTGGTCGACCATCGCCTTGATCTTGCCTTCCGACGGCCCGGTGCCGTCGAACAGAACCTTGATGCCCGTCTCGTTGCTGAACGGCTTGGCGAAGGCGTTGGTCAGGTCCTTGATCTCTGCCGCGCCCCAGGTGGCGATGGTGAGTTCGCTCGCCTGCGCCCGCGCCGCGCGCGGGTAGGCGTGCAGCAGGCTTGCGGTGCCGAGGCCGCCCAGGAACATGCGGCGGGTCAGGGCAGGGGGCATCGAAAAGCGGTCCTGGGTCATCCTGTCGGGCCAGAATCGGAAAGCCGGGTGATCAAGAGATAGCATCGCCCGCCATCCTTGACACCCGGCTTTCTGGGCCAGGACCCGCCGATCAGCGCATCGTCGGCATGATGAACTCGGCGCCCGAGCGGATGCCGGTCGGCCAGCGCGAGGTCACGGTCTTCAGCTTGGTGTAGAAGCGCACGCCCTCCGGCCCATGCATGTGATGATCGCCGAACAGCGAGCGCTTCCAGCCGCCGAAGGAGTTGAACGCCATCGGCACCGGGATCGGCACGTTGATGCCGACCATGCCGACCTTGATCTTGGCGGCGAATTCGCGCGCGGCGTCGCCGTCGCGGGTGAAGATCGCGGTGCCGTTGCCGTATTCGTGGTCGTTCACCAGCTTCACCGCCGCATTGTAGTCCGGCACGCGGACGACGGAGAGGACGGGGCCGAAGATCTCTTCCTTGTAGACGCGCATGTGCGGCTGCACGTTGTCGAGCAGGCTGCCGCCCATGAAATACCCGTTCTCGTAGCCCTGCAGTTTCAGGTTGCGGCCGTCGACCACCAGCTTGGCGCCTTCCTGGACGCCGAGATCGACATAGCCCTTCACCTTGTCGTAGTGCTGCTTGGTGACCAGCGGGCCCATTTCGGCCTCGGGGTCGGTGCCCGGCGCCACCTTCAGCGCGCGCACGCGCGGCGCCAGCTTGTCGATCAGCGTGTCGCCGACCTTGTCGCCGACCGCGACGGCGACCGAGATCGCCATGCAGCGCTCGCCGGCGGAGCCGTAGCCGGCGCCCATCAGCGCGTCGGTCGCCTGGTCCATGTCGGCGTCGGGCATGACGATCATGTGGTTCTTGGCGCCGCCCAGGGCCTGCACGCGCTTATTGTTGGCGCAGCCGGTGTGGTAGATGTATTCGGCGATCGGCGTCGACCCGACGAAGCTCACCGCCTGGATCTCCGGGTTGGTCAGGATCGCGTCGACCGCTTCCTTGTCGCCATGCACGACGTTCAGCACGCCGTCCGGCAGGCCCGCCTTCTTCAAGAGCTCGGCGATGAGATTCGAGGTCGACGGGTCGCGCTCCGACGGCTTCAGGATGAAGGTGTTGCCGCAGGCGAGCGCGATGGGGAACATCCACATCGGCACCATCGCCGGGAAGTTGAACGGCGTGATGCCGGCAACGACGCCGAGCGGCTGGCGCAGCGAATAGGAATCGACGTTGGTGCCGACATTCTCGCAGTAATCGGCCTTCAGCAGATGCGGGATGCCGCAGGCGAACTCGACGACCTCGAGGCCGCGGGTGATCGAGCCCTTGGCGTCGGACAGCACCTTGCCGTGCTCCGAGGTGACCAGCTGCGCCATCTTGTCCATGTTCTCTTCGAGCAGCTGCTTGAACTTGAACATGACGCGCGCGCGGATCAGCGGCGGCGTGGCGGCCCAGCCTGGGAAAGCGGCGGCGGCGACCTTCACGGCCGCGTCCAGCTCGCTCTTGCTGGCCAGCGCCACCTTGGCCTGGACCTCGCCGGTCGCCGGGTTGAACACGTCGGCCGTGCGGCCGCTGGTGCCGGCGACTTCCTTGCCGCCGATGAAGTGGTTGATGCTGCGCATGAGGGTCATCCTTGGTCGGAAAATCGCTGCAAGGCGTGCAGTTCTAGCCCAAGCCGCTGGGCTGCATAGGCCTTTCTTTGCATCATAGAGGCTTGCCGCGCCTGGTCAACATTCTAATCGCCTCGATCAATATATTGAGCAGACGCCCTGGTTGCGGCCATGTGGGTGCGCCTAAATACTTGACCCGGCGCGGATTTCGGCCAGGGGCCGAGGCTTCACGTCGCGAGCTTCGCGCCCAGGCGTCGGACCAGATTGACGAGATGCTCCACGTCGCCTTCGTCGTTGTCGTAATGCAGGAAGCAGGCGCGCAGCGATACCTTGCCTTGCACGCGGGTCGTCGGCAGGTGCGCCTCGCCGCTTTCGCTCACCGCTTCCGCGATACGCTCGTTAAGGGCGTCGAGCGCAGCATCATTCAGGTCGCGGCCCGCCGGGCGGTAGCGAAAATTGACCACCGACAGCGAGGCCGCCGACAGCAGCTCCAGGTCTGCGGTCGCGCGCACGCGCTCTTCCAGCAGCTTGGCCAGGCGGTTGCAGCGTGTCACCAGTTCCGCGACGCCGCTGCGCCCCAGCCGCGCGATGGCCGCCCAGACCTTCAGCGCGCGATTGCCATAGGTCAGCTGGAACATGTGCTCGTATGGCCACGGCGCCTCGCTGTGCCCGGCTTCGAGGTAGTCGGGCGTCAGCGAATAGGCGGCGCGATGCACCTCCGGGTGGCGGGTCAGCAGCGCGCCGCAATCGATTGGCACCTGCAGCCATTTGTGCGGGTTGAGCGTGATGGAATCCACCCGGGCGAAGGCCTTGAACCTGTCGGCATAGGCCGGGTCGAGCGCCGCCCAGGCGCCGAACGCACCATCGACATGCAGCCAGACGCCAAACTCCGCCGCGATGTCGGCGATCTCGTCCAGCGGATCGATGGCGCCGGTATTGGTGGCGCCGCCGCAGGCGACGATGGCGAAGGGCAGGTGGCCTTCCTTCAGGTCGGCCGCGATTGCCTGGCGCAGCGCGTCGGGCCGCATGCGGAACTCTGCGTCCGCCGGAATGTCGCGCACATGCTTCGTGCCGATGCCGAGCTGCTCGGCGCATTTCTGGATCGAGGAATGGCTCTCCGCGCTCGCATAGAGGATCAGGCGCTTGTGCCCACTCTGCAGGCCCTCCTCGCGCAGGTTCCAGCCGTCGCGTTGCGCGGCGCGGTGCCGCGCGGCGGTCAGCGCATTCAGCGTCGCCGAGGACCCGCCGCTCAGCAGCAGGCACAGGCTGCCCTCGGTCGGAAAGCCGACCAGCTCCATGATCCAGCGCCCCAAACTCGCCATCAGGAAGATGGCGGAATGGTCGTAGCCGTCGAGGCCGCAATCCATCGTGCTGGCAACCGCATCCGCCAGGATGGCGATCGGCGCCGGCGGCGAGTTCACCCAGCCGTAGGAACGCTTGTGCCCGGTGGCGATCGGCCAGGGCATGATTTCGCGGTGCAGGAAATCGAGGATCGCCTCCGGTGCCTGCCCCTGCTCCGGCAAGGGCAGGGAGATCAGCCGCTGCCGCACGTCCTTCGGCACCACGCGGTCGACCGGCTCGTCGGGCAAGGCGCGCAGATAGGCGCCCAGCATCGCCGCGGTGCGGGTGCCGAGCGCGTCGAAAGCGGCCCGGTCCTGGGCGAAGGGATGCGGGTGAGGCTTGGTCATGGGAATCTCTGCGAGGTGAGGCGGCGGGCCATTAGCGAAAGCGTCGGCGTGGGAGTCAAGCCGGGCACGGCAACGCAGATGTGATCCCGCACGGCGTCCGCGGGGCTGGAATCCCCCGCCGGAAGCGGCCAGGATGCGGCCATGATCCTATCCCTGGAGGCGGCGATGCGGACGCAACTCTGGATGCCTGTCGTCATCGGCCTGCTGCTCGCGCCGTGGAGCGCGGCGAAGGCTGATTCCGCGTTGGCGGAGTCGCTGCAGGACAAGGCCGACCAGGCCGAGCAGCTGGCGGGCGAGGCGGTCGCCAAGCTTCTGCGCGCGCTCGACCTGATGATGGACAGCGTGCCGCAATACGCGGCCCCCGAAGTGCTGCCCAATGGCGACATCATCATCCGGCGCCTGCATCCCGAGGACAAGCCGGACGCGCCGGTCGAGACCGATGCCACGGACGGCATCGAGACCTGATCGCCGGAGACCCTATCCCGGGTCCTTGCCAAGCCGCGCCCGATCCTGCAGCCTCGCTCGCCGAACCTACCCGCAGGAAGACGAGCCGCCCGCATGGCCCTCAGCACCGCAGCCCGCGCCACCGGCGCCTTCTGCCCGCATGGTGATTTCGCCCTGGCCGGCGCCGGGCAAGGCCCGCTGAAGGGCCTGACCTTCGCGGTCAAAGACATCTTCGACGTGGCCGGCCATGTCACCGGCGGCGGCAATCCCGACTGGCTGGCGAAGCATGGGCCGGCTGCGCGCCATGCGGCATCCGTGCAGGCTTTGCTCGCCGCCGGCGCCGACATTCTCGGCAAGACCATCACCGACGAATTCGCCTTCAGCCTGAACGGCCAGAACTTCCACTACGGCACGCCGAAGAACGCGGTGACGCCGGACCGCATTCCCGGCGGCTCCTCCTGCGGCTCGGCCTCCGCCGTCGGCCACGGCATCGTCGATTTCGCCTTGGGCAGCGACACCGGCGGCTCGGTGCGCATTCCGGCCGCGCTGAACGGCATTTTCGGCATCCGCCCGACCCATGGCGCGGTCGACATCGCCGGCGTCATGCAGCTGGCGCCAAGCTTCGACACCGTCGGCTGGTTCACCCGCCGCGCCGACCTGCTGTGCCGCGTGGGCGACGTGCTGCTGCCGCCCGACCGCGCCGGCATTGCGCTCGCGCGCTTCGTGCCGGCGATGGACGCCTTCGCCCTGGCCGATGCCCCGGTCGCCGCCAAGGTCCGCGCGGCGATCGCACGGGCGGGGTCCGCTCTGCCACTCTCGCCGGAGATCGACCTGGCCGGCGCGCTGGGTGGCCTGGGCGAATGGCTGCGGCGCTTCCGCCGCCTGCAAATGCGCGAGATCTGGGCCGCCCAGGGCGCCTGGATCGAAGCCAACAAGCCGCGTTTCGGTCCCGAGATCGCCGACCGCTTCGCCATGACCAAGGCCGCGGCGGCGACGCCACCGGGCGATGATGCCGAATTCCGCGCTAAGGTCGCAGCACATCTGGATGCGGTGCTCGGGCTCGACGGCGTGCTGCTGATCCCGACCGGCGCCACCATCGCCCCGCCGCTGAAGATGAGCGCCGAGCAGCTGGCGCATTTCCGCGACCGCACGCTGAGCCTCACCTGCATCGCCGGCCTGGCACGCCTGCCGCAGGTCCAGATCCCCGCCGGACTCGTCGAGGGTGCAGCGGTCGGGCTGTCGCTGATCGGCCCGCGCGGCTCCGACCGCGCCCTGCTGGCGCTGGCGGAAAAGGTCGCCGCGTTGCTCTAGAGCGGGTTTCCAAAATTGAATCGGTTCTGCCGGAGCGATTTTCGGCAAGGGGGAGGAAGCGGTCGCAGGCGGTAGTGGGGACTACCGCCAAGGCCGCCGACGCTGCCCTTGCCGAAAAGCGCCCGGCCCCTGCAGGTTCGCCATCGGAGGGCATCCGCGTCGTCAGGCCGCTTGTCCGTAGCCCCACCGCCGGCCTGCGCGGCCTCCTAGCGGCCTGCCGCACCGCTGGCGAACAGAACCGGAATTTTGGGGAAACCCGCTCTAGGTGGCCGCCGCCATGGCGCGGACTTCTGCCGCCGCTGGCCGGTCATGGCAGCGTTTCGCCCAGGCGGCGACATGCGGGAACTTCGCCATGTCGATGACGCCGATGCGGTTCAGCGACAGCACGCAGGCGAGGTTCAGATCGGCGAGGGTAAAGCGGTCGCCCAGCAGGTAGGTCGTATCGGCCAGGATGCCGTCGAGCAGGCCGAGCGGCTTCTGCACCTGCGCTTCCGCCGCGTCCGCGGCCTTCGGATCGCGCTTGTCCTCGGGGAAAAACCCGCGATGCAGGAATGCCGTGCCCATCGGCCCCTCCAGGTCGGTCATCGCCCAGCAGGTCCATTGCAGGATGCGGGCATCCTCGGCTGGACTGGCCGGGGCCAGCGAGGGCTTCGCCATGGTCCCGTATTTGCGCGCCAGATAGAGGTTGATGGCGAGGGATTCGCCCATCGCCACGCCGCCCTCGTCCTCGATCGCCGGAATGCGCCCGGCGGGATTCACCTTGAGGAAGGCCTGCTCCTTCAGCTTCGGGTCATTGGCCGCCACCGCCACATGCTCGTAGGCGATGCCAAGCTCCTTCGCCAGCCACAACACACGCGCCGCACGCGAGCGCGCATTGCCATAGATCTTCAGTCCCGACATGTTCCCCTCGATTCCCGCTAGGAGTCGTACGACACCATCGACTTGAACGGCACGTTCAGTTTGCCGCGGCCGCCCAGGAACGACAGCTCGATGATGCAGGCGGCGCCGACGACATTGGCGCCGACCTTCTGCAGCAAAGAGATCGCCGCCGTCAGCGTTCCGCCGGTCGCCAGCAGGTCGTCCAGCACGACGACGCGCTGGCCGGGCTTGATCGCGTCCGACTGCACCTCGACCACGTCGGTGCCGTATTCCAGGTCGTAGTGGTGCTGGATCACGTCGCCCGGCAGCTTGCCGCGCTTGCGCACCATGATGAAGCCGCAGCCCATCAGGTAGGACAGCGGCGCGGCGACGAGGAAGCCGCGGGATTCGATGCCGACCAGCAGATCGGGCTCCAGCGGCGTGATCGCGGTGACCAGCCGGTTCACCGTCTCCTTCCAGGCCGGGCCATGCGCCAGCAGGGTGGAGATGTCGTAGAACAGGATGCCCGGCTTGGGAAAGTCGGGGACATGGCGGATGTGAGCCTTGAGGTCCATGTATCGTCCGTCGGTCTCTTGGGGGCCAATCTCGGGGAGTTGGAAGCGTCGCGGGCGGGCTCAATGCATATCAGCCGGGCCGAAGAATGGGAAGGCTGCCGCCCGCTGCAGGCCTGGATGGGAAACCCTTGCGAAGCGCCGCGCTTGTGCCTAAGCATCGCTGCCGAGGGACCTTCGGGTGGGGATCGCGGTTCGGCACGGCCCGTACCGCTAGCCGACCCGCAAGCGGGGCAGCGCCAGATGCGGAAATCGCAGAAGATCGACCGGATCGACTTGAAGATCCTTGCCGCCCTGCAGGAGCAGGGCCGCATGAGCAACCTCGAGCTCGCCGCCAAGGCTGGCCTCTCGGCCAGCCCCTGCCACAGCCGTCACCGGGCGCTGGAGCGCAGCAAGGTGATCCAGGGTTACCGCGCCGATGTCGACCTCGCCAAGCTCACCGACTACGTCGAGATCCTGTCCTTCGTCACCCTGCACAAGCACGGCCGTACCCAGCAGGGCGCCTTCGAGCGCCTGATCGAGCAGACGCCGCAGGCGATCGCCTGCTACCAGATCTCCGGCAATTTCGACTACATCGTCCACTTCGTCTGCCGCAGCGTCGGCGACTATGTCGAGCTGCACCACCGCCTGATCGAGGATGAGCCGAACATCGCCTCCGTCACCACCAACGTGATCATGGCGGAGACCAAGAAATTCGCCGGTTATCCGCTGAAGGAGCTGATCGAGCCGGTGGAGAAGGAAAAGGAATAAGCGCCGTCATGGTCTTCTGGCGCCGCAAACCGCGGATCCACTATTACGGCCCGGCCTGGAACGAAGAGCTTATCCTGCCCTTCATGCTGCGGCACTACGAGCCCTGGGTGGAGCGCTTCGTCATCTTCGACAGCGATTCCGACGACGGCTCGGTCGCGCTGCTGCGCCGTCATCCGAAGGTAGAGGTCCGCCGTTTCGTCTGGGGCCACCCGGATTCCCTGGTCCTGTCGCTGACCCAGCTGCAGGACGAGTGCTGGAAGGAAAGCCGGGGCGCCGCCGATTGGGTGATCGTCGCCGAGACCGACGAGTTCCTCTACCACCCGGACCTGTTCGGCTACCTGCGGCGCTGCCGCAGCAAGGGCGTCACCTGCATCCCGGCGCTGGGCTACGAGATGGTGGCCGAGGACTTTCCGCCCGCCGACGCGGCCCTGGTCCAGGCGGTCCGCCGCGGCGTGCCGCATCACATGATGAGCAAGCTGCGCCTGTTCGACCCCAACCAGGTGACGGCGACCCATTTCGGCCGCGGCGCCCATGTCGCGGCGCCCGAGGGCAACGTCGTCTTCCCCAAGCGCGACGAGCTGCTGCTGCTGCACTACAAGTCGCTCGGCTACGACTACCTGCGCCGGCGCAACGCCATGATGGAGAGCAAGCGCCAGGCGCAGGACCACGCCAACAACTGGTCGCATCACTACCGGAAGTCCGACGACGAGGTGGCGACGCAGGTGCGGGCGCTGCTGGCCGCCTCCGTCGACGTGATGGCGCTGGGCGAGGAGGCGTGGCGCGGCCACAAGGAAGGCCGCTGGTGGCGTCGGCTGGAGCGGGAGCGGGCCTCGGCGGTCTGACCGGTCACGCTCATCCGCAACGCGATACCGCGTGGGGGACCCTGGGGGCGCAAATATTCTGTGGCGCGCCGGCACATCGGTCACAAATTCTAAACATTTGCACCCATATTCTCGGTCAAGCCAACACGGCAATCGCCGCAAGGGGCGCACCGCCGACTGGGTAAGGTCGGGCTGCTGCACCCAGCGGCGATTTTGCTTTTTTGGGCCCAACTACAGCTTCCCGGGGTGCGGAAGCGGGCCTGAACGGAGAATGCGATGTCCGACAAAGTGTTGCGTTTCCTCGACGAACAGCGACCGGCGACCCCCTGCCTGGTGGTCGATCTCGACGTGGTGGGCGACAAGTATCGCCGGCTCACCAAGGCTCTGCCGCTGGGCGAAGTGTTCTATGCCGTGAAGGCCAACCCGGCGCAGGAAGTCCTGGCGCGGCTGGCCCAGCTCGGCGCCAGCTTCGACACCGCCTCGACCGGCGAGATCGCCCAGGTGCTCGCCCTCGGCGTGGCGCCGGAGAAGATCTCCTTCGGCAACACCATCAAGAAGCAGGCCGACATCGCCTGGGCGCATGCCCGCGGCGTCACGCTCTATGCCTTCGACAGCCAGGCTGAACTGGAGAAGCTTGCCGCCGCGGCGCCGGGCGCCCAGGTTTTCTGCCGCATCCTGATCGACGGCGAGGGTGCCCTGTGGCCGCTCAATCGCAAGTTCGGCTGCGAGCCCCGCATGGCCGCCGACCTGCTGGTCAAGGCGCGCGAGCTTGGCCTGGTGCCCTATGGCGTCTCGTTCCATGTCGGCTCGCAGCAGATGCAGCCGGAGCAGTGGGATGCCGCCATCGCGTCGGCCAGGGGCGTGTTCCGCCAGGTGGCCGAAGCCGGCATCGATCTCAAGATGATCGACCTCGGCGGCGGCTTCCCGGCCAGCTACAATGCACCCGTCTCGGCGATCGACACATACGGCGACGCCATCATGACGGCGATGACCAGGCATTTCGGCAATGACTTGCCGCGCATGATCCTGGAGCCCGGCCGCTACATGGTCGGCGACGCCGGCGTGCTGGAGGCGGAAGTCGTGCTCATCTCCAACAAGAGCTATGACGAGGACCGCCGCTGGGTCTATCTCGACATCGGCCGTTTTGGCGGCCTGGCCGAGGTGGAAGGCGAGGGCATCCGCTACCGCATCCGCCCGGTGCGCAAGACCAAGGGCAAGGACGGCCCGGTGGTGCTTGCCGGCCCGACCTGCGATTCCGCCGATATCCTCTACGACAAGGCCAACTACCAGATGCCGCGCGACCTGAAGATCGGCGACCGGGTGCGGATCTTCTCCACCGGCGCCTATACCACCACCTATTCGGCGGTGAATTTCAACGGCTTCGAGCCGCTGAAGGCCTACTATATCTGATCGGGATCGCGTTCCGCCCGCCCCGGCCGGCAGGCCCGGGGCGGGCGGAACAGTTCAGGGCGTTTCCCTGG
>JBGAGP010000141.1:0-12263 GCA_044226685.1 Dongiaceae bacterium
CAGCACGCGGGCGGGACCTTGCGGATGGGCGACGTGCTCGGCTCCCGGGCCGGCATGGCAGATGTCGCCCGCCTGCATCAGGCGCCGACCCTCGGCGCCGGCGGCGCGGTAGCGCATCTCGACCGTGCCCTGCAGCACGACGAAGACCTCTTCCCCGTCATTGACATGCCAGCGATAGGGCTGGTCGGTCCAATGCAGCCTGATTGTCGCGCCCTCGATCTCGGCGATCTGCAGGGCGTCCCAGGCATGGCGGCCGGTGAAGCCGGCGGGGGTCACGAAATCCATCGTCGCGCGCTTTCGGGTTGGGGGCCTTTGGTGGCGGCCGGCGGAGATGGGTCTAGCAGAGCGGCCGGCCGGCCTGTATCGTCATTGCCGCCGGTCGCGGCCGGCAAAGTGGCGTGTTCCCGCGCGTGGGCGCGGGGTGCAGCGGGCAGACCAGCGGGGCAGATGAGCCGGAAGCAGGACGAGACCGACCGCAAGATCCTGTCCCTGCTGGCGGAGAACGGCCGCCAGAGCGTCAAGGAACTGGCGCGCAGCATCGGCCTGTCACGCTCGGCCACCCAGGAAAGGCTGGCCCGGTTGGAGCGCGAGGGCGCCATCGCCGGCTACACCATCCGCCGCAACGACCACGGCAACGGCGCCGTCGCCGCCTACATGTTCGTGAAGACCCGCCAGGCGATCTGCGACGACCTCGCCCCGCAGCTGCGCCACATCCCGGAGATCGTCGTCTTCGATTCGGTGGCCGGCGAGACCGATGCGATGCTGGAGGTGGTGGCCGCGTCGATGACCCGGCTGCAGGAAATCCGCGCCGAGATCGCCGCCCAGTCCGACGTGGTGCAGATCGAGACCTCGATCATCCTGAAGCGCCATTTCAACCGGCGCTGAGCCCAGCCACGGAAGGCGCGCGCACGTGACGGAACCCCATCGCCTGATCGCCTCGAAATGGACCGGCTCGATGATCGTCGAGGCGGCCTTTGCCCTCTCCACCGTGCCGTGCGAGATCGACATGATCCCCTATGGCAGCGCGGGCGGCCCCGACCACCAGCGGCTGCTGCAGCTCAATCCCCTGGGCCAGGTGCCGACGCTGATTCTGCCCGACGGGCGGGTGATGACCGAGAGTGCTGCGATGATCCTGCACCTCGCCGATCTGGCGCCACGCTCTGGCCTGGCGCCGGCGGCGGATGATCCGGCGCGGCCGGTGTTCCTGCGCTGGCTCGTCTTCCTGGTGGCGGCCCTCTATCCGACCTTCACCTATGGCGACGATCCGGCGCGCTGGGTCGAGGGCGACGCGCCGGGGCGGCAGCTGCGCGCGGCGACCGACGCACAGCGCCAGAAGCTGTGGCGGTATTTCGTGTCGCAGACTCCCTGCGCGCCCTGGGTGCTGGGCGAGACCTTCTCGGCGCTCGACCTCTATGTCGCGGTGATGACCGCCTGGCGGCCCGGCGCGAAATGGTTTGCCGAACACTGCCCGGCGCTGCTTGATATCTCCAAGCGGGTCGCGGCGCTTGAGCCATTGCGGCCGGTCTGGGCCAACAACGAGGATTGAACGGGATCATGGAACGACGGCAACTCGGTCGCTCGGCGCTGAAGGTGGCGCCATTGTGCCTCGGCGGCAACGTGTTCGGCTGGACCGCGGACGAGGCAACCAGCCACGTCCTGCTCGACGCCTTCGTCGATGCCGGGTTCAATTTCATCGACACCGCCGACATGTATTCGCGCTGGGCCTCTGGGCACAGCGGCGGCGAATCCGAGCGTGTGATCGGCACCTGGCTGAAGCGGCGCGGCCGGCGCGACGACGTCGTCATCGCCACCAAGCTGGGCAAGGAAATGGGAGAGGGGATGAAGGGGTTGGGGCGCGACTACATGCGCCGCGCGGTGGAGGATTCGCTGAAGCGCCTGCAGACCGACTACATCGACCTCTACCAGGCGCATGAAGACGACCTGTCGCTGCCGGTCGAGACCGCGCTGGAGAATTTCGGCGACCTCATCAAGGCGGGCAAGGTGCGCGTCATCGGCGCCTCCAATTTCGGCGCCGCGCGGCTCGACGCGGCGCTCGGCGCCGGCGGCAAGGACGGCCTGCCGCGCTATGAGAGCCTGCAGCCGGAATACAACCTGATGGCGCGCCGGGAATTCGAGACCGAGCTGGCGCCGGTCTGCCGCAAGCATGGCATCGGCGTGATCCCGTATTTCGCGCTGGCCAGCGGCTTCCTCACCGGCAAATACCGCAGCGAGAAGGACCTCGGCAAGAGCGTGCGCGGCGAGGACATGGGCGGTTATTTCAACGACCGTGGCCGCGCCGTGCTGGCGGCGCTGGACGCGGTGGCGGCACGCCACAGTTCGACACTGGCCCAGGTGGCGCTCGCCTGGCTGATGACGCGGGTGACCGCGCCGATCGCCAGCGCCACCTCGTTGACCCAGCTGGCCGATATCATGAAATCGGCGCGGCTCTCCTTGACCGCCGCCGACCAGGCCGAGCTCGACAAGGCCAGCGCGTACTAGCGACGGGCCCTACGCCTGGAGCCAGGCGAGGTCGAGCGCTGCCGCCGGATCCGCCGCGCGCAGCGCATGCTGGCCGATGAAGGCCAGTTCATGGGCGAAATAGCCGAAGATGCCGGCGGCGCCCGCTTCGCCGAGCGCGATGCGGCGCCCGGCATCGCCGACCCGCAGCAGGCCGCGTTCCGCCGCCGCGGCGAAGACGTTCAGCACATGGCTGCGCGACACGCCGAGCCGGCGCGCCAACCTGCCATAGGGCAGCTCGATCTCCGGCGCCGGGCCGCCCGGCTGCGCGCCGGCGGCACATAGCGCCTGGGCCAGGCTCGCCGCCATCAGGTGGCCACCGCGATGCGGCGTGAGAAAGTCGACCAGGGGAAACAGCCCGGGCGCGAAGCTCGCGCCGCGAAACACCGCTTCGGCGCCCATCAGGCAGGCGCGGCGGTGAAACACCGGATCGGCCAGCAGCGGCTCCAGCAGCGGCGCGTCGAGCAGGCGATCGAGCTGGCGGAAGGCGGCCTGGGTCCAGTCGCGGTGCAGCGCGATCAAAGCGGGTGAGGGCTGCAGCATCCGTGCCCGCCGGTCGGTCGGATGCGGCAGCGATTGCGCCATGCCGGCCAGGCGCAGCACGCCGACGAAGGCGGCGATGCGGCGCGGACTGCCCAGCCCCGACGCGACGAGGCGCGCCAGCGTCGGCGGCTTGCCGCCTTCCTGATGCGCGTAGTGGAGGCAGAGCAGCAGGAAGCCGAGGAACTCGCGCTCGCGCTGGCCGAGCAGCCGGTTCATCGCCGCCTCGCCGCGGCGGATCGCCAGCAGGCGGTCGGCATAGGCGAGGAGGGCGGCGGGAAAACCCGGATGCGACAGGATGGCGGCGGCCGACAATCGCCGCGCCGCATCGTCACGGTACGCACGGTCCGGGCGCGCGGACGCGGCCTCGTCTTGCGCCGCCGATTGTCGTGCCTCTGTTTCCATCCGGGTTTCCGCGCAACGCACACAGCCGGGAATCGATGCAGATTTTGACAATAAAGTCGCGCGTGGTCACGACTTGATGCTGGACGGCGGCGCGGCGCAGGCCCGAATTTTGCGGCGCCGGATCGGGGGGTCGATTCGGATTCGCTCGAGGGGGACTCTCGCGATGGCTCTGGTCTCGCCAGTCACTGCATCGGCAACGGCCGCTGCCGCCACGATCCTGGTGCTGCTGGCCGGCGCGGCGCCGGCCGTCGCGCAATCAGCGCCGGAGAATCTCACGGCTGCAGCCGGCGGCGCGGCGCCGCCGACCGAGACAGACTGGTTCCACCACTGGCGGATGACGCTCGACTACATGCATCGCGACGGGCCGCTGGTCGACCTCGACCTCAGCCGCAACGGCGATTCCCACGCCAACCAGGCGATCCTCGGCATCGAGGCCGGCATCGGCCGGCGCGGCTTCGGCCGGCTGGAGGCAGGCGTCGATTTCAGCGAAAGCGATCGCAGCCTGCGCTTCGACGACATGCAGGGCGATTACGACCGCCGCTTCATCGGCGGCAGCGGCGGCATCTTCCTGTTTCCGTTCCTGGCGGTCGGCGCGCAGGCGCGCTACGGCACCGGCGAGGAGGACGATGTCCTGACCAACCGGTCCTTCGGCGAGGTGACGCGCACCAGCCGCGAGGACGAGGAATGGCGCGTGGCGCCGTTCGGCCTGCTGACCGCGCCGGTGGGGCCGGTGCAACTCAGCCTGCTCGGCGGCTATGTGCATATCGAGCGGGAATCCAATTATTCCGACCCGCTGCTGCCGGACAACGATCACGCCAGCCTGGACCTCTGGGTCGCCAGCCTGGGCGCCGACTGGCACGTGACGCCGGACCTGCGCCTGGGCGCCAATCTCGGCTGGACCGAGATCACCGACCAGGACCCCCAGGCCGGCGGCGTGGAACTGGACGAGGACTGGGGCAGCGCAGACGGCCATCTGGCCTATCAGCTGTTCGACGGCTTCGAGGTCACCATCCGCGGCGGCCACGATTTCGGCAACAGCCAGGGCAACGGCTTCCGCATCGGCGGCGGCATCGCCTACCGGTTTTGAGGGCGCCATGAGGCAAGCACGCGCGCGCGCAGGGACGCAGGCAGGGACGGCGCCGGGATTGTTCTCCCTCGCGCGGCGCCTCGCGGCGGTCACCCTCATGGTGCTGTTCTGTGCCGGCGTCGCCTGCGATCACGTCGAGCCGGACATCAACTACGCGCCGGGCTATGGCTACGTGGTCAGGGTGGTGACCTATGAGGATGTCCTGAGCCCGGCCACCTTTCGCGAATACTACGCGATCTTCCCGACCGAGGAGGAGGCGCGCCGGTTCCAAGACCGCACCCACGTGGACCCCGACTGGTTCGCCTATTACAAGTCGCTGCCGCCGGAACAGCGGGCGAAGAAGCCGACGGAAAAGTACGACCGGATCACCAACCTGCTGCGGCCCCCGCCGCCGTTGAACGAGGTCGAGCTGCCGCTCGCGACCCCGGACCTGCCGCAGCCGATCCCCCAAACTCCGCAATGACGCCGCAATGAGGTCGTGATGAAAGCCATGCTGCATGTCGTGCTGCGCTGCGCCGCCGTCTGCGCGATCGTCGTGTTCTGCGGCGCCACCACCTGCATCCGGCCGGTGGGCGAAATCCAGTATGCCGCCGGCTACGGCTATGTGGTGCAGGTCGAGCGCCAGGGCGGCGTGCTCGATGGCGTGAAGGACCGCACCTATTACTACATCTTCCCGACCCGGGAGCGGGCGGAAGAGTTCTATCACGCCTATTACCTGGACCCGGACGGGTTCCAGAAGACGCTCAGGCCCGGCGAGCGCGTGGTGAATGACGATCGGGACTTCGACGAGTTCCTCAAGATCACGAAGCTGCTCGGCCCGCCGCCGCCCCCGCCGCTGAACGAGCTGGAAATCCCGCTCGGGGTGCCGGAGCTGCCGCAACCGATCCCCCAGACCCCACAATAGGGCGCCGCAACCGGACGACCCCGCAACAGGGTGCGGCCGCCGCCTGACCGGCGGCGCGACCCTCGGCCGCAACTGGCGCGGTTTCGCGGGACTCGGGACCTGGGTCTATGATCCCGGCCGCTGCCCGTGCCTTGCGTATTTGGAGAAGGGGAGTTTTCCATGCCCACCGATATGACGATGACACCCGATCTCACCCTGCTGGTCTGGGCGGTCGCCCTGTGCCTGGTGCAGATGCTGGTTTCCGTGCTGCTCTGCCTGCCGCAGGTCGGCCTGCCCGCCTTGGCCGGCAACCGCGAGGGCCTGCCGCCCTTCACCGGCATGGCCGGGCGGGCGCTGCGCGCCCATCGCAACATGCTGGAGAACCTGGTGCTGTTCGCGGCCCTGGTGCTGGTGGCGGCGATCGCCGGCCGGGCCAATGAGATGACGGCGCTCGGCGCCCAGCTGTTCTTCTGGGGCCGCCTGGCCTATGCGGCGGTCTATCTGGTCGGCATTCCGTGGGTCCGCACCGGCGTGTGGGCGGTGTCGATCGTCGGCCTGGTGCTGATCTTCCTGCAGCTGCTCTAGGCTGAATTCGATCTGGGCAAAAGGTCAGTTGCGCGCGCCGGCGCTCCCGCGCGGGGCGCCGGCGATGCGCGCGAGCGCGGCGGAGCCTTCATTGCCGGGTGCCTGGCGCGCGCCGCGGCGAAACACGCGGCCCAGCGCCTGCAGCGCCAGGCCCGCGAGGTTCGGCTCATCCGCCGGCTGCACCTGGCGGGATCCCAGATCGTGACGGTCGGCGCCGAAGCCGTGATCCGAAGACAGCTCCGATGACATCGCGCGCTCCCGTGGTTCCCGGTTGTCCATGGGTCCGGATTCCAGCAGCGGAAGGTTGAGGAAGGGTTAGCGCCGCGGCGCCGGCTGTCGCGGTACAATTCGCCACAAATTGCCGTCGCGGCGCGGCTGGCCGCGCCCGCCCGGACTTGCTATAGGCTGCTGCGCGCGCCATGTGGACCGGCGCGCCTGCCGCGGAGTTCCGCTCTCCATGTCGCCCGCCGTCATCCTCGTCGCCCTCGCCGCGGTCATCCTGTGGGGCGCCTCGCCGGTGGCCGGCAAGGTGGCGGTCGGCGATCTCTCGGCGCTGACCGTTGCCCTCTTGCGCACCTTCCTGGCCGGGTTGCTGGCGGCGCCGGTGGCCTTCGCGCTCGGGATTCGCCTCCCCGCCACGCGCCGGCTGCAGGGCCTGCTGCTGTTGACCGGCTTCTGCGGCTTCATCGGCTTCCCGCTGGTCTTCACCTTCGGCATCAAGATCACCTCGGCCAACCACGCCTCGATGATCCTGGCCGCGCTGCCGATCTTCACCGGCGCCTTCGCGCTGCTGTGGGACCGGCGGCGGCCGAGCCACATCTGGATTCTCGGCAGCATCATCGCGCTCGCCGGCGAAATCGTGCTGATCACCGGGCGCGGCCCCAGTGGTGGATCCGGGGGCGGCGGCAACGCGGCAAGCCTCGCCGGCGACGGGCTGGTGCTGCTGTCCAATGTCTTCGCCTCGCTCGGCTATGTCGCCGGCGGCCGGCTGCAGCAGGCGGGCTATCCCTCGACCGGCACCACCTTCTGGGGCATCGCCGCGATGTCGGCGCTGCTGCTGCCGGTCGTCGGCGGGCTGCTCGCCTTCGGCGGCATGGGGGCGGAGCTGGCGGCGGCGCCGGCCCGCGCCTGGCTCGCCTTGCTCTACATGGCCGCGATCTCCAGCATCCTCGGCTACGTGATGTGGTACTGGGCGCTGGGCAAGGGCGGCATCGCCCGCGTCGGCCTGATCCAGTTCCTGCAGCCGGTCTCCGGCGTGATCCTGGCGGCACTGCTGCTCTCCGAGCGGATCAGCCTCGGCTTCGCGCTGGCCTCGGCGCTCATCCTCTTCGGCGTGTGGCTGGCGATCCGCGGCAAATAGCGCTCAGGCGACGCCGGCCAGCGGCGCGCCAGACGTCGTCGCCCCGCCAGCCGCCAACCCCTCGGCCAGCTCGCGCCAAGCTTCCAGTTCCGGCGCGCCCGGCTTGCGCTTGCCGAAGAAGCTGGCGATGCGGCCGCCCTCGGCGTTGAAGATCTCGACCGAGGTGACGATGCCGTCGGTGGTCGGCTTGCGCACCAGCCAGGTCTCGCCGATGCGGTCCTCGCGCAGATGCAGATTGAAATCGGGGTCCAGCACGTTCAGCCACGGCCCCATGCGTTCGATGCGATGCACTGGTCCGGTATGGATCTGGATCAGGCCCGGATTGCCGACGAAGACCATGATCGGCACGCCGCCCGCCGAGGCGCGGGTCAGCAAATCGTTTGTGCTCGATGCCGCGAGCCGCGTGGTGAAGCGGCCCTCGGCAAGCCGGAAGGCCGCGGTCGGCTCGATTCTGTGCCGGCGCAGGAAGCCGAAGAATTCGTGCGTGTCCTTGAGCGCGGCCCAATCGGCCAGGAACGCGTCGCGGTCCACCGCGGCGGATTGCGGCGTCTTTTTCGCCGCCGCCGCGACAGTGAGCGGTTCGCCCGCCTCTATCGCCAGGCGATCGAGCAGCGCGTTCCAAGCGCCGAGATCGGTCGCCTCCTCGGCGTAGATCTTGTGCACGGCGGTGCCCTGCGCGTCGAAAATCTGCAGGCTCCGCATCAGGCCCTTGCGCCCGGGCTCCTCGACCGCGAAGAGCGACTGCCAGTGATTGCGGAAGATGCGCAGATCGATGTCGGGGCCGAGCACCAGCCCGACATGCCCCTCGAAGCTCGCCGGCGCGTAGGTGCCGCGCCGCTCATGCACCGCCTCCTCGTTGCGGGTCAGCGCCATGACCCGGCCGAGCCCGGGCAAGGCGGCGAAAAACACCGGCCAATCGGGATCGAGCCGCCGCGCGGTCCCGCCCACCTGGCTGTCGACCAGCTGCGCCTCGCTGACTTGGAGCCGCGCCGCCGCGTCGCGCGCGCGCAGCTGCGGCGTCGCCGCCTTCAACGCGGCCCAGCGTAGCGCCAGGTCGTGGCGCGCATCGCGGTGCGACGCGAGGTCCGGAGTGTCGGCGTTTGCCCCGTCGGCTGGCATCAAATCCCCCAAAGCAGCTATATGCAAATGATTCGCATTATCATTTGTGGCCGATTTCCCGGGCGGATGCAAGCCCCGCGCAGCGACATCCGCCCGGTCATTGCAACGCGTTCCGGTGGCGGGCGGCGGGGATTCGCCGCCGCGGGCATCCACGAGAAGGTATCGCCGCCGGCATTGTCTCTGCTGACCCGCGCCGTGGGCCAAGCGTGAAGGGACTCCGCACACGCCTGCTATTGACTGGCGCCGGCGCGCCGGCGCTAGATCGGCATTCCATCGTTGCGGGCCATCGGTGCGGGGATCGTCGTGAAATCAATTCAGATCGATCGCGATATCTATGAGTATCTCCTGGCCCAGGGATTGGGCGCCGGCCAATCGGCTTCGGCAATCCTGCGCCGCGCGCTGGTCCAGACCATCGACATCGACGACGACCTCTATGCGTATCTGTTGACCCTGGCGGTCAGCATCGGCGAATCTCCATCCAGCATCCTGCGCCGGGAACTGAAGCTGGATGAGCATCACCCCGACCCGGTCGACCCGCCGACGCGCATCGAGTTCAGGATTCCCGCCGGCACCGGCGCGGCCGCCTGGAACGCGCCAGAGCGGCCGGTCATCGGCGTCGTCGGACAGACGCTGCGGATCTTCAACGACGATGCCGTCGGCCACCGCCTGCACACGAACGGCGCGCCGTTCCCGCACGGCGCTGCCGACATCGCGCCGGGCGGTTCTGCCGATTTCGTCCTGACCGCACCGTTCGACCTCAATCCCCCGCAGCCGCTCTACGACCACAATTTCGGCCCGCCCGCCCAGTTCTGGATCACGGTCCGACCGGCGGGGTAGGGCCGAGATGACGGCTCGGTGTCGATCTCGGTACGATCGACGCTGATCCCGGTTCCCGATGACCCGACCCTGGAATGGCCATCGCACCCGAGGAACTCCTCCCTCGGAGTGTGTTGTGTGACGGAGAGTGACCTACGATTCGATCGAGAGGAATTTGCTCTGATCGCATTTTTTTGATTCATCGACCTTCTATTGGCAGGGAAACCGGCGCACCGTATCCTCCGCGCATGATCGCGAGGATTGTAATTGCGGCCCTGCTGGCGGCAGCATTCTTGCCGCCGAGGGTGCATGCCGATTCCGTCAGCTCTTCCGAGCCGGTCGAACGCCTGTCCTGCGGCGATGTTTTCGATGGCGAGGGTGTTTCTCCCGCCTATGTGCAGAGAATCGTCGGCTTCGCTTTTCCGCCGGGAGCATCCGGAACCGCCCACCTTGCCAAATGGACGCAAGGCTGGCGCCTGCTGCTGCGCACCGAGGCAGTGCCGCAGGACTTCGTCCTGGACACGGTCACGGCATTCCGGGCCGCCTTGCCGCGCCAGGAGGGCGTCAGCCCGGTCGCACAGTTCGACTGGAACGATCGGGCCAGGGTCAGGGACGGCGATCTGGTCATCTATCTTACCTGGTGGCGCGGCGAGGCGCGCGACGTGGCCGGGCAACGCTTCGCCGCGCTCGTCGAAGAGGTGCGTGGGCCTGAGCCGTCGGCGCGGATCGAGCCGGTCCTCGGCGCCGTGGACCACCTGCCATTCGTCGGCATCGTGCGATCCGCTGAAGGCGCGGTCCGGCGCGCGATCGTGGTCATGGATCTGGACTATGCCCAGCTTGGCGGCCAGCCGGCCGTCTTCGAGTTCCTGACCACGGCGCTCAATCCTAATGCCGGAAATGCGCTCTACCTCGGTCTGCCTGGCAGCAAGCCGGCGGAAAAGCTGATCTACGAGAAGACATGGCGGTCGAGCGTCAAATATGACCTGAGCTGGACGCGGGAGTTCGAGACCTACCTGCGCGTCATGATTCAAGAGGCGGTGACGCCCGGGATGAATGCCGCGCAATTCAGCGAGGTTGCGGCGCAGATGCTGAGCGAGCCGGAGATGAAGCAGCGCGTGGCAAAGCTCTATGGTTGCGAGCTTGATAGCGACTAGCTGTCGGGCAATCTCGCTCCCAGACTGGTTCGCCTGACAGTTTATTTCCTGGCGCTATTCCATCTGGCGCGAGGATATCCAGGTGGAAGCCGAAATAGCGGCGACGCGCTAGTCGACGCCTGCGAGTTCCTCGATCTCCCGGTACTGCATCATCAGCCAGATCGCCCATAACACCCACGCATTGCCCGCCACCAGCCAAGCCGCTTTGGTGCCGAGGGACTGCACCCCTTGCCTCAGCGCAAACCCGCGCCACAGCGGAAGGTCGATTGCGGCAACCAGCCCGAACAGGAGCGCGGTGGTCGCGACCAGGACCAGCGGCCGCGGCACGTATAGTCCGTCCGGCGTCAGCGGCTCGAACACATGCGACAAAGCTACGTAGCCGGCGATGGTGACAAGCCCGGCGAGCGAACAGCCGAGGACGGACAGCGCCAGAAGCCGCAGGCGCGGCTTTGCACCATCCGATCGCACGAACCAGATCATGGTCAGTTTCAAGATCAATGCGGGTGTGCCGACGAAGATGAATGCCAGCACCGCCAGCCAGAACGCATCCTCCATGACCCTTTGCATTGGCCCTCGCGCATTGCAGTTGCCACTTGTTCAAGCCGATCGTATAGCCGTCGGATACGGCCTGGCGATGGCGGATTTATGTTCATGAAGATCCTTGAGACAGAGCGGTTGGCATTCCGCCATCTTGAGCCCGGCGACCTCGATGCGCTGGCGGCGCTCTATGCCGATCCTGAGATTCGCCGCTACTTTCCCGAAGGCACCCTGGCCCGCGCGGAGACGCAGGAAGAGCTTGCGTGGTTCCTGAACGGCCACCCGGAGCATCCGGAGCTCGGCCTCTGGGCCGCGATCCACAAGCCAAGCGGCCAGTTCATCGGCCGCTGCGGCCTGCTGCCCTGGACCATCGACGGGGTGGAAGAGGTGGAGATCGCCTACCTGATCGCCCGACCGTGGCAACGCCAGGGCCTGGGCGCGGAGGCGGCGCGGGCGCTCGTGCACCACGGCTTCGAGACGCTGGGCCTCAAGCGCCTCATCGCGCTGATCGACCCGGCGCACACGGCATCGATCCGGACGGCGGAAAGCGCGGGGCTGCGGTTCGAGAAGGAGGTGGTGATGGAGGGGGCAAGGAGCGCTATGTACAAGCTATCTCGCTAGACGACGCCTGAAGAAATCCCACTCCGCCCCCGTATGACGCGCTATGCTTTGCAGCGACGCTGCCAGAAATGGAGCTCACATGCCATCCAGTCGACCGCCCATCGCCTCGATGAAGATGTTGGCCATCGATTCCAAGAACCGTGAGTTCGAGCTGACGATTGCGATTGGAACTCCATATGAGCACCCAGGAGGCGGGTGGGCCTGCCCGGCATCGATGCATGGCTTGTGGGGTGATTTTCGGGACATCCATGGCGCCGATTCCTGGCAAGCGATGCAACTCGCCTACGGAACGATTGGTGAAATGCTTGCCCATTTCGTCGAGGAAGGTGGGCGCCTTCGATGGCCGGACACGGGAACGGCCATCGTGCCGGAGGAGCTCTTCCCTCGGATCAGGGTGCGCGATTGACGCCGGGCAGATTCAAACGAGATAAACTCGCTCTGACACTGCATCCACCGAAACACATGAACAGACTCTCCTCGCTTCGCCGCGTCTCGCATCTGCTGGCTGCCCTTGTCCTCCCGGCATCCTTTTTCACCTCTGCGTCCAACGTGCATGCCGAAACGCAATCGATAACCTCGTTCTGGGGCCTCTCGCTCGGACAGGCCGAAAGCGATGTCATCAGATTGAAAGGAAGGCCA
>JBGAGP010000142.1:0-12188 GCA_044226685.1 Dongiaceae bacterium
CCGAATGGTACTGGCCGTCGAACAAGGCGGCGGCGACGTCGACCACCGGGAAGCCGAGCGGGCCCTTCACCAGGTATTCGCGGATGCCCTCCTCGACCGAGCCGATGAAGGTGCGCGGCACCGCGCCGCCCACCACGCGGTCGTGGAACTCGAAGCCCTGGCCGCGCTCCAGCGGCCAAATCTCCACATGCACGTCGCCGAACTGGCCGTGGCCGCCGGATTGCCGCTTGAAGCGGGCGTGCTGCTGCACCTTGGCGCGGATCGTCTCCTTGTAGCTGACCTGCGGCCGGCGCGATTTCACCGGCAGGTTGAAGCGCAGGCGCAGCCGCTCCAGCGCGATCTGCAGGTGGATGTCGCCCTGGCCCTGCAGCAGCAATTCGTGGGTGTCGGGGTCGTGGCCGAAGCGCAGCGAGGGGTCCTCCTCCGCCAGCTTGGCCAGCGCGGCGGTCAGCTTCACCTCGTCGTTGCGGTTCTCGGCGTCGACCGTCAGCGCATAGAGCGGCGGCAGCGGCTCCGGCCATTTGAAATTCGCCGGCGTCTTGCCGCTGGCGGTCAGCACATGGCCGGTCTGCAGATGATCCATGCGGCCGAGGCCGACCACGTCGCCGGCGGCCGCCGTGGTGATCTTGTCGAAGCTGCCGCCCTTGGGCCGCAGCAGCGCGCCGATGCGCTGGCCGCTCAGCGTCTGGCCGTCGGCGAGCTGGCCCGAGAGCACGCGGGCCAGCGCGATCTTGCCGCTATGGGCCTGGTGATAGGTCTTGAACACCAGCGCCGCCGTCGCCTCGCCGTCGAGGCCGAGGCGCTGGCGCGCCGCCTCCGGGCCGGGCACGTCGTGGCGCAGGGTCTTCAGCAGCCGGCGCACGCCGAAATCGAGCTCCGCAGCGCCCATCAGCACCGGCACGATCAGATCCTCGGCCAGGTCCTTCGACAGCTGCTGATAGATCTCCTCCTTGCTCGGCACCGCGTCGCTCAGCAGCTGCTCGAGCAGGTGGTCGTCGAAATCGGCCAGGTGCTCCAGCATCTGCCCGCGCGCTTCCTGCTCGCGCGGCAGCATGTCCTCCGGCAGCTTGACCAGGTCGGAGGGCGCGCCGGGGTGGTAGCGATAGGCGCGCTCGCTCACCAGGTCGACATAGCCGGCGACCTCGTCGCCGTTCTTCCCCGCTTCGCGGATCGGCACCTGGCGCAGCACCAGTGGGCGCGAGGACACCGATTGCAGCGCATCCATGACGTCGCGCACGCGCAGGCCGGCATGATCCATCTTGTTGACGAAGAGGATGTGCGGAATCTTGTGGTCGTCGAGATACTTGAAGATCGGCGCCAGGGTCAGCGCCTTTTCCGTCTGCGGCTCGGCGACCACGATGGCGATGTCGGCGGCCAGCACGGCGTTGCGCATGTCCTGCGACAACTCGACGGCGCCGGGGCAATCCAGGAAGGTCCATTTCTCGCCGAGGAACTCGGCATTGGCGGCGCTGACTTCGACCGACATGCCGCGGGCGCGCGCTTCCGGCGCGCTGTCGCCGACCATCGTGTGGTCTTTGGCATTGCCCTTCTTGTTGATGGCGCCGGTGACGAAGAGAAGGCTCTCGAGGAGCGTCGTCTTGCCGCTGGAATAAGGTCCGACGATGGCGGCGCAACGCGGCGCCGTAGGTGCTCTGCCAGCCATGAATCTGTCCCTCCCACGTTTTGTGGGCCACGGGACCGGTGATTCTGGGCGCCGGCTTGCCGCGGCCCATTTCCCTGTGATTACGCAGGCATGATTTCAGCCTTGGCAGCCGCCCGCAAGGCGGATTCGATGCGGCATTGCGGCATAGGCCATCCGGCCCCATTGCGCCGGCGCGCGGGACATAAATCCGGTTAATCAGTCCCTCGGCAGGCCATGATGCCGGCGCCAGCGCGGATAGGCGTCGCGCAGATGCCAGGCCAGCAGGTCGCAGAAGCGGGTGTCCCCCAGCGGCGCCCGGCCGCAACGCTGCAGGATGTCGAGATCGGGGAAGCTGTTCGCCTCGACCAGCACCGGCCCGTCCGCCAGCACGGCGATGTCCCAGCCGATGACGACACGGTCGCCGAGCGCCGCATGGGCCCGTTCGGCCAGCGCCTTGGCTTCGGGCCAGAACGGCACCACGCGGCCGGCGATCGCGGCACCGCTGACCGGATGGCGGTCGTGCCAACCATCGCCGGCGCCGACGCGCGACAGGCCCTGGTCGGTGGCGGGGCCGAGGATGCCACGCGCAAGGTCGATCGGCGCGGCCAATCCGCCGGCATGGAAATTGTCCACGATCGCATCGGCGCGCTGGGCGAAGCGCAGCGCGGCTCCGACCGGTTCGGGCACGCCCGCTTCGTTCCGGCAGGTCACCAGGCGCACGGTCGCAAGCGCGCCGAGCGCCAGGCCGGCGAGGTCGGGATGGTTGGCCAGACACCGCATGACGACAAACGGCTCGCGCCGGGCGCCGAGGCGGGCGAGCAGTCCTTCCGGCGTGGCACGCGCGCCGTCCTGGCGCTGGAATCCGGTGCCGGTCCAGCGCCAGAGTTCGGCGCCGCGCCCGCCGCGCGCCTGGGCCGGTTTCACGAACAGGTCGGCCTGCGGCAACGCCGGCTCCTCGCTCCGCCATTCCGGCACGCCGCCCGCGATCCGCGCGATGAATTCCGCGTGCGGCAAGCCGGCGGCGGCGCAAGCCTCGGCGAACAGGTCCTTGCGCGCGAAGACCTGGTTCTTGTGTGGATTGTCCTTGAGGATGGTGAAGACGCCGCGCTTGGTCTCGTGGCGCAGCAGATAGAGGTGCGCCCGCGCGCGTTGCTCCGGCCGGAACAGCTCGAACATGTAGTACTGGTGCGGCCACAGGCCGGCCCGCACAGCCAGATGCAGCTGGTCGTAGCCCTGGGCGAGCAGCGATCTGCCCGCCACCCGCCGTGCTCGCGCGCCGTGCAGCGGCACTTGCCAGGCGAGGATCGACACCAAGGCCACCAGTGGCCAGCCCAGGCGCGCCGCCAGATCGGCGATCCGCCACCCGCCGCCCATCAGGCCGAGTTTCGCCGCCCGGTCGATCCGCCGCAGCTCCGTCAGACTGGCGCCGACGGCGCCGCCCCGTTCGACTCTCAACGGCGGAAAAGTCTTTTGCAACATGGGTTTGATTATGGCCGAAGCGGCGCGTGGCGGAAACCCGGACGGGGCAGAGGAGCGATCTCACGAGAAAATTACTAACTGACTGGTCAGTTAATTATTGACTCTTCTTCGGTGGAGGCGTATCCGGTGCCGCCATGACCCAGCCCACCGCCAATCCGGATTCCCCCGGCGAAGCCGGCACGCCGCCGCGCTGGCGCCGCCGCGCCGCCGACCGGCCGCAGGAAATCCTCGACGCCGCCCTCACGGTCTTCGTCGCCAAGGGCTTCGCGGCGACGCGCCTGGACGACGTCGCCGCCGCCGCCGGCATCTCGAAGGGCCTGCTCTACCGCTACTTCGACAACAAGGCGGAGCTGTTCAAGGCGATGGTGCGGGCGATGCTGGTCACGACGATCCGCAGCGCCGCCGACCAGGTCGCCCACAGCGCCAGCGCGACCGAGGCGCTGGACATGTTCTTCCAGCAGATGAAAGCGGTGGCGGCGGACCCGCGGCGCTCGGCGATCCCCAAGCTGGTGATCAGCGAAGCCAGCAGCTTCCCGGAAATCGCCGTCTTCTACCTGGGCGAAGTGATCAATCCGGCGCTGGCGCAGCTCACCGCCTTGATCCGCATGGGCATCGAATCCGGCGAGTTCCGCGCGGTCGATCCGGGCAACACGGCGCGATTGCTGGTGGCGCCGTTCCTGATGACGGTGATCTGGCGCCACACCTTCGCGCAGCACGAAGTGGGCACGTTCGACCCGGCGGCGTTGTTCAGTCAGTACCGGGACATTTTGCTGCACGGCCTGGCGGCGGAGGCAAAGGCGTCCGCCGGCGGGCATGGACGGAGGCCGTCATGACCAGATTGCACATTCTTCTGCTGAGCGCCGCGGCTTTCGCACTCGCCGCCTGCGACCGCGGCGCGCCCGAGACCTGGCAGGGCTATGTCGAGGCCGAATACACCTATGTTGCGCCGCTCGCCTCCGGCCGCATCACCGCGCTCGACGTGGCGCGCGGCGACCAGGTCGCGGCCGGACAACCGCTTTTCGCGCTGGAACAGGATTCCGAGCGCGCGGCGCGCGACCAGGCGCAGGCGGAACTGGCCCAGGCCGAGGCCGATCTCGCCGATCTGACCAAGGGTGACCGGCCCGAGGACCTCGCCATCATCCAGGCCCAGCTCGACGAGGCACGCGCCTCGCTGTCGCTTTCCGTTCCCCGCCTGGCGCGGCGCGAGAAGATGGTGAAAGGCAGCATCATCGGCGAGGAGGAACTTGATTCCGCCAAGGCCGCGATCCTCAGCGACCGCGGCAACATCGCCGAATACGAGGCGCGGCTGGCCGAGGCGCAATTGCCGGCGCGCATCGACAAGATCGCCGCGGCGGAACAGCTGGTCGCCGCGCGGCAAGCGGCGCTGGCCGATGCGGAATGGCGCTTGTCGCGGCGCCAGGAATCCGCCCCGGTCGCCGGCCGGATCGAGGATGTCTATTACCGTCTCGGCGAGACCGCCGGCGCCGCGCAGCCGGTGGCGAGCCTGCTGGCGCCGGAGAATCTGAAGCTGCGCTTCTTCGTGCCGGAGCCCGATTTGGCGCGCCTCGCCATCGGGCAGAAGGTGACTGTCGCCTGCGACGGCTGTGCCCCGGGCCTCACCGCGACCATCAGCTTCATCGCCCGCGCGGCGGAGTTCACCCCGCCGGTGATCTACAGCCTGACGCGGCGGGAAAAGCTGGTCTTCCTGGTCGAGGCCAGGCCGGATGACCTGACGCAGCCCTGGCATCCGGGCCTGCCGGTCGATATCGGCCTCGCGGCGGCCGGGTCATGAACGATCTCGTGCCCCCGACTCTGGCGATCGACGTCCACGGCCTGGTCAAGAGCTTCGACGGCCGCGTGGTCGTGCACGATTTGACCCTGCAGGTGGCGAAGGGACAGATCTACGGCTTCCTCGGCCCCAATGGCAGCGGCAAGACCACCAGCATCCGCATGCTGTGCGGCCTGCTGAAGCCGGATTCCGGCAGCGGCACCTGCCTCGGCTTCGACGTCATCAACGAGACCGACCAGATCAAAAAGCAGGTCGGCTACATGACGCAGAAATTCGGTCTCTACGAGGACCTGACGATCCAGGAGAACCTGCAATTCGTCGCCCGCGTCTTCGGGTTGGACAACCGCGCGCGCCGCGTCGCCGACGCGCTGGAACGGCTCGGCCTGGGACAGCGACGGCATCAGCTGGCCGGCGCCCTTTCCGGCGGCTGGAAGCAGCGCCTAGCGCTCGCCGCCTGCATGCTGCACGAGCCCAAATTGCTCTTGCTGGATGAGCCCACCGCCGGCGTCGATCCCAAGGCGCGGCGCGATTTCTGGGACCAGATCCACGTCATGGCGGCGCAGGGCATCACCATCCTGGTCTCCACCCACTACATGGACGAGGCCGAGCGCTGCCACGAGATCGTCTACATCGCCTATGGCCGCCTGCTCACCTCCGGCCCGATCGGACGTGTGATCGCCGAAGCCGGCCTGACCACCTGGGCCGTCTCGGCCAAGGACGGCAACGGCGCCGGCATCGCCGAGCTGTCGCGCGAGCTTGCCGGCAAGCCCGGCATCGACGCGGTTGCGGCCTTCGGCGCCGGCCTCCATGTCGGCGGCCGCGACGCGGCAGCCCTGGAACAGGCGATCGCGCCCTATCGCGAGAACAGCGGCCTCACCTGGCTGCGCACCCAGCCCAATCTGGAAGACGTGTTCATCGACCTGGTCGCCCGCGCCGAGGCCGAAGCCGACCCGCGCAACGGCAAGGCGGCGTGAGATGTTCGCCCTCTATCCCTCACCCAGTAAAATTCCCCTTCCCCCCTTGCGGGGGAAGGATGCGCAGGCTTGGCGAAGCGAAGCCGAGCCTAGCCGGAGCTGGATGGGGGGTAGCGCGCCTTGCAGGCACGCGTCGCCAGAGGCGACACAAGCGAAGACTCTTTGCGAAGAGACCCGGCGCTGCATTACCCCCCTTCCCCACCTTCCCCCGCAAGAGGGGAAGGAGCAGATCGAGCAAGTGGGATGGCTCGCGATTTTCCGCTCAGCGGGAAAGCCATCATGACCTTCTGGTCCCGCTTCCTCGCCGTCTTCATCAAGGAGTTCGTGCAGATGCGGCGCGACCGCATCACCTTCGCCATGATGGTGGGGGTGCCGCTGATGCAGCTCATCCTGTTCGGCTATGCCATCAATTCCGACCCCAAGGCGCTGCCGACGGCAATCGTCATGGGCGAGAACACCACCTTCGCCCGCTCCATCGTCACCGCGCTGCAGAACTCGGCCTATTTCAAGATGGACGGCCCGCCGGTGAGCGAGGCCGAGGCGGACAAGCTGCTGCGCCTGGGCGAAGTGCAGTTCGTGGTCACCATCCCGGTCGATTTCACCCGCGACGTGCTGCGCGGCCGGCGGCCGACCCTGCTGGTCGAGGCCGACGCCACCGATCCGGCGGCGACCAGCAACGCCATCGCCGCCCTCATCAGCCTGAACCAGACCGCGCTCGACCACGATTTGACCGGGCCGCTCGCCGCGGTGAAGAACGCGCCGGCGCCCTTCGATCTGCAGATCCACCGCCGCTACAACGAGGAGGGGATAACCCAATTCAACATCGTCCCCGGTTTGATGGGCGTGGTGCTGACCATGACCATGGTGATGATGACCGGACTTGCCATGACGCGGGAGCAGGAGCGCGGCACCATGGAGAACCTGCTCGCCATGCCGATCCGCCCGCTGGAGGTCATGCTGGGCAAGATCGCGCCCTATATCTTCGTCGGCTATGTGCAGGTGACGATCATCATCCTGGCCGCGCATCTGCTGTTCCAGGTGCCGGTGCTGGGCTCGCTGCCGCTGCTGATGGGCGCCGCGATCTTCTTCATCGCCGCCAACCTCGCCGTCGGCTTCACCTTCTCGACCCTCGCCAAGAGCCAGATGCAGGCGATGCAGCTCTCCTTCTTCTACTTCCTGCCCTCGCTGCTGCTCTCGGGCTTCATGTTCCCCTTCCGCGGCATGCCCAACTGGGCGCAATGGATCGGCGAGGTCCTGCCGCTCACCCACTTCCTGCGCATCATCCGCGGCATCATGCTGAAGGGGAACGTTCCGGCCGAAGTGTGGCCGAATTTGTGGCCGATCGCCGCTTTCATGCTGGCGGCGATGGTGCTGGCGATGCTGCGGTATCGGCGGACGGTGGCGTAGACGTTGCCGCGCTGCAACTGCCCCCTCCCTGACCCTCCCCCTGGAGGGGGAGGGGAGGAAGAAGCCCCCCCTCCCCCGGAACGGGGGAGGGATGGGGTGGGGGCAGTTGCAGCGCTCGCTCTATCCGACTTTATCCCCGCCCCGCTCCTTGAAGAACGCGTCCGAATACGGATACCACCAGCCCTGCAGCTCGGCCTTGGGGTCGAGCATCACCATCTTGGGCTGGCGGAAGGCGTTGAGGCCGAGGCGGCTCAGCGCGCGGCCCATGCCGCTCGCCTTCCAGCCGCCGAAGGGCAGCGCGTCGTTATCGCCGAGCACGTTGTTGACCCAGACCATGCCGCAGTCCAGCCGCTCGGTGGCGGCCATCGCCTCGTCGAGCTTGTTGGTGTAGATCGCGGCGCCGAGGCCGTAGCGCGAGGCGTTGGCCAGGCCGATGGCCTCGTCCAGGCTTTTCACCTTCAGCACCGGCGCGACGGGGCCGAACAATTCGGCGCGCACGATCGCCATGTCCGGCGTAACGCCGGTCAGCACCGTCGGCTCGTAATACCAGCCGACATTGCGGCCTTTCGGAATGCCGCCGCCGCAAGCAACCTTGGCCCCTTGTGCCACTGCCTCCTCGACCAGGCGCATCACCTTGTCGCGCGCCGCCTGGCTGACCAGCGGGCCGATCTCGACATTGCTGACGCCCGGCCCGACGCGCAGCGTTCCTTGGTCCGCGCCACCATGCGCGCGACGAAGGCGTCGTGGATCTTCTCATGCACCAGCACGCGTTCGGTGGCGGTGCAGACCTGGCCCGAGAGATGGAAGGCCGCCGTCACCGCCGCCGCCGCCGCGATATCGGGATCGGCGCTGTCCATGACGATGAGCGGATCGCTGCCGCCGGCCTCGATGACGCAGGGCTTCAGCCGCGCGCCGCAGGCCGCCGCCACCTTCTGCCCCGCCTCGACGCTGCCGGTGAAGGCGACGACCTTCACCCGTTCGTCGGCGATCAGCGCCTGCGCGGTTTCGGCGCCGCCGGTGACGCAGGTGACGAGGCCCGCCGGCAGGCTGGCGAAATGCTCCATGAATTTCAGCGTGCAGAGCGAGGTGGCCGGCGCCGGCTTGATCACCACGGCGTTGCCCACCGCGAGCGAAGCCGCGACGGTGAAGGCCATCAGCACGATGGGAAAGTTGAACGGCAGGATATGGGCGCTGACGCCATAGGGGAAATACTTGGCGTATTGCAGCGAGCCCGGCGCGGTCGGGCCGGCCAGGAAGCCGCCATCGTCGCGCGCGATCTCCGCGTAGTAGCGGAAGATCGAGCCGACATTCAGCAGCTCGCCCACCGCTTCGGCATAGGGCTTGCCCATTTCCAGCGTCATCAGCCGGGCGATTTCGCCCTGCGCGCCCTTCTCCATCGCATCGGCCACGCGGTGCAGCGCGGCGGCGCGGCTCTTGCCGTCGACCATCGCCCAGCCGCGCTGCGCCACCAACGCGGCCTCCAGCGCTGCGTCGATCTGCGAGGGCCCACAAAGCGAGATGCGGCCGACGACCGAGAGATCGGCGGGATTGATCACGTCCTGCAGGATGGCGCCCGGCGCGTGATGGAACGCGCCGCCGGCAAAGATATGCCCGGCTGAAGGATCGAAGCTCATCGGATCATGTAGACCTTGCGCACGGTCTCATGCACCCGGCAGGTGCCTTTCCAATCCTGCGGGAAGAAGGCGATGGTGTCCGGCTTGATCTCGATCACCTCGCCGGATTCATGGGTGTAGGTGCAGCGCCCGAGCAGGAAGTGGCAGAACTCGTCGCGCGTCACATGGCAGTTCCAGTAGCCGGGCGTGCAGACCCAGATGCCGGTCTCGTTCTCGCCATTCGGCCCCTTGTGCAGCAGCACGCCGGAGGTGTGCGAGGCGCCCTCGATCATGGTCGGGATCACGCCCCAATCCTTGAGCTCGGTGACGGTCTTCGGGTCGTAGAGAACAGGCGTTTTCATGACTTTTCGCTCCAATGGAATTCAGCGCAGCATGTAGACGTTGCGCAAAGTCTCATGCACCACGCAGGTGCCCTTCCACCCGGCATTGAAATGCACGCAGGTGCCGGGCCGCACCTCGATCACCTCGCCGTCGTCGCGGGTGTAGGTCGCCCGCCCGGCGATGAAATGGCAGAACTCGTCGCGCGGGATGGCGAGCGGCCAGGCGCCGGGCGTCACCACCCACAAGCCCGTCTCCGGCTCGTTGTTCGGCCCCTTGAACAGCAGGCGGCCGCTCGACCTGGAGGGGCCGGCGGTGCAATCCGGCTGCACGCCCCAATCGGCGAGATCATCGAACGTCACCGGATTGTAGATATGCGGCGCGGAGGATTTCAGCGTGTCGGTCACGGCTGGTAGCTCCCCTTGGTCGCGATCTCGGCCAGGATGTTCGCCGCCTTCACCGTGCCCTTGGCCGATTGCATGTGCTTCGCCACCTCGGCCAGGCGCGCCTTCATGCCCTGGTCGGCGATGAGGCGCGCGATCATCCCGCTCAGCTGCTCGTCGGTCCAGGTGTAGCGCGGCAACTGGTCGCCATAGCCGGTGTCGTGGATGCGCGCGGCATTGTCCAACCCGTCCCAGCAGAACGGCATGATGATCGCCGGCTTGCCGAAGAACAAAGCCTCGTTGAACGAGTTGTTGCCGCCGTGATGGATGAAGAGCGAGACGTGCGGGATGACCGCCGGCTGCGGGAACCACGACTCCAGGTGCACGTTGCCCGGCACATCCTTGTACTCGCCGATATAGTCGCCGACATTCATCAGGAAGCGGTAGGGCAGCCTGGCGAACAGCGCGATCATGCGCTGGTAGAGTTCGACATCGGCGGCGCCCAGCGAGCCGTAGCTGACATAGATCAGCGGCTTGTCGTTGTTGGTCTTGAACTGCGGCACCTCATACTTGCCCTCGTCGCGCACACAGCCCTCGAGATACTGGAAGCGCTTCGGGTCCAGCGGGTGGCGGCGCTTGAAAGCGAGCGGCTTCGGATAGAGCAGCAGGTTCATCGCCGGCGAGGCCTCGAAGAACTCGCCCAGCGGATAGGGCGCGTGACCGACCTTGGCCAGGAACTCGTTGAACCGCGCATGGGTCGGCTTCACCAGTTCCAGGAAGCGGTCCTCGAAGGCCTTGAAGCCGGCCTTGTCGTTCTCGTGGCAGCCGGAGAGGTGCGGCGGGATGTCGGGATCGGGGATCTCGTTCTCCGAGCAGGAGATGATGCGCACCCAGGGGCACCCGGCCCGCTTGATCGCCGGGAACAGGATGACGTTGTCGACCGCGACCAAATCCGGCTTGATGCGCTGCAGATGGGCGTTCAGCGCATCCTCCGCGATGATGGCGGAATCGACGATCGCCTCCCAGACCGGGATGACGTAGGTCGGCAGCTGGTCGATGGGGGAGAGGCGGAAATGCGGCTTCTTCTCGGCGATGAAATTGGCCCAGAACTTGGCGATCTCCTCGTCCGACATGCCGCCGGACATGTCGACCAGGTTCTCCTCGAAGCCGTATTTCTCGAACACGCCCTTGAAGCCGCGATCGCAGACGAAGACCGGGTTGTGGCCGTCCTTCTTCAATTGCTGCGCGATGCCGACGCAGTTGAGCGCCGGGCCGAAGGCCGCCTCCGGGAACAACACGATCGTCTTGCCCATCAAATCCTCCTTACCTTAATCCTGCAGCAGCACGGCCTGATCGGCCTGCCAGCTGAGCCAAACCTGTTGCCCGCGCGTGAGGCCCGCCGCCAGCGGATGTCCGGCTGCCAGCCGCGCGATGATGGGGCGTTCCAGCCCCGGCACGACGATATGCGCGATCACATCCTGGCCCAGGAAGGCAGCGCCTTCCACCTGGCCGGCAGGCGCACCTGATTCCCCCTGGGCGGAGAGGCGCACCCGCTCCGGCCGGATCGCCAGCAGGTTTCCATTGCCCGACGGCGCGGGAACCGCACCCAGGCCGCGCGCGTCGAATGCGCCGTTCCGTGCCTCACCCGGAATGAAGTTCATCAGTCCGATGAAATCGGCGGCGAAGCGGCTGGCCGGGCGGTCGCCGACGCCCGCCAGCGCATGTCCAGCTGCACGATGCGGCCGTGATCCAGCAGCGCAATGCGGTCGGCGAGGGTCAGCGCCTCCTCCTGGTCGTGGGTCACCACGACGAAGGCGATGCCGCTGTCCTGCTGCAGCTTCTTCAATTCGATCTGCATCTGCTCGCGCAGCTTGCGGTCGAGCGCGCCCAAGGGCTCGTCCAGCAGCAGCACCTTGGGCCGCTTGACCAGCGCGCGGGCGAGGGCCACGCGCTGCTTCTGGCCGCCGGAGAGCTGCCCCGGCTTGCGCCGCGCATAGTCCGACATGCGCACCAGGGCCAGGGCCTCGTCCACCCGGCGGCCGAGCTCGGCGCCCCGCACGCCTTCCATCTCGAGGCCATAGGCGACGTTGCCGGCGACGCTCATATGCGGGAACAGCGCATAGGACTGGAACATCAAATTGACCGGCCGGCGATTGGCTTTCAGCGCCGTGATGTCGGCGCCGTCCAGGGTTACGCGGCCCTCATCCGGTTGCTCGAATCCAGCGACGACGCGCAGCAGGGTGGTCTTGCCGCAGCCTGACGGACCCAGGATGGCGAAGAACTCGCCGTCATTGACCGTGAGGCTCAGGCCGTCGACCGCGGTGACCGGGCCGAAGCGCTTGGTGATGCCCTGGATTTCCAGCAGCGCCCGGGTCATGCGGCCTCCCGGTTCAGGCGCTGGGACAGAAGCACCAGGAAAAAGGAGAAGCCGATGACGATGGTGGCGATGGCGTTGATCTCCGGCGTCACGCCGAAGCGGATCATGGCGTAGATCTGCATCGGGAAGGTGGTCGAGCCCTGCCCGGCCCCGGCGGTGAAATAGGCGATGATGAACTCGTCGAT
>JBGAGP010000143.1:0-12194 GCA_044226685.1 Dongiaceae bacterium
CTGGTGGTCGAGTTCACCGTCTGCGGCATTCCCTGCATCGGCCTCAATGGCGGGCCGGTGTTCAAGCACAGCGAGGCCTTCTCGTTCCAGATCGCGACCGACGACCAGGCGGAGACCGACCGCTACTGGAACGCCATCGTCGGCAATGGCGGTCAGGAAAGCGCCTGCGGCTGGTGCAAGGACAAGTGGGGCGTCAACTGGCAGATCACGCCGCGCGTGCTGACCGAGGCGATGCAGGCCGGCGGCGCCGAAGCCAAGCGCGCCTTCGCGGCGATGATGGACATGACGAAGATCGACGTCGCGGCGATCGAGAAGGCGCGGCGCGGCTAGGTCGCGGCCGCCAGCCGCAGCAGCGCCTCCAGCCGCTTCACCTGGTTCTCCAGCATGCTCTTGCCGAGGCTGATGCGGCAGCCGCGCTCCCGGCCGGCGCGCAGCAGCGGCGTCATCTCCGGCGACATGATGATCTCGGACACCGACATTTCCGGGCGCAACCGCGCGAGGTCGGCGGGCAGCGGATCCTCCGCCTTCATGCCGAGGCTGGTGGTGTTGACCACGGCATCGAAGCCCTCCACGTCCGCCAGCGCGGCGAAGGCCTCGCAGGCCGGATAGGCGGCGTGCACCGCCTGCGCCAGTTCCGCGGCCTTGTCCGCGGTGCGGTTGGCGATGCCCAGCGCCGCGGCGCCGGCAGCCGCGATGGAGAAGGCGATGGAGCGCCCGGCGCCGCCGGCGCCCAATTGCAGCACGCGCTTGCCGGCGAAGTCGATGCCGCTCTGCCGGGCGCCGTCGACGAAGCCGATGCCGTCGAGATTGTCGCCCACCAGCGTGCCGTCGGGATTGCGGCGCACGAAATTGACCGAGCCCACCAGCCGCGCCTGCGGCAGCAGCTCGTCGATGAGAGAGGCTACCGCGATCTTGTGCGGGATGGTGATGCCGAAGCCGGCGACGTTCTGGAACTTGCGGATCGCATCCACCGTCTGCGCCAGGTCCGCCGGCTTCACATGCAGGGGCGAGATGGCGATGTCATGGCCGAGGGCGCGCAATTCGCGGGTCAGCACCACGCTGCCGCGGATATGCGCGACCGGATCGGCCAGGATGAACATGATCCTGGTCTTGCCGCTGATCTCGAAGGGCGGCGCTGCACTCATGGTAGTTGCCAGCGCGGGATACGGTCCAGCGCCTGGGCCTTGCCATAGGTCTTGTATTGCTGCTGCACCACCACCCATTCCTCGGGCGTCAGCAGCGTCGGCGTGCCGAGGCTTTTCGCCAGCAAATATTGCCGCGCCAGCGTCTCCAGCTTCAGCGCCGTCTCGAAGGCGGCGAGCAGCGTGCTGCCGCGCGCCAGCATGCCGTGATTGGCGAGCAGGCAGGCGGTGCGATCGACAAGCGCCGCGCCAGCCGCATCGGCCAGCGCAACGGAGCCGAAGGGCAGGTAGTCGACGCAGGGCACGTCCATGCCACCGAAGCCGTTGACCATGTAGTGGAAGGCCGGGATCGGCTGGCGGAAGGTGGAGAGCGCCACGCAATGGTCGGCGTGGGTATGCACGACCGCCTTCGCCTGCGGCGCGTGGCGATAGACCGCGAGATGCATGTCGGTCTCGGAGGACGGGCGCAGCTTCCCCTCATGGCTGCCGTCGGGGCGGACGAAGACCATATGCTCGGGCGCCAGCGTCTCCACCCGGCAGCCGGCCGGCGTGATCAGCATGCCGTCCTGCCAGCGCACGCTGATGTTGCCGGTGGCGCAGACATTCATGCGCAGCCGCTCCAGCTCGGCATTCACCTCGACGATGGCGCTGCGCATCGCGGTTTCGGTGGTCATGTGGCCGGTCATGCGGTCGGGCTCTGGTCTGCGGCGGCCCGGTCCAGCATGTCGATGCTGCCGAGCTTGCCGGGTTTCAAGTGGAACGACATCGGGTCGGGGCCGGCGCTGACGGCGCGCGCGGTACCCGGCCCCCGATAGGGGCTGATATCCATGGCGCGCACCTTCAGCGCCTCGAGGATCGCGCCGGAGGTCTCGCCGCCGGCGATGACGAAGCGGCGCACGCCGGCGCCGTGGAGGGCCACCGCCATGCGGCTCAGGATTTCCTCCGCCCGTCGCGCGGCGCCGCGGCGGCCGAATTTCTTCTGCGCCGCCTCGACCTCCGCCGGGCTGGCGGCGACGGCGATGCCGATCGAGCCCTTGGCCACGTCGCGCCGCGCCTGGTCCAGCGCGGACTCGACCAGTCCGGGATTGGCGGCGGCCTGCAGCAGGTCGATCCGCTGCACCGGATGGGTCCTGCCGAAATGCGCGATCTGCGCCGCGGTCTGCTCGGCGCAGGACCCGGCGAGCACGAGGGCCGGCCCGGCGACCGGGCGCAGCGCCACCGGCTCCTTGGGCGCGCCGGCCCAGCCTTTGGCGCGCCAGAGTTCGGGATAGTATTCGGCGACCGAGGACCCGCCGGTCATCAGCTTCCAGTCGACGCTGATCTCCGCCAGGCGCTGCAAATCGTCGTTGCCGATGGCGTCGCAGATGGCGTAGCGCGCGCCGGCCGCCTGCGCGGCGGCGATGCGGGCGCGGCGCTCATCGGGTTCCCGCTGCAGATCCTCGTGCCGGATCAGGCCGACCTTGTGCTGCGTCTGCGCCTGCAGCACGCGCACCAGATTGGGGTCGCGCATCGGGGTCAGCGGGTCGAAGCGCTTCAGCGAGTCCGAGATCAGCTGGTCGGCCCAGAACAAATGGCCGCGATAGACCTTGCGCTCGACATCGGGAAAGGCCGGGCAGAAGCCGGTGAACGCGATTTCCAGCCGGTCCGCCAAATAGTCGGCGCAGGGGCCGATATTGCCGCGCGGCGTCGAATCGAAGGTGGCGCAGTATTTGAAGAAGACCTGCCGCGTGCCGCGGCTGGCGATCACGTCCATCGCCTTGGCGAAATCGCGCACCGCTTTCGCCGCCGGCGCCACCCGGCTTTTCAGCGCGATGACGGCGACGTCGAGATCCTTGAGGTCCGCGCGCCGCGCCAGGCGGGTCAGCAGCCGCGTGCGCAGCCCGTCCCGCGCCATCATCGACGCCAGTTCGAGCCCACCCGTGAAATCGTCGGATATGCCGCCCAGGAGCAGCGGCGATTCCTGCACCATCGTGAATTTCCCCGTTGCGCGAGCGAGGATATAGCATATAGGATTTGCGATGCTATAGGATATATCTTCGCTCCGGCGGGCTGCGGGGAAGCCGGGCGACATTGGGGGAAACCATTGGACCGCTTGCATAATTCCATTGACGCCGCGCTGCGCGACCGGGCTCGCCGGGTGATCCCGAACGGCATGTGGGGGCATATGAACGCCGCCCGCCTGCCGGCCGCCTATCCGCAGTATTTCTCGCGTGCCGAGGGCTGCCGCCTGTGGGACGTCGAGGGCCGCGAATACATCGATTTCATGTGCGCCTATGGCCCGATGTTGCTCGGCTACAACGACGCCGACGTGAACCGGGCGGCGGACAGGCAGCGCGCCGAGGGCGACATCTTCAACGGACCCAGCGCGCGGCTGGTCGAGCTCGCCGAGCTGATGGTCGATACCGTCGCCCATGCCGATTGGGCGCTGTTCCAGAAGAATGGCACCGACGCGACGACGATCTGCGCCATGACCGCGCGCGAGGCGACGGGCAAGCGCAAGATCCTGGTGGCGAACGGCGCCTATCACGGCGCGGTTCCGTGGTGCAATCCGTATCCCAACGGCGCGACGGCCGAGGATCGCGTGCATTTGATCCGCTACGACTACAACGACGTGGCGAGCCTGGAGCGCGCGGTGGCGGAAGCGGGCGACGACTTCGCCGGCCTGTTCGTCTCCGCCTTCAAGCACGACCTCGGCAAGACGCATGAGGCGCCGACGAAGGAATTCGCTGAGGCCGCGCGGCGCCTCTGCGACAAGACCGGTGCCGCCCTCATCGTCGACGACGTGCGCGCCGGCTTCCGCCTGCATATGGGCGGCAGCTGGGAGCTGGTCGGCGTGAAGCCCGACCTCTCCGCTTGGTCGAAGGCGATCGCCAACGGCTATGCGCTGGGCTGCGTCACCGGCAACGACAGGTTCCGCGAGGCCGCAGGGCGTATCTTCGTCACCGGATCGTTCTGGTACGGCGCCGTCTCCATGGCCGCCTCGCTCGCCGCCATCGCCAAGATGAAGCAGATCGACGCGGTCGGCGTCATGCAGCGCATGGGCCAACGCTTCCGCGACGGCATCGACATCCAGGCCAAGGCCCACGGCGTCAAGCTGCAGCAGAGCGGCCCGGTGCAGATGCCGGTGATCCTGTTCGACGACGATGCGGAGCGCAAGAAGGGCTGGCTGTTCTGCACCGAGGCCCTGAAGCGCGGCGTCTATATGCACGCCACCCACACCATGTTCCTGAGCGCGGCGCACCAGGCCGCCGACATCGACCGCGCCCTCGAGGCGACCGATGCGGCGCTGGCCGAGGTGGCGCGGCAATTTTCATGAGGCATAGATGAACGCAATGTTGGCCGCGATGGATGACGACCAGGCGTTTTCCGGCCTGAAGCTGGAGCAGGTCGACGGCAAGAGCCGTACCGACCGTGTCTATCACCAGATGCGCGACCGGCTGATGCGCGGCATCTTCAAGCCGCACCAGCGCCTGCGCATCAGCGAGCTGTCGCAGGCCTTCGGCACCAGCGAGACGCCGGTGCGCGAGGCGATCTTCCAGCTGATCCGCGACGGCGCGGTGGAGGCCAAGACGCATTCCTACTACCGCGTGCGCAAGCTCTCGGTCGCCGAATACCAGGAGCGGCGCGAGATCCGCCTCCTGCTGCAGCCGCTGGCCGCGCGCCGCGCGCTCGAACACATCACCGACGCCGATATCGACCTGCTGGAGCGCCTGCACGCCAAGCTGGTGGCGGCCGAGGCGGCGCGCGATTACGCGACCGCGGTGCGCGCCAATTTCGACTTCCATTTCGGCCTCTACCGCCTGTCGAAGATGCCGGCGCTGATCGGCATGATCGAGAATCTGTGGATCCAGCACGGCCCGATGCTGAACTACCTCTATCCCGAGGGCCATCCGACCTACGCCCGCGAGCACCAGCACGTCTACATGCTGCGGGCGATGCGCGCGCGCGATGCCGAAGCGCTGTGCGAGGGCGTGCGCGGCGATCTGATCGAAGGCGGCGCCAAGTTCCTCGAGTTCCTGCTCGAGCTGGAGCGACGCGAAGCGGAGGCGGAGAAATGAACGCGATCCGGGGCAAGCGCGGCCACAACGTCCCGCGCGAGCATCTGGCCGACCGCGCCATGTTCGTGCGGCTGGAGACCCTGCGGCTGGCGCGCATCTGCGGCGCCGGCCACTATTCCTCGACCTTCTCCGCCGCCGAGCTGTTCGCCGCCCTCTATTACGCGCATCTGCGCCTCGACCCGAAGGACCCGGCCTGGCCGGACCGCGACCGCTTCGTGCTGAGCAAGGGCCACGCGGCGATCGGGCTTTACCCGATCCTCGCCGATCTCGGCTACTACCCGATGAGCGAACTCGACAATTTCACCCGGTTGGGCAGCCATTTCGGCGACCACCCGAACATGAAGCACATCCCGGGCATCGACTTCTCGTCGGGGTCGCTCGGCCACGGCTTGTCCATCGCGGTCGGCATGGCGCTGGCGGGGCGGATGCAGAAGCGCAGCTTCCGCACCTATTGCATGCTGGGCGACGGCGAGCTGGCCGAGGGCCAGATCTGGGAAGCGGCGATGTCCGCCAGCCACAACAAGCTGCAAGGCCTGGTCGCCATCGTCGACCGCAACCAGCTCTGCATCGACGGCCAGACCGAAGCGGTGATGGGGGTCGAGCCGATCGATGGCCGCTTCGCCGCCTTCGGCTGGGAGACCCAGCGCATCGACGGCCATGATTTCGACGCCATCCTGGAGGCGCTGGGCAAGCTGCCGCCGGCCGGCACCGGCAAGCCGCAGCTGATCGTCGCCGATACCATCAAGGGCCGCGGCGTGAAGCGCATGGAGCTGTCGCTGCAATGGCACGTCGCCAACCTGGCGGGCGAGGATTACGACGACGCCGTCGCCGAGATCCGCGCCGGCCTGCAGCCGCTCGCCAAGACCAATGCCGGAGCGCCGGCCAAGACGGAGAAGAAGAATGGCAAGGCGCGCTGAAGCACGGAAGGCCCAGGAGAGCCAGGGCCAGGACGCGATCTTCCGCGGCACCGCCGGCGGCGACGCGAAACTGAAGCCAGAGGGGCTGAAGGACGCGCGCTCCCTCATCGGCACGCCGAACAAGGTGCTGCCGGCCTTCGTGCTGGGCGAGGAACTGGCGGACATCGCCGACAAGGACCCGCGCATCGTGGTGCTGACCGCGGACCTCGCCAACGCCAACCGCACCAACGATTTCCGCGCCCGGCACCCGGAGCGCTTCTTCAATCTCGGCATCGCCGAGCGCAACATGATGACCATCGCCGCCGGCATGGCCTCCTGCGGCATGGTCGCCTATGCCGCCACCTTCGCCTCGTTCTGCGTCATCCTGGGCGCCGAGCAGGCCAAGACCGACTGCGCCTATCCGGCCATGAAAGTGCGCCTGATCGGCCACCATTCCGGCATGTCGATGGGCTTCTACGGCACCAGCCACCACGCGCTGGAAGATCTCGCCATCACCCGCACCATCGCCGATTTGACGGTGGTCTGCGCCACCGACGCCAACCACCTGCGCGCCATCTTGCGCGCCTCGGTCGACCATCCGGGCGCCATGTATATCCGCCTGGGCCGCGGCCGCGATCCTGAAGTCTACCCGCAGGTGCCGAAGGACTTCCGCATCGGCAAGGCGGCGACTTTGCGCAAGGGCAAGGACCTCGCCATCATCGCCTGCGGGTCGGAGGTGCGCGCCTCGCTCGACGCGGCGGAACTTCTCGCCAAGCAGGGCATCGACACCCGCGTCATCGACATGCACACGATCAAGCCGCTCGACGCCGCCGCCATCCGCAAGGCCGCGCGCGAGACCGGCGCCATCATGACCGTCGAGGAACACAACATCACCGGCGGCCTGGGCAGCGCCGTGGCCGAGGTTCTGGTGGACGAGAAGCGGGTGCCGTTCCTGCGCCACGGCATTCCCGACGAGTTCGTGCCGGTGGGGCCGCCGGCAGCGCTCTACGCCCATTACAAGCTCGACGCCGCCGGCATCGCCAAGAAGGCCAAGGCGTTCCTGTCCTCAGCGGGGAGAAGCTGAGCCGATCACGCGTACAACAACGAACGGCCATCGGGCCAAACACGGAGGAGGGGTTACAATGGGACAGCTCGACGCCGCCGGCATCGCCAAGAAGGCCAAGGCGTTCCTGTCCTCAGCGGGGAGAAGCTGAGCCGATCACGCGTACAACAACGAACGGCCATCGGGCCAAACACGGAGGAGGGGTTACAATGGGACGATACAAACACCTGGGCTGGGCAAGTCTGAAGGTCGCGGCGGCGCTCTATGCCGGCGTCACCGCGGTGACACTGCTGCCCGGCACCGCATCGGCGGATGACGCGCTGGTCATCGCCCGCGACATCGACATCAACTCGCTGGATCCGGCGCGCGGCTTCTGCGACACCTGCCAGATCTATTTCAGCAACGTCTACGAGACGCTGATCGGCCTGGGCAAGGACAACGCCACGCTGACGCCGCGCCTGGCGACCAGCTGGGAGGCCAATGCCGACCAGAGCCAGTTCACCTTCCACCTCGATCCGGACGCGAAGTTCTCCGACGGCTCGCCGGTCGAGGCCAAGGACGTGAAGTGGAGCTTCGAGCGGCTGAAGAACGTCAAGGGCAGCCCGGCCTTCATGATGGATGGCGTGACCAGCATCGAGGCCAAGGACGCGCACACCGTGGTCATCACGCTGGCGGGTCCGAGCTCGGAATTCCTCAACATCCTGAGCGCGCCCTATACCGGCGTGGTCAACAGCGACGTGGCGGCGGCGAACGGCGCCACCAATGCCGAGGACGCCGAGACCTCCGACAAGGGCGAGACCTGGTTCCTCGCCAATTCCGCCGGCAGCGGCCCCTACATGCTCGCCAACTACAAGCCGGATGACGAGCTCCGCTTCAAGGCCAATCCGGAATACAAGCGGACCAAGGTGGCGATCTCCGACATCGTCATCAAGCACACCAAGGACGCGGTGACCCAGGCGCAGCTGCTGGAAAGCGGCAATGCCGACATCGCGATGCAGATCGACCCGGACACGGCGAAGACGTTGAAGACGGACAACCTCAACATCGAGACCATCCCGTCCTACAACTTCCTCTACGTCGCCCTGTCGCCGGGCGCCAAGGGCGCGCCGAAGCTGACCAAGGAGATCCGCCAGGCCATCGGCTACGCCCTCGACTATGACGGCATCATCGAGTTCACCGTCGGCGGCCAGGGCGCCAAGGTGCCAACGCCGATCCCGAACGGCTTCCCGGGCACGTCGGGCCTGCCGGAGCCGAAGCAGGATCTCGCCAAGGCCAAGGAACTGCTGGCCGCGGCCGGCGTGCCGGACGGCTTCGAGATCAATTCGGAGTTCCCCAACATGAACTCCTACGGCGTCGACCTCTCGCTGCTGAGCCAGAAGATCCAGCAGGATCTGTCCAAGGTCGGCATCAAGGTCAACCTGACGCCGCAGGAATTCTCGGTCTGGCGCGACCACGTGCGCGGCGACGGCATCCCGCTCACCGTCTCGTTCTATGCCCCGGACTACTACGGCAGCGCCCAATACCTGCAGTTCTTCGGCATGATGGAGGGCACGCCCTGGTTCAACCGGGCCGGCGGCAAGAACGACCCCAGCATCCTCAACCCGGCGACCGCCGATCTGCTGAAGAAGGCGCTGGCCTCGGGCGGGGCGGAGAACGAGAAGGCCTATCATGACCTGGCCATGGGCATGATCGACGACCGGATCATCATCCCGGTGGTCAGCCCGAACCTGGTCCTTGCCAGCAGCAAGAAGGTGAGCGGCCTGCGCTACAGCGCCTGCTGCAACCTGCCGATGGACGAGCTGGCGCGCCAGTAAGATACTCCAGGCATGGGCTGACGATGCGAGTGGCGTGGCGGAAGAATGACCCGATACATCGTGCGACGATTGTTATCGCTTCCGCTGCTGCTGCTCGGCATCGTCAGCCTTGCCTTCCTGATCTCGCATTTCACCCAGGGCGATCCGCTCGCCTCCATCGTCGGCGAGCGGCAGATGGACAACGCCGAGGTGGTGGCCGCCGCCAAGGCGCGCTGGGGCCTCGATAAGAGCCTGCCCGAGCAATACAGCAGCCGGTGACGCAGGATCTGCTGGAGCGCCTGCCGGCGACGCTGGAGCTGGTGATCGCCGCCATGATCCTGGGCAGCACGACCGGCATCGTCCTCGGTGTGCTGGCGGCCAGGTTCCGCGACCGCGCCATCGATCACGGCGCGCGGCTCTGGGCGCTGATCGGCTCTTCCACCCCGGTTTTCTGGTCGGGACTGATCCTGCTCTACATCTTCTCCGTCGTGCTCGGCTGGCTGCCCGGGCCGGGCCGGCTCGACCCGCGCATGACCCCGCCGGAGGGCGGCACCGGCTTCCTCACCATCGACGCGCTGCTTGCCGGCAACATGGACCTGTTCTGGGACGCCCTGCATCACCTGATCCTGCCGGCTTTGGTGCTGGGCTGGACGGTGATGGGCATCGTCTCGCGCCTGGTGCGCGCGTCCATGCTCGACGTGCTGAACCAGGACTACATCACCGCCGCCCGGGCGCGCGGGGCGGGCGAAATCCGCGTGCTGCTCAATCACGCCCTGCGCAACGCTCTGGTGCCCACGCTCACCATCATCGGCTTCACCTTCGCCTATCTCATCACCGGGGCGGTGCTGACCGAGGCGATCTTCTCCTGGACCGGGATCGGCTCCTACGCGGTGGATGCCGCCCGCAGCCTGGACTACCCGGCGATCATGGGCGTCACCATCGTCGGCGGTGCGGCCTTCCTGCTCACCAACCTGGCGACGGACATAGCCTATGCCTTCGCCGACCCGCGCATCCGGTTGAGCTGATGGCGGACCAGGCGACCACGACGGGCGCAAGGCGGCGGGAATGGCCGCGCTGGCTGAAGCTGCCGGTGCTGGTCGGCATCTTCATCATCCTGTTCTGGCTGTTCGCCTGTTTCACCGTGGATTGGTGGCCGATCGACAACCCGATCGACATGGTGGGCAAGCGCCTGCAGCCGCCCGGCTGGGCGCATTGGTTCGGCACCGACGCGCTGGGCCGCGACGTGCTCTCGCGCACGCTGCACGGCGCGCGCTTCTCGCTGATGATCTCCTGCGCGGTCATCGTCTTCGCCGTCGCGATCGGCTCGGCCATCGGCGCCGTCGCCGGCTATGTCGGCGGCCTGGTCGACGGCGCTCTGATGCGCCTGGTCGACATCACCTTGTCCTTTCCGCCGATCCTGCTGGCCATGGCGGTCACCGCCTCGCTCGGCCCGGGACTGGAGAATGCGGCCATCGCCATGATCATCGTCTGGTGGCCGGTCTATGCCCGCCTGATGCGCGGCCAGGTTCTGAGCGTGAAGTCGCGCGAGCATGTGGAGGCGGCGACCGCGGCGGGCGCCAGCCACGCCCGCACGCTGCTGAAGCACATCCTGCCCCTGAGCTGGAGCCCGATCCTGATCAACGCCACCATGGATTTCGGCCAGGTGGTGCTGCTGACCGCCTCGCTCTCCTTCATCGGCCTCGGCGCCTCGCCGCCGACGCCGGAATGGGGCTCGATGATCTCGGAGGGCGCCATCCACTTCTATCAGTGGTGGATCTGCGCCGGGCCGGGTGTGGCCATCCTCTCGGTGGTGCTGGGCTTCAACTTCCTCGGCGACGGCCTGCGCGATCTGCTCGATCCGAGGTCGAAATGACAGCACCCCTGCTGGAAATCCGCGACCTCGGCATCCGGATCGGCACGCTGGAGGTGGTGCGCGGCGTCGACCTGTCGCTGGGCAAGGGCAGGACGCTGGGCCTGGTCGGCGAATCCGGCTGCGGCAAGAGCATCACCATGCTGGCGGTCATGGGCCTGCTGCCGGAGCATGTGAAAGTCACCGGCTCGATCCGGCTCCAGGGCGAGGAGCTGGTGGGCAAGTCGCAGCGGACGCTGACGGCGCTGCGCGGCAAGCGCATGGCGATGATCTTCCAGGACCCGATGACCTCGCTCAATCCGGTCATGACGGTGGGCGAGCAGCTGGGCGAGGCCATCGCCATCCACAATCCGCGGATGCGGCGCGAGGCGCGCCAGGCGCGCGCCCTCGACCTGTTGCGCCTTGTGGCGATTCCGTTCCCGGACCGTCGGCTGCTGCAATATCCGCATGAGCTTTCGGGCGGCATGCGCCAGCGGGTGATGATCGCCATCGCCATGGCCAACGACCCCGAGCTGCTGATCGCCGACGAGCCGACCACGGCGCTCGACGTCACCGTGCAGGCGCAGATCATGGAACTGCTGCAGCGCCTGCAGGCGGAGCGCCACATGGGCATGATGCTGATCAGCCACGACCTCGGCGTGGTCGGCGACATCGCCGACGAGGTCGCCATCATGTATGCCGGGCGCATCTGCGAGCGCGGCACCGTCGATGCGGTGTTCGACGCGCCGCATCATCCCTATACCCACGGCCTGCTGGCCTCGCTGCCGCAGATCGACCGCACGGTGGACAAGCTGGTCGCCATCCCCGGCAGCCTGCCCTCGCTGGCGTCGCGGCCGCAGGCCTGCCGCTTTCATCCGCGCTGCTTCCATGCCCAGGAGATCTGCCGGCGGGAGGAGCCGCTGCTGCGCCCGGTCGACAGCGGCGCCGTCGCCGCCTGCCATTTCGCCGAGACCGCGGTGGTCGGTGGCGTGGCCGCGGCCCGTGCGGAGGTGGAGGCATGAGCGACGGCCCCATCCTGCAGGTGCGCGACCTGGTGAAGACCTTCCCGATCAAGTCGGGGATCATCCTGGAGCGCACCATCGGCCACGTGCAGGCGGTTTCCGGCGTCTCCTTCGACATCGCCCGTGGCGAGACCCTGGGCCTGGTCGGCGAATCCGGCTGCGGCAAGTCGACCCTCGGCCGCTGCGTCACCCGCCTGCTGGAGCCGAGCGCGGGCGAGATTTGTTTCCAGGGCCGCGACATCGCCAAGCTTTCCCGCACCGAGATGCAGCCTTTGCGCCGCCATATCCAGATGGTGTTCCAGGACCCCTACGCCTCGCTGCACCCGCGCATGAAGGTCGGCGACATCATCGCCGAGCCGCTGCGCCTGCTC
>JBGAGP010000144.1:0-11891 GCA_044226685.1 Dongiaceae bacterium
ATGACCCTCAAGACCAACCCAGGCAACTACTTCGAGGATTTCCGGCTGGGGCAGGAGATCGTGCATGCGGTCCCGCGCACGGTCTCGGAGGGCGACGTGGCGCTCTATCTTGGCCTGACCGGCTCGCGCTTCGCCCTGCACAGTTCCGACAGCTTCGCCCAGGCGCTCGGCTATGACCAGGCGCCGCTCGACGACCTGCTGGTCTTCCACCTGGTCTTCGGGCGCAGCGTCGCCGACATCTCGCTCAACGCCATCGCCAATCTGGGCTATGCCCAGGGCCGTTTCGGCGCGCCGGTCTATCCGGGCGACACGTTGCAGGCGCAATCCATCGTCATCGGGCTGAAGGAGAATTCCAACCGCGAGACAGGGATCGTCTATGTGCGGACCACCGGGCGCAACCAGATGGGCGATGTGGTGCTGGACTATGTGCGCTGGGTCATGGTGCGCAAGCGCGACGCCGCCGCCCCGGCGCCGGAGGCTCACGTGCCGGACCTGGTCGGCCATGTCGCGGCGGAGGATTTGATCCTGCCGGACGGGCTGCTGATGGAGAACTACGACCGCGTGCTCGCCGGGTCGCCGCATTGCTGGGAGGACTACGCCAAGGGCGAGCGCATCGACCACATCGACGGCATGACGCTGGAAGAGAGCGACCACATGACGGCGACGCGGCTCTACCAGAACAACGCCAAGGTCCATTTCAACCAGCACACCGAAGGCAAGGGCCGCTACGGCCGGCGCCTGATCTATGGCGGCCACATCATCAGCCTGGCCCGGGCGCTCAGCTTCAATGGTCTCGGCAACGCCTTCCGCATCCTCGCCATCAATGGCGGGCGTCACGTCAATCCGAGCTTCGCCGGCGACACCATCCATGCCTGGAGCGAGGTGCTGGACGTGATCGAACTGCCGGAGAGCGACGACCTCGGCGCGCTCCGCCTGCGCACCATCGCCACCAAGGACCACCCTTGCGCCGATTTCCCCGGCCCGGACGACGCCGGAAAGTATCCGCCCGAGGTGGTGCTGGATCTCGACTACACGGTGCTGCTGCCGCGCCGCCGCTGACCGGCCGGGCGGCGCGGTTGCGTTAAACGCCTGTTAAGGTCGGCCCTCTAAGTCCTTATCAGTCTTTGGTCTGATTGACGCTGCACTGCAAAAACGCTAATCAGGCTTAAGCATGTTGAGGAGGACGCGCGGCCGCCCAGCCGGCCGCCATGCTCCGCCGTTTCTGAGATCAGGTGCCACGCAAAGGCCGAACCAATGGCTTCGCATCCGCGACCGACTTCGCCGCATCTGCAGGTCTACCGGCCGCAGTTGACTTCGATCACTTCGATCCTGCACCGGTTGACCGGAGTCTATCTCTCGCTCGGCGTGGTGGCGCTGGTGTTCTGGCTCGTCGCCGCGGCGACCGGCCCGGCCGAGTTCGACCAGGCGCAGCTCTATGTCGGATCGATCCCGGGGCGCACCCTGCTGTTCCTGTGGACCGGCGCCTTCTTCTATCACCTGCTGAACGGGCTGCGTCACCTGGCCTGGGATATCGGCTGGGGCTTCGAGCTTGCGACAGCTTACCGCACCGGTTGGGCGGTGATGATCGGCGCGGCGCTCCTGACCGTAGCAGCTTGGATCCTGGGTTATTGGGCGCGAGGTGCCTTCTGATGGCTGGCAAGGCTCCGGGAAAGATCCTGCGCAGCGAGCTTGGCCGCGTGCGCGGCCTCGGTTCGGCGAAAGAAGGCGTCCAGCACTGGTGGATGCAGCGGATGACGGCGCTGGCGCTGATCCCGCTGTCCCTGTGGTTCGTCGCCACCCTGGTGTTCCTGGCCGATACCGATCACGCCACGGCGATCTGGTGGCTCGGCTCGCCGCTCACCCTCGGCCTGATGAGCCTGTTCCTGGTCGCCCTGGTCTATCACGCCGTGCTCGGCCTGCAGGTGGTGATCGAGGACTACATCCACGGCCACGCGGCGAAGCTGATCCTGCTGCTGCTGGTCCAGGCGGCGGGCGTCCTGCTGGCCGTCGCCGGCATCGTGTCGCTGCTGTGGATCGCCATCTACGGCGGCTGAGCTTTTTCCGGGAGAACGCGGCATCATGGCCGAAGAGACCGTCAACGGCGCACCGAACATCAACGGGAAAGCCTATCCCTTCACCGACCACGTCTATGACGTCGTCGTGGTCGGAGCCGGCGGCGCCGGGCTGCGCGCCACCTTCGGCATGGCGGAGAAGGGCCTGAAGACCGCCTGCATCTCCAAGGTCTATCCGACCCGCTCCCACACCGTCGCCGCCCAGGGCGGCATCTCCGCCTCGCTCGGCAACATGGGCGAGGACGACTGGCGCTGGCACATGTACGACACCATCAAGGGGTCGGACTGGCTGGGCGACCAGGACGCCATCGAATACATGGTGCGCGAGGCGGTGCCGGCGATCATCGAGCTGGAGCATTACGGCGTGCCCTTCAGCCGCACCGAGGAAGGCAAGATCTACCAGCGCCCCTTCGGCGGCATGACCACCCATTTCGGCAAGGGCATCGCCCAGCGCACCTGCGCGGCGGCCGACCGCACCGGCCACGCCATCCTGCATACGCTCTACCAGCAGGCGCTGAAGCACCAGGCGCAGTTCTTCGTCGAGTATTTCGCCATCGACCTGATCATGGACTCGGACGGCGCCTGCGTCGGCGTGGTGGCCTGGAATCTCGATGACGGGACCATGCACCGCTTCCACGCCAAGATGGTGGTGCTGGCGACCGGCGGCTATGGCCGCGCCTATTTCTCCTGCACCTCGGCGCATACCTGCACCGGCGACGGCAACGCCATGGCGTTGCGTGCCGGCCTGCCGCTGCAGGACATGGAGTTCGTGCAGTTCCACCCGACCGGCATCTACGGCGCCGGCTGCCTGATCACCGAGGGTGTTCGCGGCGAGGGCGGCTACCTGACCAATTCGGCGGGCGAGCGCTTCATGGAACGCTACGCCCCCTCGGCCAAGGACCTCGCCTCCCGCGACGTGGTCAGCCGCTCCATGACCATCGAGATCCGCGAAGGCCGCGGCGTCGGCCCGCACAAGGACCACATCCACCTGCATATCGAGCATCTCGACCCCAAGGTGATCCATGAGCGCCTGCCCGGCATCGCCGAGACGGCGCGCATCTTCGCCGGCGTCGACGTGACGCGGGAGCCGATCCCGGTGCTGCCGACCTGCCACTACAACATGGGCGGCGTGCCGACCAACTATCGCGGCGAAGTGGTGACGGTGAACGGCGACAACCCCGATTCGGTGGTGCCCGGCCTGATGGCGATCGGTGAGGCGGCCTGCGTCTCGGTCCATGGCGCCAACCGCCTCGGTTCCAATTCCCTGCTCGACCTGGTGGTGTTCGGCCGCGCCGCCGCCATCCGCTGCGCCGAGATCATCAACCCGGAGGAGGGCATGCGCTCGCTGCCCAAGGATGCCGGCGACCTGGCGCTGCACCGCCTGGACAAGGCGCGCAACGCCAACGGCGACATGCCGACGGCGCAGCTGCGGCTCGAGATGCAGAAGGTGATGCAGTCGCATTGCGCCGTGTTCCGCACCGGCGAGGTGCTGAAGGAAGGCTGCGACCAGCTGCAGGACGTCTGGTCCCAGCGCGACCGGGTCAAGGTCGCCGACCGCTCGCTGATCTGGAACAGCGACCTGGTGGAGACGCTGGAGCTCGACAACCTGCTCTACCAGGCGGTGGTGTCGATCGAATCCGCCCATAACCGCCAGGAAAGCCGCGGCGCCCATGCGCGCGAGGACTTCCCGGAGCGCGACGACGACAAATGGATGAAACACAGCGTGGCCTGGGCTGGCGAGGACGGACGGGTGCAGATCGGCTACCGCCCGGTGCATCTGAAGCCGCTCAGCAACGACGTGCAGAGCTTCCCGCCGAAAGCGCGGGTCTACTAATCGAGGTCAGGTGAGACATGGCCGAACTCAGGCTTGATGCGAAAGATCGCCCGGTGGCGGGGAAGACATTCCCGGCCCCTGCCGGCGCCAAGCGCACGCGCGTCTTCAAGATCTACCGCTGGGACCCCGACCAGGGCGGCAATCCGCGGGTCGATTCCTACGAGGTCGACCTCGACAGCTGCGGCCCGATGGTCCTCGACGCGCTGATCAAGATCAAGAACGAGGTCGATTCGACCCTGACCTTCCGCCGCTCCTGCCGCGAGGGCGTGTGCGGGTCGTGCGCCATGAACATCGACGGCACCAACACTTTGGCCTGCACCAAGTATATCGACGAGGTGAAGGGCGCGGTGAAAATCTACCCGCTGCCGCATCTGCCGGTGGTGAAGGACCTGGTGCCCGACCTCAACCGCATCTTCGCGCAATACACCTCGATCGAGCCGTGGCTGAAATCCGATACCGCGGCCCCGGCGCGCGAGCGGCTGCAATCGCCGGAGGAGCGCGCCAGGCTGGATGGCCTGTGGGAATGCATCCTGTGCTTCTCCTGCTCGACCTCGTGCCCCAGCTACTGGTGGAACGGCGACCGTTACCTGGGCCCCGCCATCCTGCTGCAGGCCTATCGCTGGATCGCCGACAGCCGCGACGAGGCGACCGGCGAGCGGCTGGACAATCTCGAGGACCCGTTCCGGCTCTATCGCTGCCACACCATCATGAACTGCACCAAGACCTGCCCCAAGGGGCTGAACCCGGCCAAGGCCATTGCCGAGATCAAGAAGCTGATGGTGGAGCGGCGTTGAGCGTCGCCGCCGCGCCGGTCGCGCGTGTTCGCCGTCACAGTTCCGCCCAGTTCGGCTGACAGATTTCCTGGCCGCCGGTAAGGTGCGGCGGCTTCTCCACCCAGCTTCCCGCCGTGGGGCGAACCGCCCTGGATCATGCCGTTCGGCGGCGGCCATCACGGATTTCCCAGCCGCGGGCCGGGCGCCCCGGCCCAGCGCGACACCAGAAAGAAAGACCGCACGACATGACATCGACGAGCAGAGCCGCCCGCCCCGGCATCCTCCTGCGCCGCCCCGCTTTGGCCGCCGGCATGGCCGGCCTCCTGGCCCTCGCGCTGACGGCCTGCGACAAGGGGCCCGACCGGGCGGCCGTGGCCGCGCAGCTGAAGGCCGACGTCGAGGCCCAGCTGCAGGTGGTCGAGAGCAATACCGCCGAGAAGGTGCTGAGCCACAGCGCCGTCACCGTCACGCCGAATGACGACGGCCGCTACCTGGTCGCCATCGACGGCCTGAAGTTCCAGCCGGACGCCGAGGGCTATCTCGACATCGGCACCATCAGCTACGTCGCCAAGCCGAAGGACGAACAGGATTACGAGGTCTCCGATCTCAAGATCGCGCCGGAGATCCCGTTCAAGGGCGCCGACGGCAAGGAGAAGGGCAAGCTCGCCCTGACCACCAAGTCCTTCAGCGGGCTGTGGTCGCGGGAGTTGGGCGTGTTCCGCAAGTTCGACAGCGAGTTCGCCGATATCAGCGCCACCGACGACCAGGGCGCCGATTTGCGGCTGGCCGGGCTGAAATTCAGCGGCGCGCTGGCGGACAAGGGCGGCGGCGTCTTCGATTCCACCGGCACGGCCACCCTGAGCGGCCTGAAGGCGAAGGAAACCGGAAGCGACGGGGTGTTCGGCATCGGCGAGACCACGATCGACGCCAAATACGATTCGCTGAAGGTCGTCGAATACCAGGCGGCGATGAAGAAGTACCAGGAGCTGATGGTGAAGCACATGGCCGCGGTGGAGACGGCGGCCAAGGCGGGCGGCGAACCGCCGGCCCTCACCGCCGACGAGCAGAAGGCGGTGAGCGACGCGGTCAACGCCATGGCCGCCGCGGTCAAGGGCGGCACCTTCAAGATCGGCTTCAAGCAGCTCGACTATACCGAGGCGGGGGCGACGCCCTTCGCCCTGGCGCAGCTGAATCTCGGTTCAACCTTCGACGGGATCAACCAGGACAAGGCATCCATCACCTTCGACATCGCCCATCAGGGTCTGGTGATCAATTCGCCGGAAGCCTCCGGCGCGCTGGCCCAGGCGGTGCTGCCGAAGCAGGGCAATCTCGGCATCAAGGTGACCGAGCTGCCCAGCAAGGACCTGACCAAGGTCCTGGCCGACAATCTGCCCGGCATCCTCTCCACCGACAGCGCGATGGCGGAGGCGAACGTGATGGCGACGCTGGTCGCCCTGCAGGCGGTGATGCAGACCTCGGGCGCCAAGATCGAGGTGACGCCCTCCGCCGTCACCGCCAACCTGACCGAGGTGAAGGCCGACGGCGCCTTCGACGTGACGCCGCAATCGATCTACGGCGTGGTCGGCGGATTGCAGCTGGCCTGGACCGGCCTCGATGAGGTTATGGCTCTGGCGCAGGCGAATCCGGCCGATCCGTCGGCGCAGGACGTGATCGGCATCGTCAGCATGCTGATGCAATACGCCGCGCGCGAGACCGGCGCCGACGGCAAGCCGGTCGACAAGTTCCAGATCGACGTGAAGGAGACGGGCGAGATGCTGGTCAACGGCAAGCCGATGTGACCGCTGCACGCACGCTTGCGCGCGAACCGGACCGCGCCGCGCGATCGATGGATCGCCGGCGCGGTTTTTTCTTCGCCGCGTGGCGCGCATCCGGACTCCATTCCGCGCGATCTGTTGCACCGATGACTCAGTGCTGCGACGAAAATGCGACGCGCGACGCGGCGGCGAATCACTTGCGGGTGGTAAAGTGACGAAAAATGTGGTGTGATATGCGCAACATGCATATTGACCGAGTCGCCGCTTTCACTGTGTCAGACGCGCTGGTCTCTTCAGCCCTCGAAGACGGACCCCTGCCGCGCTATCGCGCCATGCAACGCGCGGGCGCCCTCACCCACGATTTCGCGCAGGAACTGGCGGCGGAGAAGCTGCAGTCGCTGCATCACGCGCTGACCAACTATCGCCCGGACCAGAAAAGCGAGCGCGGCGGCTGGCGCGAGCGGCTCGGCCTGTCGCGCCGGCGCGAGGTCGAGGCACCGCAGGGTCTCTATATCTTCGGCCCGGTCGGGCGCGGCAAGTCCATGCTGATGGACATCTTCTTCGCCACCGCCCCGGTCGCGGAAAAGCGCCGGGTGCATTTCCATGCCTTCATGCTCGAGGTGCAGGAGACCCTGCATCGCTGGCGCCAGGAGAGGGGCAAGCTGGACGACGTGATCGGCGCGCTGGCCGACAAGATCGCCGGCGAGGCGACCCTGCTCTGCTTCGATGAGTTCCACGTCACCAACATCGCCGACGCGATGATCCTCGGCCGCCTGTTCGAGGCGCTGTTCGAGCGCGGCGTGGTGGTGGTGGCGACCTCCAACTGGGCGCCGGACGATCTCTATGCCGGCGGGCTGCAGCGCGACCGCTTCCTGCCCTTCATCGCCCTGATCAAGGACAAGCTCGACGTGCTGGAGCTGGATGCGGCGCGGGACTACCGCCTGCAGCGCATCAAGGACATGCGGGTCTATCACTATCCGCTGGGCGATCTGGCGGCGCGCCACATGCGCGAGGCCTTCGCGCGCCTGACCGGCGGCGCCGAGCCGCGGCCGGGCAGCCTGACGGTGCAGGAGCGCCGCCTGGAGATTCCGCGCCAGGCCGAAGGCGTCGCCTGGTTCGACTTCGAGGATCTTTGCGCGCGCCCGCTGGGCGCCGCCGATTACCTCGCAATCGCGACACATTTCAACACTGTGTTAATCGATGGCGTGCCACGCTTGTCGCCCGATCATCGCGACCAGGCCCGCCGCTTCGTGACTCTGATCGATGCGCTCTACGAGCATCGCACCACCACCATCATCGCGGCGGCCGATGCACCGGAACGGCTCTATCCGGCGGGCGATGGCTCATTCGACTTCACGCGCACGGTCTCGCGCCTGAATGAGATGCAATCGGTTGACTATCTGGAGCGACCGCATTTGACGTGATGCGTGACGCAAAATGGGGAACGATTGTTAACGCTTGCTCTTGAGTTCAAATGATAGTATTAACACAAGACCTAGTATTGTGCGCAATGGGCCAATCCGCACTGCCGGAACTGGCGGTAGCGATGCGTAATCAGGTTTCGGGTCGTTAATGGCACGCAAGAAAATCGCCCTCGTCGGGGCCGGACAAATCGGTGGCACTCTCGCCCTTCTGGCCGGCCTGAAGGATCTCGGTGACGTCGTCCTGTTCGACGTCGTCGAAGGCGTGCCGCAGGGCAAGGGCCTCGACATCGCCCAGGCCGCCCCGGTCGAAGGTTTCGACGCCACCTATCTTGGCGCCAACAAATATGACGCGCTGAAGGGCGCCGACGTGGTGATCGTCACCGCCGGCATCCCGCGCAAGCCCGGCATGTCGCGCGACGACCTCATCGCCACCAACGCGAAGGTCGTCGACACCGTCGGCAAGAACATCAAGAAGTATTGCCCCAAGGCCTTCGTCATCGTCATCACCAATCCGCTCGACGTGATGGTGTATGTGATGCAGGAGGCCTCCGGCCTGCCGGCCAGCCGCGTGGTCGGCATGGCGGGCGTGCTGGATTCGGCGCGCTTCCGCCGTTTCCTGGCGGATGAATTCAAGGTCTCGGTCGAGGACGTGACGGCCTTCGTGCTCGGCGGCCATGGCGACACCATGGTGCCGCTGGTGCGCTATTCGACGGTCGCCGGCATCCCGCTGCCCGATCTGATCAAGATGGGCTGGACCTCCAAGGAAAAGATCGATGCGATCGTGCAGCGCACCCGCGACGGCGGCGCCGAGATCGTCAACCTGCTGAAGACCGGCTCGGCGTTCTACGCCCCGGCTTCCTCCGCCATCCAGATGGCGGAATCCTATCTCAAGGACAAGCGGCGAGTTCTGCCCTGTGCCGCCATGCTGAATGGCGAATACGGGGTGAAAGGGCTCTATGTCGGCGTGCCGGTGATCATCGGCGCGAACGGCGTGGAGAAAGTGGTCGAGATCGAACTGAACAAGGCCGAGAAGGCCATGTTCGACAAGTCGGTCGCGGCCGTTAGGGGCCTCATCGATGTGGTGAGGAAGCTTCAAAGAGGAGAGAAACAATGACGAGTATCGCTTTGGCGGCCAAGAAGGCTGCGAAGAAGAAGAGCGCGAAGAAGGCCGCTGCGAAGAAGCCGGCCAAGAAGAAGGCCAAGAAGAAGTAGGCCTTCCCGATTCGCTTCTAGCAATCGGCTAGCGACGGCGGCAGTCCCGACCGCCTACCTCCAAAGGTCGATACGGGCCCCAAAAGGCTTGAACCGGCTGACGAGTTGGGTAAAGTTGGTTTGCTGCATCACAGCAATCCCTGGACTGCCGCTGTCGCCCGCTTTCCTCCAAGTCTAAGCGACTGATCCATAAAGACCTGGAGACGGGGTTTCGGCAGATGCATCGCGCATCATGGCGTCGCTTCCCGCGGCGCAGTAACGAGGCCCGTACATGAACATCCACGAATATCAGGCGAAGGGGCTGCTCGCCAAATTCGGCGTCGGCACCCTGTCCGGCCATGTCGCCTATACCGCCGACGAGGCGGTCGAGGCCGCCCAGAAGCTGGGCGGCTCGGTCTGGGTCGTGAAGGCGCAGATCCACGCCGGCGGCCGCGGCAAGGGCGGCGGCGTCAAGGTGGTGAAGTCGCTCGATGACGTGCGCGAGACCGCCAGGCGCATGATCGGCATGAACCTGGTGACGCACCAGACCGGGCCCAAGGGCAAGCTGGTCAAGCGCATCTACGTGGAGAGCGGCTGCGACATCAAGCGCGAGCTCTATCTCGGCATGCTGGTCGACCGCGCCAGCTCGCGCATCACCATCATGGCCTCGACCGAGGGCGGCGTCGAAATCGAAGAGGTCGCCGCCAAGCATCCGGAAAAGATCCTGAAGGTCGCGGTCGACCCGGCGGCCGGCATCCAGGCCTTCCATGCCCGCAAGATCGCCTTCGGCCTCGGCCTCGAGGGCAACCAGGTCGGGTCCTGCATCAAGTTCATCACCGCGATGTACAAGGCCTTCGTCGACCTCGACTGCTCGATCGTCGAGATCAACCCGCTGGTGGTGACCGGGGCCGGCGACGTCATCGCCCTCGATGCCAAGATGAACTTCGACGACAACGCGCTGTTCCGCCACAAGGACGTGGAGGCGATGCGCGACGAGGACGAGGAGGACCCGGCGGAACTCGAGGCCGGCAAGCACAACCTCAACTACATCAAGCTCGACGGCAATATCGGCTGCATGGTCAACGGCGCCGGATTGGCCATGGCCACCATGGACATCATCAAGCTTTATGGCGGCGCGCCGGCCAACTTCCTCGATGTCGGCGGCGGCGCCACCAAGGAGCGCGTCACCACCGCGTTCAAGATCATCCTGTCGGATGCCAACGTCGAGGGCATCCTGGTCAACATCTTCGGCGGCATCATGCGCTGCGACGTCATCGCCGAGGGCGTGATCGCCGCGGCGCGCGAGGTCAGCCTGCACGTGCCCCTGGTGGTGCGCCTCGAAGGCACCAATGTGGAGCTGGGCAAGAAGATCCTGGCGCAATCGGGCCTGCCGATCCTCAGCGCCGACAATCTGGCGGATGCCGCCGAAAAGATTGTCAAAGCCGTGAAGGAGGCCTGAGTCATGGCGGTTCTGATCGGCAAGGACACCAAGGTCATCTGCCAGGGCTTCACCGGGGCCCAGGGCACCTTCCACTCGGAGCAGGCGATCGCCTACGGCACCCGCATGGTGGGCGGCGTCACCCCGGGCAAGGGCGGCACCAAGCACCTCGACCTGCCCGTGTTCGACACGGTGGCCGAGGCGGTGGCCAAGACCGGCGCCAATGCCAGCGTCATCTACGTGCCGCCGCCGTTCGCGGCCGATGCCATCCTGGAGGCGATCGATGCCGGGGTGGATCTGGCGGTCTGCATCACCGAAGGCATCCCCGTCCTCGACATGGTCAAGGTGAAGCGGGCGCTGGCCGGCAGCCGCACCCGCCTGGTCGGGCCGAACTGCCCCGGGGTCATCACCCCCGGCGAGTGCAAGATCGGCATCATGCCGGGACATATTCACAAGCGGGGCAAGATCGGCATTGTTTCCCGTTCCGGCACGCTTACCTATGAGGCGCAAGATCGTGGCGCAGACCACTGGCGGCCGCCTGGGCCAGACCACCTGCATCGGCATTGGTGGCGACCCGGTTAACGGCACCAATTTCGTTGACTGTTTGGAAATGTTCTTGGGCGACGATGAAACCCAGGGAATCGTCATGATCGGCGAAATCGGCGGCACCGCCGAGGAAGACGCCGCCGATTTCCTGAAACAAGAACGGCGTAAGAAGCCAGTGGTCGGCTTCATCGCCGGGGTCCGCCCCGCCGGGCCGCCGCATGGGTCATGCGGGGGCGATCATCTCCGGCGGCAAAGGGTGGCGCCGGCGACAAGATTGCCGCGATGAAATCGGCCGGCATTCATGTCGCGGATTCGCCCGCCAGCCTCGGCTCGACCATGCTGAAGGCGATGGGGCGGTAGGGTTGCTGCCGGCGCGCGCCCGGTTGTGGCGGCGCGCGGGGACGGCGGCTCATCAAGGGGCGGATCGAGTTCGCGTGGATCGGGCGCGGACGCCCCGCCTTCCTGGGAAAGCTGGAGTTGAGGGCCGTCGCCCGATCGCGGTCCTGAGCCCAAGGAAGCGACCAAAGGCAAGCCATCCATGAGTGCAAATCCGGCGAGCGTCCTGTCCGGCCCCAACGGGCCGTTCCTCGAAGAGCTCTACGCGCGCTATCTCGAGCATCCCGAGGCCGTCGACCCGTCCTGGCGCAAGTTCTTCGCCGAATTGCAGGACGAGAATGAGCTTGCGCTCAACGACATCCGCGGCCACCTGGGCGCCGCGCAACTACAACGTCGAGATCGCCCGCGAGGACGGCAACGGCCATGACGGCGTCCATGCCGAGGAGGGCGTGGTCGGCGCACCGCCCGGCCGCAGGACCTGAAGCGCGCCGCGCGCGACAGC
>JBGAGP010000145.1:0-11701 GCA_044226685.1 Dongiaceae bacterium
CTGCCCACCGCGATCGCGCCGGTCTGCTTGCCCAGCGCTTGCGCGCCGCCGGCAAGCGTCGCGGCGAACAGGGTCTCGCCCACCTCGGTCTTGCCCCTGGCGCTCAGGCGGTTGCGCCGTTGGTGCTTCAAACGCTGGCCGTATTCCAGCCAGCGCAGTTCCTCAAGCGCGCTGACCGAGACATGCGAATCCGAGCCGATGCCGAAGCGGCCTTCGGCGGCGAGATACTCCTGCGCCGGAAACAGGCCGTCGCCGAGATTGGCTTCGGTGGTCGGGCACAGGCCGACGACCGCCTTGCTCTTCGCCATGCGCGAGACTTCGCCCGCATCGACGTGGGTGGCGTGGATCAGGCACCAGCGCGCGTCGACGGCTGCGTTGTTGTAGAGCCATTCGACAGGTCGCTGGTTCGACCAGGCGAGGCAATCCTCGACCTCCTTGGTCTGCTCGGCGATGTGGATATGTATCGGCCGGGTCTGGCCCTTGTGCGCATCGAGCACGCCGCCGATGTCGCCGGCCGTCGCCGCGCGCAGCGAGTGGAAGCAGAGGCCCCAATCGGCGCCGATCTCGCCGGTCGCCCTGGCAACACCCTCCAGCAGCCTCAGGTAACCGTCGACATCGTTGCGGAAGCGCAGCTGCTTCTCCGCCAGCGGCTTGGCACCGAACCCGCCATGAGCATAGAAGGCCGGCAGCAGGGTCAGGCCGATGCCCGCCGCCTGTGCCGCGGCGGCGATGCGATCCGACATCTCCGCGCGGTTCGCATAGGTCGCGCCGCCCGGCTGGTGGTGCAGGTAGTGGAACTCCGCCACGCCGGTATAGCCGCCCTTCAGCATCTCGATATAGAGGTGCGTGGCAATGGCCTGCGTGTGCTCCGGCGTGATGCGCCCGACCAGGCGGTACATCAGCTCGCGCCAGGTCCAGAAGCTGTCCTCGGGATTGAGCGCTTCCTCGGCGAGACCTGCCATGGCGCGCTGGAAGGCGTGCGAGTGCAGGTTCGGCATGCCGGGCAGCAGCGGTCCGGCAAGACGCTGGTCGCCGGCCTGCGGCGCGCCTTGCGCGATCGCGGCGATGGTGCCGGCCGCATCCACGGTGATCCGGGTATCGGCCCGCCATCCATCGGCGAACCATGCAAGCGGCGCGTGAAAAGTTGTCATGGGGCGGCGGTCTCGGGGTCGGTGAAAGCCTTGGAATGCTTGTGGTTACAGATCATGTCTGGCATAAGCCTGTCTAGACAAGATCGGACATGAATCCGTTGAATAACGAACTCCTGCCCCGCTATTCGCGCGTCAAGCGCATGATCACCGAGCGCATCGATTCCGGCGAGTGGCAGGCGCGCGACCGCATCCCCTCGGAATCGGAATTGGTGCGCGACCTTGGCGTCAGCCGCATGACCATCAACCGCGCGCTCCGCGAACTCACCATGGAGGGCCGGCTGGTGCGGGTCCAGGGCGTCGGCACCTTCGTCGCCGAGCCCAAGGCGCAGTCGGCGCTGTTCGAGGTGCGCAACATCGCCGACGAGATCGCCGCGCGCGGCCGCCGGCACAGTGCCCAGGTCCTCACCCTGCGCAAGGAAAAATCCAGCGCCGACATCGCCCAGGCGCTCGGCCTGCGCGCCGGCGATCCGGTGTTCCATTCCATCCTGCTGCACGCCGAGGACGACATCCCGGTGCAGCTCGAGGACCGCTACGTCGATCCGCAATCGGCGCCGGACTACCTGGCGCAGGATTTCACCCTGCAGACGCCCTATGTCTACCTGATGGCGGCCGCCCCAATCTCCGATGCCGAGCATGTCATCGAGGCGGTGCAGGCGAGCGGGCCTGAGCGCAAGCTGCTGAAGATCGAAGCCGGCGAGCCGTGCCTGTGCCTGACCCGCACGACCTGGTCCAACGGCCGCATCGCCAGCCATGTGCGCCTGCTCTACCCCGGCGCCCGCTACCGCCTGCGCGGCAAGTTCAAGGCGCTGTAGGAGCAACCTGCTTATCGTGCAAAACCGTCATGGCAAGGTTTGGCCTTGCCATCCACGAGTTTCTGCCCGCGAAACCGCGTCGATATTGGAAACTCGTGGATGGTCGGGCCAAGCCCGACCATGACGATCGCGTGTGGAGCGGTCGAGACTCATTTGTCCGCCAGATCCAACTCCCACGTCTCGCCCACCAGGTGGTGGCCGAAGCTGTGGTGGCGCTCCTCGCCCACCTTCGTGAAGCCGGCATCGATGTAGATCTTGCGCGCCGCGGTGAGGATGTCGTTGGTCCACAGCGTGATCTTCCCGTAGCCCTTCAACCGCGCGAAGTTGATGCATTCCGCCACCAGCCGCTTGCCGATGCCGAGGCCACGCGCCTTGGGGTCGACCAGCAGCATGCGCAGCTTCGCCACCGCGTCCGACTGCTTGACCAGGAAGGCGCAGCCGACATTCTCGCCGTCCTTCTCGGCGATCCAGGCGCGCTCGCGCTTCGGGTCGAACTCCTTGATGAACTTGGCGGCGATCTCCGCCACCATCGCCTCGAAGGTATCGTCCCAGCCGTATTCCTGCGCATAGAGCCTGCCGTGCTGCTGCACGACCCAGCCGATATCGCCAGGCTGATGCGGCCGCAGGATGTAGGGCACGCGGGTTTCCCGCTCGGCGGAGAGCAGCGTCTCGATCTCGCTCATCGCCGCGACCAGCCGCTGCTGCTGGCGCGGCGTGAGGTCGTTCAGCATCAGGGCCATGTCGTCGCGCGAGCGCGCGTTCAAGGTGCCGAAACGGCGCTGGCCGGTTTCGGTGAGGCTGAGCAATTGCTGGCGCCCATCGGTCGTCGACGGAATACGCTGGATCAGGTCGCGGGCCTCGAAGCTTTTCAGGATGCGGCTCAGATAACCGGGATCGAGGTCGAGCCACCGGGCAAGGTCCTTGGCCAGGGCCTGCTCGCGGTGCGCCAGTTCGTAGAGCACCCGCGCCTCGGCCAGCGAGAACTCGCTTCCCACCAGGCCCTCGTTCAGGACTCCGATGCGCCGCGTGTAGAACCGGGAAAACCGCCGGACCGCTTCAACGCAATATCCAGGCTCCATCGCCACCTCCATTGACGCCCGCCCACATCATTGCCGGCGTTAATGGGTTTAGTTGACGATGGCAACTAACTAAGACGCGCCTCGATTCCGTTCAGCCAATCCGGTTGCAGCATGGAATCCTCGATGAAGGCGATATCGGGGCTGAGGTAGCGGTCCTGCTCCAGGGACGGGATCGCCCCGCGCAGCTGGTCATAGGCCGCCTGGGTACCCTGGCCCAGATGCAGCCGTGGCAGGAACTCGATGGCCTGCGCCGCGCACAGATACTCGATCGCCAGGATGCGCCGGGTGTTGTCGATCACCTTCAGCGCCTTGAGGGCGCCCGGCGTGCCGAGGCTGATGTGATCCTCCTGCTGCGCCGAGGTGACGTAGTTGTCGGCGACGGCCGGCTGGCTCAGGCGCTTGTTCTCCGCCGCCAGCGAGGCGGCGACGTATTGCACGATCATCAGGCCGGAATTGACCCCCGGCTGCTTGACCAGGAAAGCCGGCAGGCCGCTGGTCGCCGGATTGAGCAGGCGGTCGATCCGGCGCTCGGCGATCGAGCCCAGTTCGGCAACGGCCAGCGCCATCAGGTCCACCGCCATCGCCACCGACTGGCCGTGCGGGTGCGCGTTGGAGATGACGCGATAATTGCCTGGCGTGCCGAGCACCAGCGGGTTGTCGGTCGCCGATTTGAGCTCGATGACGATCTGCCGCTCGGCATGATCGAGCTGGTCGCGCGTCGCGCCATGCACCTGCGGGATGGAGCGCACCGAGAGCGCGTCCTGCGTGCGGTGGCCGCGATAGCGCTCCACCATCTCGCTGCCCTTCAGCAGCCGCCGTAGCCGCTTGCCAACCTCGACGACGCCGGCATGGGGCTTCAAATTCAGCACCTCTTCGTCGAAGGCGTCGGTCTGGCCCTTGAGCGCCTCGAAGGACAGCGCCGCCACCACGTCGGCCCAATCGGCGAGCCGCGCCGCCTCGACCACGCCCAGGCAGGAAAGCCCGGCGAGACAGCGTGTGCCGTTGACCAGGCAGAGCCCGTCCTTCGGGCCGATCTCGATCGCGCGCAGGCCGGCGGCGGCGATGGCGTCGGCCGCGGGCATGCGCCGGCCGTCCATCTCGACCTCGCCGATGCCGATCAGGGCAAGCCCGATATGGGCCCCGTGCACGATGTAGCCGACCGAGCCCTGGCTCGGCACCACCGGATTGATGCCGCGATTGAGAAAGGCGACCAGCTGGTCGACCACCGCGACGCCGACGCCGGAATAGCCGTGGCACATGTCGTTGACCAGCGCCACCATGATGGCACGCGCCTCGGCCGGGTGCAGCGGTTCGCCGACGCCGCAGGCGTGGCTCAGCAACGTGTTGCGCGACAGCTTCGCCAACTCATCCGGGGCCAGCGGCACGTCGCTGAGCGCGCCGAGGCCGGTGGTGATGCCATAGGCCTTCTCGCCCTTGGCGACGATGCGCTCGACGATGGCGCGGCCGTTGGCGAGCTTGGCCCGCGCGCCCTGGCCGATGGCGAGCTTCGCGCGGCCATGGGCGATGGCGGCGATGGCATCGCAGCCGAGCGGCGCGTCGTCGCGAACGACCAGGGGCAGAACGGCTTGGCGGGCGGACATGGCTGACCACTTGTATAGACAGGTATAGTCAGCAGATTTAGGCTTCAGCCGCCGCGCCGTCAAAGAAAAACGGGCCGGTCACAAGGACCGGCCCGTTGAGTTTTTCGAATGCCGGTAGGGCCTAGAACAGCCCCTCGACCTCGCCCTTGGCGTTGAGCCGGATGGAGTTGGCCGAGGGCACCCGCGGCAGACCGGGCATGGTCATGATCTCGCCGCAGACCACGACGATGAACTCGGCGCCGGCGGACAGCCGCAGCTCGCGGATCGGCACCACGTGGTTGCTGGGCGCCCCCTTCAGGTTCGGGTCGGTGGAGAAGCTGTACTGGGTCTTCGCCATGCAGACCGGGTAGTGGCCGAAGCCCATCTTCTCGAACTCGGCGAAGCGGTCGCGCACCGCCTTGTCGGCGATGATGCCCTGGGCGCCGTAGAGGCTCTGGGCGATGGTGCGCACCTTGTCCCAGAGCGGCATGTTCTCCGGATAGAGGTAGTTGAAGTTGTTCTTCTGCTCGGCCAGGCGCACCACCGCATGGGCCAGCTTCTCGATGCCGGCGGAGCCATAGGCCCAGTGGTTGCACTCGATCGCCTCGGCGCCCAGCTCGCTGCAGATCTGCCGGACCGCGTCCAGCTCGGCATCGGTGTCGGCGACGAAGCGGTTGATGCCCACCACCGGCGGCACGCCGAACTTCTTCACGTTCTCGATGTGGCGCGCGAGGTTCGAGGCGCCCTTCTTCAGCGCCTCGATGTTCTCCTTGCCGAGGTCTTCCTTGGCGACACCGCCATGCATCTTCAGCGCGCGCACGGTGCAGACGATCACCGCCGCCGCCGGCTTCAATCCCGCCTTGCGGCACTTGATGTCGAAGAACTTCTCGGCACCGAGATCGGCGCCGAAGCCGGCCTCGGTCACCACGTAGTCGGCGAGCTTCAGCGCCGTGGTGGTGGCGATCACCGAGTTGCAGCCATGGGCGATGTTGGCGAAGGGGCCGCCATGGATGAAGGCCGGGTTGTTCTCCAGCGTCTGCACCAGGTTCGGCGCGATGGCGTCCTTCAGCAGCACCGTCATCGGGCCTTCGGCCTTCAGGTCGCGGGCGTAGATCGGCTTCTTGTCGCGGGTATAGCCGACGATGATGTTGCCCAGGCGCTGGGTCAAATCCTTCAGGTCGCGCGACAGGCAGAAGATGGCCATGACCTCGGAGGCCACGGTGATGTCGAAACCGTCCTCGCGCGGGAAGCCGTTGGCGGTGCCACCCAGCGAGTTGACGATGGAGCGCAGCGCGCGGTCGTTCATGTCCATGACGCGGCGCCAGGTGACGCGGCGGGTGTCGAAGCCGAGATCGTTGCCCCAGTAGATGTGATTGTCGATCAGCGCCGAGAGCAGGTTGTGCGCGGTGCCGATGGCGTGGAAGTCGCCGGTGAAGTGCAGGTTGATGTCTTCCATCGGCACCACCTGGGCGTAGCCGCCGCCGGCAGCACCGCCCTTCACGCCGAAGCAGGGGCCGAGGCTCGGCTCGCGCAGGCAGATGATGGCCTTCTTGCCGATGCGGTTGAGGCCGTCGCCGAGGCCGACCGTGGTCGTGGTCTTGCCCTCGCCCGCCGGGGTCGGGCTGATCGCAGTCACCAGGATCAGCTTGCCGTCCGGCTTGCCGCGCTGCGCCTCGATGAAGTCCATGGAGATCTTGGCCTTGGTATGGCCATAGGGCAGCAGACTCTCTTCCGGAATGCCCAGCTTCGCGGCGACTTCGCGCACCGGCTTCATCTTGGCTTCGCGCGCGATCTCGATGTCGCTGCCGACTTTCTTGCTCATGGACCCCTGCTCCTTGGTACCGACGATGGACCCCGTCGCCCGGCCGCGCCGGCCGGCCTCTGCCGTCGGGCGCTGCGCAACGTGGCGGGGTGTTGAAAAACGCGGCCAGCCTATGGAGAAACCGCAAGCCGAGAAAGCCTGAAGGCGACTGTTTCTTGTCGAATTTCCGTCGGCAGGCGACGCTTCCCGGACAGGCTTCGCTGCTTTCGCAGCCGCTTAGCGGCTGGTCTTGCAGTTCCGCTGAATGCGAATAGTTCAATCAAATCAAATACAAAACTGGAGGTTTCCTTCACGGCTGATTCACCCGGGGCGGCTATCCTGAGACTGCAATTCCGGGCCGCCGCAGCAATGCCCCTTGATGCCGGCGGCCCGATCTCGAGGTCCCAGCCGGGTGAATTGCCCCGTCCCCCATCGAAGCCCGGCAACCGGGCCGCTGCCCTCAAGGCAGCGGCCCGTCCCCTTTTGGGCTTGCTCCATCGGCGCCACGCAAAGGCGCGCTGCTTGTGCGGATGGCGGCGATCCGATAACTACTCGCGCACGGGTAACTACGCGCACAGAGGGGCGATTAGCTCAGTTGGTAGAGCGCTTCCTTTACACGGAAGATGTCGGCGGTTCGAGTCCGTCATCGCCCACCACGCTTCGCCCAAGCAAGGCGAGAGCTCCGGCGTTCGAAAGGCAATTGAAGTCTCATTCGGGCAGAGCGTTCTCGAAGAAGCGACTGACCTAGCTCGACTCATTCCGAACACTTTCCCCGCTCCAAAACGAAACCGGCCGCCTTTTGGGCAGCCGGTGCGTCACATCGTCGATGTGGAATTTCTTGCCGATCAGTTGACCGCGTCCTTGAGGCCCTTGCCGGCCTTGAACTTCGGCAGCTTCGAGGCGGGGATCTGGATCTCTTCGCCGGTGCGCGGATTGCGTCCCTTGGACTTCGCGCGCTTCGCGACACTGAACGTGCCGAAGCCGACCAGGCGAACCTCGTTGTTCTTCTTCAGCGCCTTCGTGATCGCATCGAACACGGCATCGACCGCACGCGCCGCATCGGATTTGGAAAGGCCCGTATCATCGGCCACTTCCGCAATCAAATCGTTCTTGTTCACGTGGAACCCCCCTTGCTCTCTGAAACGGACGGATTGGTTCTTCTAGGCCCTTGGAGGCCGGATTTTAGAACCCGGTTTTTGATGCCGTCAATGAAAGAACCGCGATTATCCCCAGGATAATCGCGGTTCTTCGCGGACTTTATTCGATGCTTCGGTGCGTAAAACTCAGCGTCGCATCAATGCGTCACGATACCAACATCGTCATCGCCGCCCTTGTCGGCAACCGCCGCCGCGGGCTCGGGCGGTTCGATCCACTCGATCGGCGTCAGCGGACCCGCCAACGCACGACGCAACACTTCATCGACCGTCGACGCAGGAATGATCTCCAGCCCACGCTTCACATTGTCGGGGATGTCAGCCAAATCCTTCTCATTCTCCGAGGGGATGAGAACTGTCTTGATCCCCGCGCGCAACGCGGCCAGCAGCTTCTCCTTCAAGCCGCCGATCGGCAGCACGCGTCCGCGCAACGTGACCTCGCCGGTCATCGCCACGTCGCGACGCACCGGAATGCCGGTCAGCACCGAGACGATGGTGGTCACCATCGCGACGCCGGCCGAGGGTCCGTCCTTCGGCGTGGCGCCTTCCGGCACGTGCACGTGGATGTCCTTGCGGTTGAACAAGGTCGGCTTTATGCCAAATTCGGTCGACCGCGACTTGACGAAGGATTCCGCGGCCTGCACGGATTCCTTCATGACGTCGCCGAGCTTGCCGGTGGCGATCACGCGGCCCTTGCCGGGCACCGTCACCGCCTCGATGGTCAGGATCTCGCCGCCCACCTCGGTCCAGGCGAGACCGGTGGTGACGCCCACCATGTCGTGCGCCTCGGCCTCGCCGTAGCGGAACTTCTTCACCCCGGCGAACTTGCCGAGATTGCGCCGGTTGATGGCGATCTTCTTGAGATTCTTCATCAGAATCTCCTTGATCGACTTGCGCGCCAGGTTGGCGATCTCGCGCTCCAGGTTGCGCACGCCGGCCTCGCGCGTGTAGTAGCGCACCAGGTCGCGGATGGCGTCCTCGGAGACCGACCATTCCGCCTTCTTCAGCGCGTGATCCTTCATCTGCTTGGGGATCAGGTGGCGGAAGGCGATCTCCACCTTCTCATCCTCGGTGTAGCCGGGGATGCGGATGACCTCCATGCGGTCCAGCAGCGGCTGCGGCATGCGCAGCGTGTTGGCCGTGGTGATGAACATCACGTCCGAAAGGTCGTAATCGACCTCCAGGTAATGGTCATTGAAGTTGACGTTCTGCTCCGGGTCGAGGACCTCGAGCAGCGCCGAGGACGGGTCGCCGCGCCAGTCCTGTCCCAGCTTGTCGATCTCGTCGAGCAGGAACAGCGGGTTGGACGACTTCGCCTTCTTCATCGCCTGGATGACCTTGCCGGGCATCGAGCCGATATAGGTCCGGCGATGGCCGCGCACCTCGGCCTCGTCGCGCACGCCGCCCAGCGAGATGCGGATGAAGTTCCGCCCCGTGGCCTTGGCGATCGACTTGCCGAGCGAGGTCTTGCCGACGCCGGGTGGGCCGACCAGGCACAGGATGGGACCCTTGATCTTCTTCTGGCGCTGCTGCACCGCGAGATATTCGAGGATGCGCTCCTTGACCTTCTCGAGACCATAATGGTCGTCGTTCAGGACCTTCTGCGCGAGCTTGATGTCCTTCTTGACCTTGGTCGGCTTGCTCCACGGAATCGACAGCAGCCAGTCGAGGTAGTTGCGCACCACCGTCGCCTCGGCCGACATCGGGCTCATGGTGCGGAGCTTCTTCACCTCCGCAGCCGCCTTGTCGCGCGCTTCCTTGGAGAGCTTGGTCTTCTTGATGCGCTCCTCGAGCTCGGCCAGCTCGTCGCGGCCGTCCTCGCCCTCGCCCAGCTCCTTCTGGATCGCCTTCATCTGCTCGTTGAGGTAGTACTCGCGCTGCGTCTTCTCCATCTGCCGCTTGACGCGGGAGCGGATGCGCTTCTCCACCTGCAACACGCCGATCTCGCCTTCCATGAAGGAGAACACCTTCTCCAGCCGGCCGGCGATGGTCGGGATCTCCAGCAATTCCTGCTTGTCGGAGATCTTCAGCGTCAGATGCGAGGCGACGGTGTCGGCCAGCTTCGAGGGATCCTCGATCTGGTTGACCGAGACGAGCACCTCGGGCGGGATCTTCTTGTTGAGCTTGATGTACTGCTCGAACTGGGTGATCACCGAGCGCGCCAGGGCCTCGGTCTCCTTGCCCTCGACTTCCGGCTCCGGCATCGCCGAGGCGCGGGCGACGAAGAACGGCTCGGTATCGGTGAATTCCTGGATCTTGGCCCGCGCGCCGCCCTCGACCAGCACCTTCACGGTGCCGTCCGGCAGCTTCAGCAACTGCAGCACGGTGCCGACCGTGCCGATGGCGTACATGTCGCCCGGGCCGGGGTCGTCCTGGGCAGCGTTGCGCTGGGTGACCAGCAGGATCTGCTTGTCGTCCTTCATCACGTCTTCGAGCGCGCGGACCGATTTCTCGCGGCCGACGAAAAGCGGCACGATCATGTGCGGGAAAACGACGATATCCCGCAGCGGCAGAACGGGATATTTCGGCTGTACGGGGGTTTCTTGGGTCATCGCGCTATAGACTCCGACTATTCAAAATACAGACTAGCCCTGGACCAGACCCCTCGCAACCACTTGACCGCCAAGGATTTCGGGGCCGATACGGCCATTCGCCCTTGCAGGAACCATGCCTATTTGCGGGTAAGCGATCGAGGCGTTCTTTCGGCTTAGCGCCGATGCGGGAGCCAGATTAGGCTTGCTGTCTCGTTAACTTATTTGGGGACCGCCAGGGACGGTTCAAGGGGAGCGGCCGGGCCACCCCCCTTGAGTTCCATGCGATAGGAACGGGTCAGTGCTGCTCTAGGCGCCGGCGCCGACGTCGCCGCGGCGATCGGTATAGATGTAAAGCGGCTTGGCCTTGCCTTCGACCACTTCGCGGCTGATCACGATGGCTTCGACGCCGTCCAGGCTGGGCAGGTCAAACATCGATTCCAGCAGGATCGCTTCCATGATCGAGCGCAGGCCGCGGGCGCCGGTCTTGCGCGCGATGGCCTTGCGGGCGATGGCGCCAAGCGCGTCCTCGGCGAAATCGAGGCGCACGTCCTCCATCTCGAACAGCCGCTGGTACTGCTTCACCAGCGCGTTCTTCGGCTCGGTCAGGATCTTGACCAGCGCTTCCTCGTCGAGGTCCTCGAGCGTGGCGACGACCGGCAGGCGGCCGACGAATTCCGGGATCAGGCCGAACTTCAGCAGATCCTCAGGCTCCACCTCGCGCAACAGCTCGCCGGCGCGGCGATCGTCGGGGCCGCGCACATCAGCGCCGAAGCCGATCGCCGACCCGCCGCGTCCGCGCTGGGCGATGATCTTCTCCAGGCCGGCGAAGGCGCCGCCGCAGATGAACAGGATGTTGGTGGTGTCGACCTGCAGGAACTCCTGCTGCGGATGCTTGCGCCCGCCCTGCGGCGGCACGGAGGCGATGGTGCCTTCCATGATCTTCAGCAGCGCCTGCTGCACGCCCTCGCCCGACACGTCGCGGGTTATGGAGGGGTTGTCGGACTTGCGCGAAATCTTGTCGACCTCGTCGATATAGACGATGCCGCGCTGCGCGCGCTCGACATTGTAGTCGGCGGATTGCAGCAGCTTGAGGATGATGTTCTCGACGTCCTCGCCGACATAGCCGGCCTCGGTCAGCGTCGTCGCGTCGGCCATGGTGAACGGCACGTCGATGATGCGGGCCAGCGTCTGGGCCAGCAGCGTCTTGCCGCAGCCGGTCGGGCCGACCAGCAGGATGTTCGACTTCGACAGCTCGACGTCGTTCTGCTTGCCCACGTGAGCGAGGCGCTTGTAGTGGTTGTGGACGGCGACCGAGAGCACCTTCTTGGCATGCTCCTGGCCGATCACGTAGTCGTCCAGCACCTTGCAGATGTCGCGCGGGCTGGGCACGCCGTCGCGCGAGCGGACCAGTGTCGTCTTGTGCTCTTCGCGGATGATATCCATGCAGAGCTCGACGCATTCATCGCAGATGAAGACGGTCGGCCCGGCAATCAGCTTGCGAACTTCGTGCTGGCTCTTGCCGCAGAATGAGCAGTAGAGCGTATTTTTCGAATCGCCGCTGGTGGACTTGTTCATTCGCTATCCGTTCAC
>JBGAGP010000146.1:0-11709 GCA_044226685.1 Dongiaceae bacterium
CCTGATCGCTCTCGGCACCGTCTATGGCGGCATGTACGCCAATGACGACAAGCTGGCCGAACAGCTGGCCGAGAGCGGCAAGGCGACCGGCGAGCTGCTCTGGCGCATGCCGCTGGCGCCCGCCTACAACAAGATGATGGACAGTCCCGCCGCCGACGTGAAGAACATCAGCGGCAGCCGCAATGCCGGCAGCATCACCGCGGCCGAGTTCCTGCAGCGCTTCGTGCAGCGCGGCGTGCATTGGGCCCATCTCGACATCGCCGGCATGGCCTGGGCGGACAAGGATTCGCCGACCAGCCCGCGCGGCGCCACCGGCTATGGCGTGCGCCTGCTCGACCGGCTGGTGGCGGCGCATTACGAAGAGGCCTGAGGCCTCTTCGCCGCGCCGCGCACGGCAAGCGTATGAGCGAGATCCGCTTCTATCACCTGCAGCGCGCCTCGCTCGAAGACACGCTGCCGGTGATGCTGGAACGGGCCTATGCCCGCGGCGATCGCGCGCTGGTCGTCGCCGGCTCGCCCGAGCGGGTGGAGGCGCTGGCCGCGCATCTGTGGACCTACCGGCCGGACGGCTTCCTGCCGCATGGCAGCGCCAAGGACGGCGATGCGGCGGAACAGCCCATCTACCTCACCGCCGGCGAGGAAAGCCCCAACGCCGCGAAGATTCTGTTTCTCTGCGACGGCGCCACGCGCCCGGATGTCGGCGGCTATCCGCTGGTCTGCGAGTTGTTCGACGGCAATGACGATGCCGCCGTTGCCGCCGCGCGCGACCGCTGGAAGGCCTATCTGCAGGGCGGCCATCAGCTGATCTACTACCAGCAATCGCCGGCCGGGAAGTGGGAAGAGAAGGCGCGCAGCGGATAGCGCGCATGCTGCGCGCTACTTCAGCTTCCGATAGGCCGTGAAGACCAGCACCATGTTGACCGTCTCGTCGTCGTTCGACAGCGGCAGGAACAGGTTCGCCTCGTCGCCGAAGCGGTCGCCGGCCTGGGCGAAATACTCGTCGTCCAGATAGGGCATCCGATTCTCGACCGCTTGACGATAACAATCGAGCGCGTTCTCGGCCGAGGGGCCGTGAAAGGCCTCGGCGACCCGCTGGCCGGTCGGATCGCCGTTGCGGATTTCCACCTCGCGCGTGCCGACCAGGCGATAGACGAAATCCGTCTTGCCGGCCGCATCGCGGACGACGTCGACCAGGATCATGAACGGCAGCAACGCCTTCATCTCCGCCGGGTCGATGTCGGCGCGGGCCGGCATGCGCCGGTTGCCGCGCTTGCGCTGCCAGTAGGCGAACATCTGCCGGATGCTCTCCGGCACGCTGGCAAGGGCCTCGGGTTCGGGATCGTCGGGACTGAGCAGCGGCATCGTGGGACCGAGTCGGGTTCTCGGCCACTATACACCGGGTTCAACTAGCGGTCGTCCAGGCGCTGAACCGGCGTCGCAGGTTCGCAGCGAAGGCGGCGACTGGCGTCGGCGCCTGGGCCGGCAAGGCTACTTCCCGCGCCGCGCGCGCGGTGTACTTCTCGCAGACGTAAAAGCAGTGCCGCCGGTCGCATGGCGCCGGCGCCGCGGCGAATTGCACATCGCCGGCCAGCAGGTTGCCGAGCGGCACGCCGTCGCCGCAACGATCGACCCGGCCGTCGGCTTCGATCTTCACGTATTCCATGCCGGCGTTGCACGGACGGCCGCGATAGTTCGGCAGGCCGCGCAGGAAATTGCGGCCCACCGGCGCGTCGATGCTCGGCCGCTCGGCGATCCCGCTGTCGTCGAACAGCTCCGGATAGGCCCGTTCCGCGAGCCTGGAATAGTCCCGGAACAGCCGCCTTTCGCTGGCGGTGTAAGCATCAGGGTAGCGCTGCCTCTGCACCTTGCCCTGCATCAGCTTGGGAATCGGCATCAGCCCGACCGGGCGCAGGAGATCGATGATCGCCTCGAAATCCCGCAGAACCTCCGGTGTCGCCACCACAGAGACCATGACCGGGAATCCGCGCCGGACCAGCAATTCAGCGTGGCGCAGGAACGCCGCCCCGCCCTGGCGCCGCGCGCGCTCCGCCGGATGCAGACCGGCATTGATGAAGCTGACCCGTGCCGGGTCGATCCGCTCGGCGAAATCGTTGAGCGATGCCCCGGTCAGATTGCTGTTGAGCGACAGGTAGTGCCGTTCGGAAAGCGTCGCGCAAATCTCGGCGAATTCCGGATAGTGGCTCGGCTCGCCGCCGGTGAGATGGATCAGCCAGGTCTTGCCGGTGTCGTCGAAGGCCGCGCGCCACTGAGCGGGCGTGGCGTGGACGCGGATCTTCTCGCCTAGCGCCCGCTCGCTCAGGAAGCAATAGTCGCAACGGTAGTTGCAGGTGCGCAGCAGCGCCCAGGCGCCCTCGATGTCGTACTGCATCGGTCAATCCCTGCGCGGATGCGCTCAAGCACGAATGCAGGATGGAGGCTAGCAGACCGGTCTGGCTATCTCAAGCCAGCCCGGGGTGGCGCTATTGCGCGGCTTCCAGGGCCATCTGCGCCTGCAACCAGGCTTCCTCGGCCTGTTCCAGGCGCTTGGCTACGTCGGCGTGCTTGCGCTGCCAGTCGGCGATGACATTGGCCGGTTCATTGTAGAAGCTGCGCTCGGCCATCTTCTTCTCGATGATCTCCATCGCCGCGGTCAGCTTCTGCACTGCGACAGCGGATTGCTCGACTTGGCGCTTGAGCTCGCCGGGCTCGCCGGACTTGCGTGGCTTGACCTCGGCCTTTTCCCGCTTCTCGCGCGCCTTCTCGGTGCGGCCGGGATTGAGCACCATTTCCTTGTAGTCGCTGAGGTCGCCGTCGAAGGGTTGGCAGCGGCCGTCCTTGACCAGCCAGAAGCGATCTACGGTGAGCTCGATCAGGTGCGGGTCATGGCTGATGAGCACCACCGCGCCGGGGAAGTCGTTGATCGCCTGCACCAGCGCCTGGCGGGAATCGATGTCGAGATGGTTGGTCGGCTCGTCCAGCAGCAGGATGTTGGGCGCCGCATGGGTCATCAGCGCCAGCAGCAGTCGCGCCTTCTCGCCGCCGGACAGGTTGCCGACCGGCGTGGTGGCGCGCAGCACGTCGAGGCCGAAGCGCGCGATATGGGCGCGGCATTTCTCCGCGTTGAGGTTGGGCGCCGCGCGCTCCATCGACAGCAGCGGCGTGGCGTCGAGGTCGAGCTCGTCGGTCTGGTGCTGGGCGAAGTAGCCGACCTTCAGCTTGCGCGAGGCGCGCATCTCGCCGGCCATCGGCTTGAGCTTGCCGGCGATCAGCTTCGCCATCGTCGACTTGCCGTTGCCGTTCGAGCCCAGCAGCGCGATGCGCTCATCGGGGTCGAGGCGCATGTTGATGCGCGTCAGGATCGGCTTGCCTTCCTCGTAGCCCACCGCCACATCGTCCATGACGATGAGAGGCGGGGCCAGTTCCTCCGGCTCGGGGAAGGTGAACTCGATGCCGCGCTCCTCGATCGCCGCGGCGATCGGCTGCATCTTGGCCAGGGCCTTCAGGCGCGACTGGGCCTGGCGCGCCTTGCTCGCCTTGTAGCGGAAGCGGTCGACGAAGGCCTGCATGTGCTTGCGCGCCGCATCCTGCTTCGCCGCCGCCGCGGCCTGCAGGGCCAGTCTCTCGCTGCGCAGGCGCTCGAAATCGTCGTAGCCGCCGGTATACATGGTGAGCTTGCGGTCATGCAGGTGGATGATCTTGTCCACCGCGCCGTTCAGCAGGTCGCGGTCGTGGCTCACCAGCAGCACGGTATAGGGATAGCGCTTGAGGAAATCCTCCAGCCACAGCGTGGCCTCGAGATCGAGGTGGTTGGTGGGCTCGTCGAGCAGCAGCAGATCCGGCGCCTGGAACAACAGCGCTGCCAGCGCCACGCGCATGCGCCAGCCGCCGGAGAAATCGCTGCAGGGGCGCTCCTGCGCCGCCGCGTCGAAGCCAAGGCCGTGCAGGATCTGCGCCGCGCGGGCGGGTGCGGCATGGGCGCCGATCTCGTGCAGGCGCTGGTGGATGTCGGCGATGCGGTGCGGGTCGGTGGCGTGCTCCGCCTCGTCCAGCAGCGTCGCGCGCTCGGTGTCGGCGGCCAGCACCGTCTCCAGCAGGCTCTGCGGCCCGCTCGGCGCTTCCTGGGCGATGCGGCCGATGCGCGCGTTGTTGGGCAGGCGGATCTCGCCGGTATCGGCCTGGATCTCGCCGGAAATCAGCTTCAGCAAGGTCGTCTTGCCGGTGCCGTTGCGCCCGATCAGGCCGCCCTTGTGGCCAGCCGGCAGGGTCAGGCTGGCGCCCTCCAGCAAAGGCCGCCCGGCGACACGGCAGGTGATGTCGGAGATTGTTAACATGATCCGGGAACCGGCCTTTTCTCAATAAATTCAGGGCCGGAAACGCGAAACCGGCCGATTTTGCTGCCTAAGTTGCGGGGGCGCGGCGGACTGTATATAACCCCGCGCCAGTTTCGCCAACAGGAGCTCAAGGATTATGGCCAAGGAACGCACCTTCTCGATCATCAAGCCGGACGCCACGCGCCGCAATCTGACCGGGAAGATCAACGCCCATATCGAGGCCGCCGGCCTGCGCATCGTCGCCCAGAAGCGGCTGTGGCTGAGCCGCGCCCAGGCCGAGAAGTTCTACGAGGTGCATGCCGCGCGCCCGTTCTACAACGACCTTTGCACCTTCATGACCAGCGGTCCGGTCGTGGTGCAGGTCCTGGAAGGCGAGAATGCCGTCGCCAAGTATCGCGACGTGATGGGCGCCACCAACCCGGCGAATGCCGCGCCGGGCACCATCCGCAAGGATTTCGCCGAATCGATCGAGGCCAATTCGGTGCACGGCTCGGACTCGCCGGACAACGCCAAGATCGAGATCGCCTTCTTCTTCAGCGGCATCGAGATCGTCGGCTGACCCGACCCGATCCGCTCAAACGACAGCGGCGTCAGGCCAGGCCTGACGCCGTTTCCGTTTCTGGCGCACGGGTCGCCGCGTGCGCGGCGCTCAGATCGCGAACAGCACGGCCACCAGGGTAACGATCCCCGCGCCAATGGTGCCCCAGAACAGCAGCCGGCCGAAACTGGCCCAGGTCTGCTGCTTGGCGGCGAGGAACTGGTCTTGCTCGGTGGCCATCGTGGTCGCTCCAGGTCTGAATATCGGTCGGAAACCTATCTAGCCGAGGCCCGGCCCCGGCGCAAGTTGCCGTCCGGCTATGGCTGCCGGGTCAGCCTGGGCCGGCCCGGTCGATGATCACGTTGCGCGGACAGCCGCCGCGCGACGCGTCCCCCTGCAGGAAAAGACTGCCGGCATCCAAGGGCTTGTCGATGGCCTCCGGGCGGAGCGCCAGGCGGATCTCGGCCAGGTAAGCCCGGCCCCCGGCGCGCCGGCAGGTGACGGTCAGAGCGGCGCCTGCGCCATCGCCGAATTCCTGTTCGAAGGCATCCACCAGGCGGGCCAGCGGGATCTCCCGGCCCACACCCTGCCGCAGGAGCCCGGCCAGCTCGGTCCCCTGGAATGCCTCGGTCAGCCGGGCGGCGGTGTCGAAATAGGCGTCGCCGTCTAGGCCGGAGCAGGTGCCGTGCTTCAGCCATTCGTGGCGGTCGAGGCAGGACTCGGCGCCCGGCATCACGCGCCGCAGGTCCTCTTGCGTCTGCTGGTCGGTGCCGGTCGCCGGCAGGCCGCACCATTGGCCGGCCTCGTCGGCCGCGCGCGCGCTGGCACCGATACCGCAATAGGCGGGCTCATCGCCGTGGGCGGCGTTCGGCCACAGACCGTGCAGCACCAGGTTGCTGGCGGCGAAATCGCCGGCATCGAGGGCGCGGCATTCCGGCTTGCCGCCATGGGTCGCGCAGAACGCCGGCTCCCAGCTCAGCGCCAGGACGTAGTAGTCGAAATCGGCGCCCCGTCCGCAGGCGGCGAGCAGGGCCAGGAGGAGCAGCACGCCGAGACCGGGCTGGAACGGCCATCGCATCGCCGGCCTCGCGTCAGTCGGCCGGTGGGTTGAACAACACGCCATTGCCGTCACGCCCATCGGCGATGATGGCGCGCTCATCCTCCACCCGCACCTTGCCTAAGGCGATCAGGCGCAGGGCCACCGGGTAGAGCCTGTGCTCGGCGCGCAGCACGCGCGTCGCCAGCGCGGCCTCGTCATCGTCGGGCAGCACCGGCACCGCGGCCTGGGCGATGATCGGGCCGGTGTCGGTCTCGTGGCGCACGAAATGCACGGTGCAGCCATGCAGCTTCACCCCGGCCTCCAGCGCGCGCTTATGCGTGTCGAGCCCCTTGAAGCTCGGCAGCAGGGCCGGATGGATGTTGATCATCCGGTCCTTCCAGGCATTGATGAAGCCTTCGGTCAGCAGCCGCATGAAGCCCGCGAGCACGACGAACTCGGCCCCGGCGGCGCGGATCTCGCGGTCCATCGCCACGTCGAAATCGGCGCGGCTGGCGAAGGCCTTGTGATCCACGATCTCGGTCTTGATTCCGGCCTTGGCCGCGCGTTCCAGGCCGAAGGCGTCGGGACGGTTGGACAGCACCAGCACGATCTGCACCGGGGAATTCGGCATCTCCGGCCCGAAGGCGTCGATCAGCGCCTGCAGATTCGAGCCGCGCCCGGAGATCAGCACCGCGACCTTCAGCGCCATGATGCGCTTACCAGCTCGCGTTCTTGACGACGCAGCCCTCGCCGTCGCGCGGGCGGCGCACGATGCGGCCGATGCGCTGCACGCGCTCGCCATGCTCGGTCAGCACGCGGGCGACACGCTCCGCCGCTTCCGGCGCCACCACGGCGATCATGCCGATGCCGCAATTGAAGGTGCGGATGAGGTCGGTGGTCGGCACGCCACCGGTCTTCATCAGCCATTGGAACACTGCCGGCAGCTGCCAGCTGCCGCCGTCGATCTCCGCCTGCAGCGTGTCGGGCAGCACGCGCGGCACGTTGTCGACCAGGCCGCCGCCGGTGATATGCGCCAGCGCCTTGATGTTGCGCTGCTTGGCGCCGCCGACCTTGATCGCGGCCAGCGTGCTCTTCACGTAGATGCGGGTTGGCGTCAGCAGCGCCTCGGCCACCGTCTTGCCGGAAGCGAAGGGCGCCGGTGCATCCCAGGCAAGGCCGGAACGCTCCACCACCTTGCGCACCAGGGAGAAGCCGTTGGAATGCACGCCGGAGGAGGCGAGGCCCAGCACCAGATCGCCTTCCGCCACGTCTGCGCCGGTCAACGCCTCGTCGCGCTCCACCGCGCCGACGGCGAAACCCGCCAGGTCATAGTCGCCCTTGGCATACATGCCGGGCATCTCCGCCGTCTCGCCGCCGACCAGCGCGCAACCGGCCTCTTTGCAGCCCTGGGCGATGCCGGCGATGATGGTGCGCGCCGCCGCCACGTCGAGCTTCCCGGTGGCGAAGTAGTCGAGGAAGAACAGCGGCTCGGCGCCCTGGACCACCAGGTCGTTGACGCACATGGCGACCAGGTCGATGCCGACGCCGTCATGCCGGCCGGTCTCGATGGCGATCTTCAGCTTGGTGCCGACGCCGTCCGTGGTGGCGACCAGCAGGGGGTCGCGATAGCCGGCCGCCCGGGGATCGAAGAAGGCGCCGAATCCGCCCAGGCCGGCATTGGATCCGCTGCGCGCCGTCGATTTGGCGAGCGGCTTGATCGCCTCGACCAGCGCCTCGCCGGCATCGATGTCGACGCCCGCATCCCGATAGGTCAAGCCGTTGCCGGTATTGGATTTGTCGGCCGCGTCGGCGGCGTCTGGCACGGGGCGGGTTATGGCGTCCTCCCTGGCAATGGGCTATAAGCAGGCGGTCGGACAATAAGGATTTCGAGGCCCGTTGCAATGGCATTCACGGTGATTCGGCGGCTTTGCCGCGGGCTTCTGACGGCGGCAATTCTCGCCTGCGCGGCAGCGACTTTCGGCCTTCCGGCCGGCGGCGCCTGGGCCCAGGCGGGGGCGATCTATACCGCCACCGGCATCGACGTGGATGTCACCGGCGACATCGCCACCTTGCGCGACCAGGCGCTGCTGCAGGGCCAGCGTCTCGGCCTCCAGAAGGTGCTGGCGGAGATCGCCCCGGCCGAACGCGTGCAGGCCCTGACGCTGCCCAGCGACGACGTGATCTCCAGCTGGGTGCAGGATTTCGAGATCGAGCAGGAGAAATCCTCGGCTACGCATTACATCGGCCGCTATACCTTCCGCTTCCTGGCCGACCCGGTGCAGCAGTTCCTCGCCAGCAACAACGTCTCCTTCGCCCAGGTGCAGACCAAGCGCCTGCTGGTGCTGCCGATCTATACCGACGAAACCGGCAACAGCACGCTCTGGGGGCCGGCCAACCTGCTGATGCTGCCCTGGGGCGCCAAGGCGCCCACCGCCAGCCTGGTGCCGATGGTGCTGCCGAGCGGCGACGTCTCCGACAGCACGACCCTCTCGGCCACGCAGGCGCTGGCCGGCGACCTGCCGCGCCTGGGTGCCTTGGCGCAGCGCTACAGCGCTGCCGACGTGCTGGTGGTCGAGGTGAAGGCGGCCCCCGTCAGCGACAACAATGTCGAGACGCTGTCGGTCGCCGCCACGCGCTACGGCCGCGCGGCGACGACGCGGTTCACCGACACGGTCGCCGGCGACGCCGCCACGCTGGAAGACCTGCTGACCCAGACCGCCGACCGCACCATCGCCTGGGTCCAGGGCCAGGTCCGCGAGGCCAACATGGTCGACGCCAGCAAGCAATCGAGCCTGACCCTCGACGTGCCGGTCACCGGCCTCAAGCAATGGGTCGACATCAAGCGGCAGCTGGGCGGCGTGCCGTCGCTGAAATCGGTGCGCCTGGTGAGCCTGACCAAGACGCTTGCGGTGCTCGAAGTGACCTTCCTCGGCGACGTGCCGCAATTCCAGCGCGCGCTGGCCGAGCAGGACCTCGCCCTCGATTCCGTCATCGCCAACAAGGGCACCTTGCGGCAGCAGCCGGGAACCGGCGGCGGCCTGCCGGTCCCTGGCGCCGATCCGATGGTGCCGAGCGACCAGCCGGCGGTGCCCGACCAGCCCGCCGTGCCGCAATAGGCGCGCCCGCATGACAGCCGTGACGGCCGCGACATGACCCTGGGCACGCAAGCGAAAGTCTGGGCCGGGATTCTCGCCGTCTTCGTGCTGGCCCTGATCCTGCTCAAGGGCATCCTGCTGCCCTTCGTCGCCGGCATGGCCATCGCCTATCTGCTCGATCCCACCTGCGATCGGCTGGAGCGGCTGGGCTGCTCGCGCAACCTGGCGACGGTGATCGTCACCGCGATCTTCGCGGTGGCGGTGATCCTGTTCCTGCTGCTGATCGTGCCGCTGGCGGTGCAGGAGGCGGTGAATTTCCTGAGCTCGCTGCCGGACTTCATCTCGCGCACCCAGGACCGCCTGCTGCCCTATGTCGCGGAGCTGCAGCAGCGTCTGAATTTGCCCGATGCCGCGGAGATGTCGCAGCTGGCGCGCGAGCGCTTCGGCACCGCTTTGTCCTGGCTCGGCGGCGCCCTGCAGAGCGTGGTCGGGCAGGGCCTGGCGCTGGCCAACCTGCTGTCGCTGATCTTCATCACGCCGGTGGTGACGTTCTACTTGCTGCGCGACTGGGACCGGCTGGTGGCGAAGATCGACGAACTGCTGCCGCGCGCCCATGCGGCGACGATCCGCAGCCAGGCCCTGCTGGTGAACCAGACCCTGGCCGGCTTCGCCCGCGGCCAGTCGATGGTCTGCGCCACCCTTGCCATCTATTACGCCAGCGCCCTGATGCTGGTCAGCCTGCCTTTCGGGCTGATCGTCGGCCTGCTCGCCGGCCTGCTCACCTTCATCCCCTATGTCGGCGCGCTGACCGGGTTCGCCGTCTCGATGGCCATCGCCATCGGCCAGTTCACCGATCCCTGGTCGATCGCGCTGGTGGCGGTCATCTTCGGAATCGGCCAGGTGCTCGAAGGCAATTTCCTCACCCCCAAGCTGGTCGGCGACCGGGTCGGGCTGCATCCGGTGTGGATCATCTTCGCCCTGCTCGCGGGCGGTTCCCTGTTCGGCTTCGTCGGCCTGCTCCTGGCCGTGCCGGTCGCCGCGGTCGTCGGCGTGCTGGTGCGCTTCGGCATCGCCCAGTACCGCGTCAGCCGCCTCTATCTCGCCGGCCACGGAGAGATGCCCGCGATCGACCCCGAGGTGCAGGGCGAGGTGCCGCTGCAGATTCCGGCCGAACCCGGCGACTGACCCTCTTCATGCCGCGCCAGCTGCCTCTCGATCTCGCCTTCCGGCCGGCCTTCGGCAGCGCCGATTTCGTCGTCGCCGACAGCAACCGCGACGCCGTGGCCTGGATCGATCGCTGGCCGGACTGGCCGGCCCATGCGCTGGCCATCCACGGCCCCAAGGGCGCCGGCAAGACCCATCTCGCCCATGTCTGGCGGGCGCGCTGCGAGGCCACGATCCTGGCGTCGCCGCCCGAGGGCGCGCCGCCGTTGCGCGTGATCCTGGACGAGCCGCGGGGCTGGCCGGAGCCGGCGCTGCTGCACCTCTACAACGCCGTGCGCGAGGCGGGCGGCCATCTGCTGGTGGTCAGCGAATTGCCGCCGGCGCGCTGGCCCGTGGCCTTGCCCGACCTCGCCTCGCGCCTCGCCGCGATTCCCGCTGTCGCGCTGTCCGCCCCGGATGATGATTTGCTGGTCGCGGTCATGGCCAAGCAATTCGCCGATCGCGGGCTCGAGGTGAACGACGACGTGCTGCGCTACGTGGCGAGCCGCATCGAGCGCTCGAAATGGTCGCCCGTATCGACCGCGCGGCGCTCAGCGAGCAGCGCCGTGTCACGCTGGCGGTGGCGCGCGCCTGCGTGATGACGAGCTAGGCAAACGCAAACTCTTTCGTCATTGCCGGGCGTGTCCCGGCAATCCATGCAGCGCCTCAGCTTGCGGATACGGTGCATGGATCACCGGGACAAGCCCGGTGATGACATCGTGTTTGTGTGGCTAGCGAGTCCGCAATCCACAATGCGCGACGATGAAGTCGGCGATGGCGCGCACGTCGTTGAGGTCGATCACCGGCACCTTCGCGTCCACGACCGGGGAATCGGTCAGGATCGCGACATAGCTCGGGTCCTGATTGGCCAGCAGCGGCTTGCCGTTCAGGGCGCGGTAGATTTCCAGCTTGTCGTGCGGCTCGCGCTTGAAGCCTTCGATCAGCAGCAGGTCGACCGGCGTCATGTGCCGCGCCAGCTCGACGGCGCTCGGCTCCGCTTCGGCGCGCAGCTCGTGCATCAGCGCCCAGCGCTTCTCCGAGCCGATCAGCACCTCGGTGGCGCCGGCCGCGCGGTGCACATACGAATCCTTGCCCGGCTGGTCGACGTCGAAGCCGTGATGCGCATGCTTCATGGTGGAGACGGTGATGCCGCGGCCGACCAGCTCGGGGATCAGCTTGGCCATCAGGGTGGTCTTGCCGGCGCCGCTCCACCCGCCCAGCCCGAGGATCTTCATGGCCGTCCCTTGGCGCGGCTCAGACAGGATCGCCGGGGCGGCCGCGCGGATCGGCCGGCGGCTCGGCCGCCATGTGCTTCAGCCCGATCATCAGGTAGTCGTAGCCGGTGACCAGGGTGAGGCCGGCGGCGATCCACAGCATGATCTCGCCCACCAGCATGGCGTCGATCGGCAGGTCGTAGGTGGCGTTGGCGACGATCAGGAAGCCGAGCGCGATCATCTGCACGGTGGTCTTCCACTTGGCGAGGATGCTGACCGGCACGCCGAC
>JBGAGP010000147.1:0-11648 GCA_044226685.1 Dongiaceae bacterium
GGCCTGGGCGGTGCTGCAGGCCTGCAACAGGGCCATGCCGGCAAGCGCCGTGCCGGCGCCGACGAGGACCTCGCGCCGGACGGCCTTGCGGCCGAGCAGATCGCGGCGGGAAACAACGCTCTGGGACGATTCCGACATGGGACAGCTCTCTTCCGTGGGATTGCGGGATCGCGCGACCCTAGTCGCCGCGATCCCGCCCCACATCGGGAGAGTTCCCTATCTTTGCCGGAGCGCTTCCCTATTTTCCGGCGCGCGGGCCGCCTGAACGCGCGTCAGGACTTGTGCCCGCCGAGCCAGCGATAGACGAAGCCGCCGATCACCGCGCCGGCCAGCGGCGCCACCCAGAACAGCCAGAGCTGTGCGGTCGCCCAGTCGCCGACGAAGAGCGCCGGCCCGGTGCTGCGCGCCGGATTGACCGAGGTGTTGGTGACCGGAATGCTGATCAGGTGAATGAGGGTGAGCGCCAGGCCAATGGCGAGCGGGGCGAACCCGGCGGGCGCCCGGCTGTCGGTCGAGCCCAGGATGACCATCAGGAAGAAGAAGGTCATCACCACCTCGCAGACCAAAGCGGCGACCAGCGAATAGCCGCCCGGCGAATGCTCGGCATAGCCGTTGGAAGCGAATCCGCCGGCGAGCGAGAAGTCCGCCTTGCCCGAGGCGATCAGGTAGAGCACCGCCGCCGCGGCGATGCCGCCCACCACCTGGGCGATCCAATAGGGGATGATGTCCTTGGCGGCGAAACGGCCGCCGGCCCACAGGCCGAGCGTCACCGCCGGGTTGAAATGCCCGCCGGAGATGTGGCCGACCGCATAGGCCATGGTGACCACGGTCAGGCCGAAGGCGAGCGCCACGCCGGCGAAACCGATCCCGAGATCCGGGAACGCCGCGGCCAGCACGGCGCTGCCGCAGCCGCCCAGCACCAGCCAGAAGGTGCCGAAGAACTCGGCACCCAAACGATGTGTCATGGACATGATTTTCCCCCTCTTTCAGCTGCGGGACCCGTCGCAGCGCGCCCGGAGCGCCGACGGTCAGCCCCGTCGCGCCTGGATGCCGCAGCCCGGTCCCGGTAGCTCAATATCCTCCGGAAACAACGGCATTTTATGCCTCCGGTCGGTTAATTTGAAAGCGGCTGCCTGTGACAAATGCCGATCCGGGCCCGTTGACGCCGCCGCCTCGGACTGGGTAATATTATTTCCATGACCACGCAGCTCCGCATCGACGCGCGAATTATCGGCCGGGCGCCCTTTGGGCTCCCGGACACCGTGATTCGCCTTGTCGCTGCCTCCCTGGAGTTTGCCTGTCATGACCACGTCCGACGCCACTTCTTCCGCCAGTAGCCGATCTTTCAGCGTCTATCCCGCCGCCACCGCGCCACACCGCGCGGCCGAAACCCATTGCTTCGCCATCCGCGCCGATGCGACGCCCGGCATGATGCCGCGCGTGCTCGAACTGTTTTCCAAGCGCAACCTGGTGCCAACCCGCTGGCACAGCGATGTCATTGTCCTGCCGCCACGCGATGGCGGCGGCGAATTACTGCAGATCGACATCCAGATGGAGGCCATCGACGCCGAGCTCGCCGCCTATATCGCCCGCTGCCTCAGGCAGATCTACGGCGTGGAGAGCGTGCTGACCTCGGCCAAGGTCGCGGGTTGAAAGCCATGAGCGGCGCGGAGGCAACACTGCACATGCTGTGCGGCAAGATCGCCGCCGGCAAATCGACGCTCGCGGCCGCGCTGGCCGCTGCGCCGGGCACGATCCTGCTGAGCGAGGATGGCTGGATCGCGCATCTCTATCGGGGCGAGATCGCGACCTTCGAGGATTACTGCGTCCGCTCAGACCGGCTGCGCGCCACCCTGGCGCCGCATGTCGAGAGCCTGCTGCGCAGCGGCATGTCGGTGGTGCTGGATTTCCAGGCCAACACACCGGACAGCCGCAGCTGGATGCGGGGCATCGCCGACCGCGCCGGCGCACGGCACGTTCTGCACCACCTCGACGTTCCCCACGACGTCTGCCGCATGCGCCTGCGCCGGCGCAACGCCGCCGGCACGCACGAATTTGCCGCCAGCGACGCCGAGTTCGAAGCCATCACTGCCTATTTCGTCATCCCGACGGCCGAGGAAGGTCTCAATATCAGGGTCTTGCGGGCGGATTCTTGAATCGCGCTTTTCCCTGGAAATCCCCGCCAGAATCCCTACATTCCCGGCGACTTTTGATATCCGAGGCCCAGCCCAACCGAATGCCCACCAACCTGGAAAAAGAGGTCGCCCGGCGGCGGACCTTCGCGATCATCGCGCACCCGGACGCCGGCAAGACCACCTTGACCGAAAAGCTGCTGCTGTTCGGCGGCGCCATCCAGATGGCGGGCGCCGTCAAGGCGCGCGGCGAGCAAAGGCGCGCGCGGTCGGACTGGATGAAGGTGGAGCGCGAGCGCGGCATTTCCGTCACCGCCTCGGTCATGACCTTCGACTACGCCGGCTGCACCTTCAACCTGTTGGACACGCCGGGCCACGAGGATTTCAGCGAGGACACTTACCGCACGCTGACCGCCGTAGACAGCGCGGTGATGGTCATCGACGCGGCCAAGGGCATCGAAAGCCAGACGCGCAAGCTGTTCGAGGCCTGCCGCCTGCGCGACGTGCCGATCATCACCTTCGTCAACAAGCTGGACCGCGAGGGGCGCGAGCCGCTCGACCTGCTGTCCGAGATCCAGGAGACACTTGCCCTCGACGTGACGCCGGCCTCCTGGCCGATCGGCATGGGCAAGACCTTCAAGGGCTGCTTCGACCTCATCAACGACCGCCTAGTGTTGATGGAGCGCGGCGGCAAGCAGGATGAAGGCATCGAGATCAAGGGGCTCGACGAGACCTCGCTCCGGCGGCACCTGCCCGACGATGCCGTGCAGCAGCTGCGCCACGACGTCGAGATGGCACGCGGGCTGCTGCCGGAACTCGACGTGCAGAGCTACCGCGAAGGCCATCTGAGCCCAGTCTATTTCGGGTCCGCGGTCAACAATTTCGGCGTCGCCGAATTGCTGAACGGCCTCGCCAACTATGCGCCGACGCCGCGGCCGCAGCCGACGCTCACCCGCAAGGTTGAGCCGACCGAGGAGAAGGTCACCGGCTTCGTCTTCAAGATCCAGGCCAACATGGACCCGAAGCATCGCGACCGCATCGCCTTCGTGCGGCTGTGCTCCGGCCCGTTCAAGCGCGGCATGAAGCTGCTGCATGTGCGCTCCGGCAAGCAGCTCAATCTGCACAATCCCGTGCTGTTCCTGGCGCAGGACCGCGAACTGGCGGAAGAGGCCTTCCCCGGCGACATCATCGGCGTGCCCAACCACGGCAACCTCAGGATCGGCGACACGTTGACCGAGGGCGAGCAGCTGCAATTCGTCGGCATTCCGTCCTTCGCGCCGGAATACCTGCAGACCGTGCGGCCCGAAGACCCCCTGCGCGCCAAGCACCTGGGCAAGGCCCTGGAGCAGCTGGCCGAGGAAGGCGTCGCCCGGGTGTTCCGCCCGCTGATCGGCACCGACTGGATCGTCGGCGTGGTCGGGCAGCTGCAGTTCGAGATCCTGGCGGACCGCATCAGGACCGAATACGGCGTGCCGGTGCGCTTCGAGCCTTCCAGCCTGCACACCGCGCGCTGGGTGGAGGCGGAGCAGCCGGCGGAGCTCAAGTCCTTCCTGGATGAGACCCGCGCCTCGATCGCCGAGGATCACAACGGCGATCCGGTATTCCTGGCTCGCAACGCCTGGCATTTGGACCGGGCGCAACAGGATCATCCGAAACTCAAGTTCCTGAAAATCAAGGAACAACCGCACTAGGCCGACTCGCGGGTCGGCGGCCTTAAGGCTTCGTCAACCCTCCCGGTCCTAGCCTGCGCCGAGTGGCCGGCGGCCCTCCGCCGCCGGCGCCACCTGTGTTGGACCGCCGCACATGGCCTCTTCAGCGTCTAAATCGAGTCATCGCCGCATCCGCCGTCCGGAAGACCTGGAGCGCGTCGGCATCCTCGCCGTCGAAGGCATGGCCGCGATGATCAGCACGCTCAGCGGCATCCTGCGCTCGTTCCGCTTCAACGACGTGCAGGTGATGGGCAGCTCCGAGGAGGCCTGGGCGCGCCTGACCATCGAGCCGCGGCTGAAGACGGACATCATCCTGATCGACTGGAACGCCCATCCGATGCCCTGCGAGACCTTCGTGCGCCGGCTGCGCCGCCTTGAATCCGCCGCGCTGGCCGAGGTCCCGGTCATCGCGGTGATCGCCGCCGCCGACCGGCCCACGGTCCTCGCCGCGCGCGATTGCGGCGTCAATGCCGTGCTGCTGCGCCCCTTCTCCGCCGCGCAACTGATGGAAAAGGTCATCACCACGCTCGGCCAGGACACGCCCTTCGTCCGCGCCGATCACTATGTCGGCCCCGACCGCCGCCGCTTCCGCACCGAGGAGTATCTCGGCGAGAAACGGCGCAGCGTCGAGTTGTCCGAGGCAGCCGCGCCCTAGAGCGGCGTTCCTTTCCCGCGCAGCGCCAGGCCGAGCAGCAGGAAATCGACGCCGGCGCCGTCCCTCGACAGCGGTAAAGCCAGCATCTCCATGCCGACAAACGACTTGCGCACCTGGAAGGGCGCGCCATCGAAAAACCGCGGCGCGCGCGCCTCGACCACCTTCGCGCCGATGGCCGACCAGCGGCGCAGGAACAACGGACCGAAGGCGCTCATCCGCTTGCCGGTCGTGTTGCGGCTGTCGAAATAATGCTCGATCTCGCTGCCGATATAGCGGATGCCAAGATCCATCGGCGTCGTTCCCGCGGCCTCTTCGACGGGCAGGATCTCGAACAGCACCAGCCAGGGCAGCAGGCGCGGAAACTCCGTCGGATCGAAGCGCGCGCGCAGGGGCACCTTGTCCGCATCGTCACGCCAGCCCTGCCACGCCGTCAGCAGCGGTTGCAGCGCCGGCTGCTCCAAGGCGGCCTTGTCGTGCCAATCGGGGTCTTCTTGCAGCACGCGGGCTCCGACCTGATTCGGGATCGATGCGCTGGTCGCGTGCGAAGGATAGGCGATTGCCGGCCGCGTTGCCAGCACCGGGAGGAAGGACGACGGCACGGCTGCACGGAAGCGCCGCCGTCCGCTCCCCGGCCATGCGCGTCAGGCAGCTTCCTGCGTCATCAGGGAAGACAGGAAGCCCCGGCGCGCACGGAAGAAGTCCTCCAGGCGCTCCTGGAAATCCGGCGTGACCGCCGCGGCGACGGAGGGGCGCCGTGCCAGGGCTGCGCGCCAGGCCGCGATCCGCGGACGGTCGGCGAGAATGCCGAAATCGCCGATGCGGTCGAAGGCATCGAAATAACGGAACACCGGCGCGAAGCAGGCATCGACCAGGCTGAATGCGGCGCCGGCGAAATACGGCCCATTTGAGTCTGGCCCATCGGCATCCGGCCTCTCGTCCAACACCGCCTCCAGCCGCGCGAATCTTTCGGACAGGCTCTTGGCCTTCGCCTCGAAAACGGCGGCGTCGGGGGCGGTGTAGAAACCCCAGATGTCATTCAGCACCGCCGAGCCGAACTCCATCCAGCCGCGGTGCCGGGCGCGCTGCAGCGGATCGGCCGGATGCAGCGGATGGCCCTGCGTCTCCTCGAGGTATTCGAGGATCACCGCCGATTCGAAGATGACCGCATCGTCGACCTGCAGGAGCGGCACCTTGCCCAGCGGCGACAGCGCCAGGAACCAGTCCGGCTTGTTCGCGAGATCCACATCGACGCGCTCGAAGGGGACGCTCTTCTCGTTGAGGGCAATGGCGGCGCGCTGCACATAGGGGCAGAGCTTGTGGCTGACCAGTTTGAGTCTGCTCATGGTCAGGCCTCCTGGCGCAGCGTCGGGATTCCGGACAGCCCCAGGGCACGGGAGCGCAGCGCGAAATAGCCGTCGCCGATCAGCGCATGGACGAGCGAGGCAATCATCAGGAAGACCGGGTATTCCCAGCCGCCATTGGCGTTGCTGAAGATCAATCCGTTCGGCGCATGCACCCAGGTCGCCACCGCCAGCACCGGCAGGAGCAGCAGCGACACGAGGCGGCCCTGCAGGCCGGCCAGGATCAAGACGCCGCCGATCAGTTCGAGGGCGATGACGGGTGCGGCCATGAAGCCGGGCAGGCCCAAACTGTCGAGCCAGCCGGCGAAACCGGCAATGCCGAAGGCGGTGATCTTGAACCAGGCATGGCTCACCCACATGGCGCCGAGGGCGAGGCGGAGAAGCGTGGCGCCGGCCTGGCGCCCTTGCTCTTGGGTCAACATGGAAAGCTCCTTGGATAAAGATGCAATTGCATTTATATAGATGCGGCTGCATCTATTTGTCAAGTGGATGCAAGCGCATGGAAATGGTGGTAAGCCTTCCACCAGTCCGCGCCACCATTCATCCGTCATCCCGGCCTTGAGCCGGGATCCATGGAGGGGCCTGGTGCGATCGCGGGCATGGACCCCGGGTCAAGCCCGGGTGACGATCGTGTGAGACGCACATCGAGGCCATATGACCGAGAAAGTCAGCGATGCCGTGACCACCGCCTGGATCCGCCTGGTGCGGGCGCGCCACAAGGTGGTGAGCGCCGTCGAGGCCGACGGCAAGGCGGCCGGCGTGCTGCCCATGGAGCAATATGACGTGCTGTGGGAGCTGGAGCGCGCACCCGAGGGCCGGCGGCCCTACGAACTGGAGCAGCGCCTGCTCTTCGCGCAATACAACCTGTCACGCCTGATCGACCGCATGGTCGAGGCCGGCCTGGTGCGCAAGGACTCCTGCCCCGAGGACAAGCGCGGCCACGTGCTGATGATCACGGAGGCAGGCCGCAGGCAGCGCAAGGCGACCTGGCCGCACTACGCCAAGGCGATCAACCGCCATGTCGGCGACAAGCTCAGCGAAGCGGAAGCGGACAAGCTGGCAGAGCTGCTGGGGAAGTTGCTGGAGCCAAAATGATGCGGCTGCTCCCACTGCTCGCAGTCAGCGGCCTGATATCGGCCTGCGTTCCGCCCGAGCACGCGGCCGAGCGCGTTGCAATCGAGACCGAGATACGCTTCGTTGATTCCGCTGGTCGGCCCCTTGTCAACGAGCCCGTCTATCTGATCGAAACATTGCCTTTCGAGCACTATATCACACAGGTGCTCCACACGGATGCCGACGGTTGGGTCCGTCTCAACGACACCTATTGCGCTCCAATCGCCGTGATGGCCGATGGCGGAGAAATTGGTCTCTTCCGCGATACCAGAAGCGACCAGACCGTTGTCGTCAATGCCGGCCGCCAACCGCGCGTCCGGTCGATATATGGCGACCCCATCGCAGGATACACGACGCTGCGCAAATCTGCGTCTTATCTGGACTGCAAACCGCCGACCGGACCAATCTAGCCCAGCAATTCCTGCAAGGTCGGGATCAGAGGGATGTCCGCGGGCGGCATCGGATAGTCCTTGAGCTTCGCCGGGCGGACCCAGGCCAGCAGCTGGCCTTCCTTCGGCTCGACCTGGCCTTCCCAGCGGCGGCAGACATAGAGCGGCATCAAGAGGTGGAACTTCTCGTAGGCGTGCGAGGCGAAGGTGAGCGGCGCCAGGCAGGCCTGCTTCACGTCGATGGCGAGCTCTTCCTTGAGCTCGCGGATCAGCGCCTCTTCCGGGCTCTCGCCGTCATTGATCTTGCCGCCGGGGAATTCCCACAGGCCCGCCATCGGCTTGCCCTCGGGGCGCTGGGCGAGCAGCACGCGGCCATCATAGTCGATGAGCGCCACGGCGACGACGGTGAGGATCGGGCGCAGCCCCGCGGTCGGCACGTTCCAGCGCGCGCGCTTCAGCCGCCGCATGATCAGCTGCAGCGGATAGCCGCGCGCCGGAGCCTCGTCCTCGCGCACGTCCCAGGCGATGAAGCCGGCCTTGGCCAGCACCCGGTGCGAGGCCTTGTTGACCGGCACCGCGCCGGCTTCCAGTTCCGCCATGCCGAGGTCGTTGAAGGCGTAATCGACCACGCGCTGCACCGCCTCGCTGGCGTAGCCCTGGCCCCAGTATTTGCGGCCGACCCAGTAGCCGATCTCGCCATTGACCGACCCCATCTCGCGATGCAGGCCGACACAGCCGATGAGCCGGCGCTCGCCCCGCAGCAGCACCGCGAAGACCTTGGAGCCGTTCTCCGGCGCCTCGGCCTGGGCGGCGATGAACTCGTCGGCCATCTGCACGGTATAGGGGTGCGGGATATGCGAGGTGTAGCGCGCCACCTCCCAGTCGTTCACCAGGGGCGCGATGTCGACCGCGTCCTCGGGCGCGAGGGCGCGCAGCACCAGGCGGTCGGTGACCAGCTCAGGAACGGTAGTCGGCATTGATCTCGATATAGCGATGGGTCAGGTCGCAGGTCCAGACCCGCGCCGCACCCTTGCCCACGCCGACATCGACGGCGATGCGGATGTCCTGGCCCTTGATATGGGCGGCGACCGGCGTCTCGTCGTAATCCGGCACGCGCTGGCCCTTCCTGGTGATGGTGACGCCGCCGATGGCGATGGAGAGCCTGTCGCGATCGGCCTTCTCGCCCGACTTGCCCACCGCCATGACGATGCGGCCCCAATTGGCGTCCTCGCCGGCGATCGCCGTCTTTACCAGCGGCGAGTTGGCGATGGAAAGGCCGATCTTCCGCGCGGCGCGCGCGGTGGCGGCCCCCGTCACGTCGATCGTCACCAGCTTCTGCGCGCCTTCGCCATCCTTCACCACCTGGATGGCGAGGTCGGCCAGCAGATCCTCCAGCGCCTTGCGGAACGCCTTCAGCACCTTGTCGCCGGCCGATTTGGGCTTCGGATGCTTCGCCGCCTGGCCGGTCGCCGCCAGCAGCAGCGTGTCGCTGGTCGAGGTGTCGCCGTCGACGGTGATGGCATTGAACGACCGGTCGGCGCCGCGCTCCAGCAGTTCCTGCAGGACCGGCGCCGGGATCTTCGCATCGGTGGCGACGAAGGCCAGCATGGTGGCCATGTCCGGCGCGATCATGCCCGATCCCTTGGCGATGCCGTTGATGGTGACCGTGGCGTCGCCGATCTTCGCACTGCGGGTCGCGAGCTTCGGGAAGGTGTCCGTGGTCATGATCGCCGCGGCCGCGTCGGCCCAGGCATCGCCCTTCAGGTCCTTGATGATCGCCGGCAAATTGCCGGTGATCCTGTCATCGGCCATCGGCTCGCCGATGACGCCGGTGGAGGCCAGGAAGATCTCGCTTGGCTTGCATTTCAGCGCTGCTGTCGTCGCCTTCACGCAGCGCTCGACCGAGGCGATGCCGGCCTTGCCGGTGAAGGCGTTGGAATTGCCGGAATTGACCAGGATCGCCCGCGCCTTGCCGCCCTTCAGGTGCTTGCGGCAGAGGTCGACCGGCGCCGAGCGGGTCAGCGACTTCGTCAGCACGCCGGCGATGGTGGTGCCGGGCGCCAGCTCCATCAGCATGACGTCGGTGCGGTTCTTGTAGCGGACGTTGCACTCCCGCGCGGCGAGCCGCACGCCGGCGATGGCCGGTAGTTGCGGGCTCTTCGCCGGCGCCAAGGGCGATACCGGATGCGACATGGGCCTTCTCTTCCCCCGATCAGATCAAGTCCAACGAAACGGCTTGAAGCGGCCTACTGGGCCTGGTCCTCCGGCAGCGGCTTGCCGTCGGGACCCAGCACTTCGACCTTGGCGTCCTTGCGCAAGGACGCCACCAGGGCCTGCACCGTCTCCTCCGCCAGCTCGGCGCGGATCTGCTCGCGCTGGCTTTCCAGGGTCGGCGCCGGCTGGGTGCGGCGCTCTTCCAGCTTGATGATGTGGAAGCCGAACTGGCTCTTCACCGGCGCCTTGCTGATGTCGCCCGGCTGCATGGCGAAGGCAGCGTCGGCGAATTCCTTGACCATGACGTTCTTGGCAAACCAGCCGAGCTCGCCGCCATTGGCGCCGCTGCCCTTGTCGGTCGACTTCTCCTTGGCCACGGCCGCGAAATCGGCGCCGCCATTGAGCTGCTCGATGATCGCCTTGGCCTCGTCCTCGGTCGCCACCAGGATATGCGCGGCGCGGACTTCCTCCGGCGGCGGATTCTCCTTCAGCTTCTGGTCATAGCGCGACTTGACCGCCGCATCGGTGATCTGCTGGTCGAGATAGCGGGTGATGTAGACCTGGCGGATCGCCTGGCTCTCGGCCTCGGCGACGATCTTCTTCACCTCGGGGTCCTCGGCCAGGTTGTCGGCGCGGCCCTTCTCGGCCAGCAGTTCCAGGCCGATATAGCGCTTCACCAGCAGCGGGAAGACCTGGTCGATCTGCGCCCGCACCTGTTCCGGCAGGTCGGTCGCGGAATCGATCACCTGCTGGCGGGTGACATCGACGCCATTGATGCGCGCGACCACCTGGTTCGGATCGGCCTGGGTCTGGGTGACGCCCGGCTGCGCGGCTTCCGGCTGGGCCGGGGCCTGGGTTTCCTGGGCAAAAGCGGCTCCGGCGAGGGTCGCGGCGAAGGCGGCCCCGGCGAGCAGGGCGGCGCGCAATCTGGCTTTCGGCATGGGTGCGGGTATTTCCTAAAATCACGAGGGCGAGAGGGGGCCGGCACGCCCTGGCCTGTTCCTGGCTGCGGGCCCCGCGAAAGGCCGGCATCATGCCCAACAAGCCCCCGTACCACAAGGAAAAACCCCGTGATCCGCGGCTACGCAGCGGGGCTCCGGCAGGGCCCCAGTCAAGTTGACTTCCAGGCCCCCGGCACCTATCTGTTGCGGGCAAAACGACGTGCCGCATCCTTCCCGAGGTTTTCATGTTTACCGCCTTGGCCAAGCGGGTCTTCGGATCCGCCAATGACCGTTTCATCAAGGGTTTAGGGAAAACGGTCCAGGCCATCAACGCGCTGGAACCCAGCCTGCAGAAGCTCTCCGATGCCGACCTCGCCGCCCGCACGGAGGCGCTGCGCGCCCGGCTGGAAAAGGGCGAGACCCTGGACGACGTCCTGACCGATGCCTTCGCCACCGTGCGCGAGGCAGCGACCCGCGTCCTCGGCCAGCGGCATTTCGACGTCCAGATGATGGGCGGCATCGTCCTGCACCAGGGCAAGATCGCCGAGATGAAGACCGGCGAAGGCAAGACCCTGGTCGCGACCCTGGCGGTTTATCTGAACGCGCTGCAGGGCAACGGCGTCCATGTCGTCACCGTCAACGACTACCTCGCCAAGCGCGATTCCGAGTGGATGGGCCGCGTCTACCGCTTCCTGGGATTGACCGTCGGCACCATCGTGCACGGCTTGACCGATGCCGAACGCCGCGCCGCCTATGATTGCGACGTCACCTACGGCACCAACAACGAGTTCGGCTTCGACTACCTGCGCGACAACATGAAGTTCCGGCTCGAGGACATGGTCCAGCGGCCCTTCAACTTCGCCATCGTCGACGAAGTGGACTCGATCCTGATCGACGAGGCGCGCACGCCGCTGATCATCTCCGGCCCGACGGAAGACAATTCCGAGCTCTATGCCAAGGTCGACAAGCTGATCCCGCACCTGGGCGAGAAGGACTACGAGAAGGACGAGAAGACGCGGCACGTGACCTTGACCGAAGAAGGCACGGAGAACATCGAGAAGCTGTTGAAGGCGTCCGGCCTGCTGCGCCAGGGCGGCCTCTACGACGTGCAGAACGTCAGCCTGGTGCACCACG
>JBGAGP010000148.1:0-11547 GCA_044226685.1 Dongiaceae bacterium
TCGGAAGCGCCCGGCCCGCAACGCATCTGCGGCAAAAACGGACTGGACGCAATCAACCCCCTGGATGGCAAGGTCAAGCCTAGCCATGACGATCGAGTGAACGAGCGTTGCTAGCAGATTCACGGTCTACGCCCCTTCATACGTCCCCGACTTGCCGCCGCTCTTGTGGACCAGGCGGATGTCGGTCAGGCGCATGCCTTTGTCCACGGCCTTGCACATGTCGTAGACGGTGAGCGCGGCCACCGAGACGGCGGTCAGCGCCTCCATCTCGACGCCGGTCTTGCCGCTGAGCTTGCAGGTGGCGGTGATGTCGACGGCATTGCGGTCCGGGTCCACGGTCAGGTCGACGCTGACCGAGGTGAGGGCGAGGGGGTGGCAGAGCGGGATCAGGTCCGGCGTCTTCTTGGCGCCCATGATGCCGGCCAGCCGGGCGACGGAAAGCACGTCGCCCTTCTTGATGCCGCCCTGGCGGATGAGCGCGATGGTTTCCGGCTGCATCAGGACGGAGCCCTTGGCGGTGGCGACGCGCTCGGTCACCTCCTTGCCGCCGACATCGACCATATGGGCGTTGCCCTGGTCGTCGAAATGGGTGAAGCCGCTCATGGTCTATTCGGCCGCGACGGCGGGGGCGTGGCGGCCGAGCAGGCTGCGTGTCGCCGCGGTCACGTCCGCCTGGCGCATCAGGGATTCGCCGACCAGGAAGATTGAGGCGCCGACGCGGTGCATGCGCTCGAGGTCGGCGGTGGCGTAGAGCCCGCTCTCCGCGACGAGCATGCGGTCCTTCGGCACCATCGGCGCCAGCTGCTCCGTCACCGCAAGGTCGACCTGCAAGGTCTTGAGATTGCGGTTGTTCACGCCAATCAGCCGGGAGCCCAGGCGCAGCGCGCGCTCCATTTCCGGCGCGTCGTGGACCTCGACCAGCACGTCCATGCCAAGATCGAAGGCGAGTGATTCGAGCTCCGCCGCCTCGGCATCTTCCAGCGCCGCCATGATGAGCAGGATGCAATCGGCGCCGATCGCGCGGGCCTCGAACACCTGGTAGGGGTCGAGCATGAAATCCTTGCGCAGGGCCGGCAGGCGGCAGGCTTGGCGGGCCTGCTCGAGATAGGCGTCCTCGCCCTGGAAATACGGCTTGTCGGTCAACACCGACAGGCAGGTCGCCCCGCCGGCGGCATAGGCGCGGGCCAAAGCGGGCGGGTCGAAATCGGCGCGGATCAATCCCTTGGAGGGCGAGGCGCGCTTGATCTCGGCGATCAGGCCGAAGCTGCCGGACTTGACCACCCGCTCCAGCCGGGCGCGGAAGCCGCGCGGCGGGTCTGCCCGGTTGCGCGCTTCGGCCGCCGCGCGCATTTCGGAGAAGGGCCGGCGCGCCTTGCTCTCGGCGACATGCGTGCGCTTGTCGGCGCAGATCTTGGCCAGCACGTCGCTCATGCCGGGGCCTTGGCCTGGTTGGTGAATCGGATGAGGTTCTCCAGCACCTGGCGTGCTTTTGCAAAATCAATGGCTTCCGCCGCCAGATTCATGCCGGACCTGATGTCCTTTGCCTTGTCCGCGACGACCAGGGCGGCGCCGGCATTCAGCAGCACGATGTCGCGATAGGGGCCGGTCTCGCCATCGAACAGGGCGCGGATCGCCGCCGCGTTTTCCTCCGGCGTGCCGCCCCGGATATCGGTGGAGCTGGCCGGTGCAAGCCCCAGATCGGCGGGCGAGATCTCGAAGCGGCGGATGGCGCCGTTCTTCAATTCGCAGACATGGCTGACCGTGGTGGTGGTGAGCTCGTCCAGCCCGTCGCCGCCATGCACCACCCAGGCATGGGTACTGCCCAGGTTCTTCAGCACCTGGGCCATCGGCTCCAGCCATTGCTCGGCGAAGACGCCGAGCAACTGGCGGGTGACGCCGGCCGGGTTGGAGAGCGGGCCCATGATGTTGAAGATCGTCCGGGTGCCGAGCTCGACCCGCGACGGGCCGACATGGCGCATGGCGCTGTGATGCTTCTGCGCCCACATGAAGGTGGTGCCGATTTCGGCGAGGGCGCCTTCGATCGTCTCCATGTCGGCGTCGATATTGACTCCCAGGGCGGCGAGCACGTCGGCGGCGCCGCTCTTGGACGAGGCCGCGCGGTTGCCGTGCTTGGCGACCGGCACGCCGCAGGCGGCGCAGACGAAGGCGACGGCCGTGGAGATGTTCAAGGTCCCGGCCTGGTCGCCGCCGGTGCCGCACACGTCGATGGCTTCGGCCGGCGCATTGATGCGGGTCATCTTGTCCCGCATCACCGACACCGCACCGGTGATCTCGTCGATGGTCTCGCCGCGCACCCGCATGGCCATCAGGAAGCCGCCGATCTGCGCTGGCGTCGCCTCGCCCGACATCATGATGCCGAAAGCCTGCTCGGCCTGCTGGCGCGACAGCGGCCGGCCTTGCGCGAGCTGTCCGATGAAGCCCTTGAGGTCTGTGGGCGCGCTGCTCATTGCAGCACGCGGGAACCGGCTACGTTGCAGCCCGCGTCGCGCAGGAAGTTGGCCAGCAGCTGGTGACCGTGCTCGGAGGCGATGCTCTCCGGGTGGAACTGAACACCACAGAGGGGCAGGGATTTATGCTGCAATCCCATGATGATGCCGTCCTCGGTCTCAGCCGTCACTTCAAGCTCCGACGGGAAGCTTTCCGGCGCCACGGTCAGCGAGTGGTAGCGCGTCGCCTGGAAGTCGTTGGGCAGGCCACGGAACACGCTCTTGTCCTTGTGGTGGACCCGGCTGAGCTTGCCGTGCATCGGCTTGGGCGCCCGCACCACCTTGCCGCCGAAGGCCTGGCCGATCGCCTGATGGCCGAGGCAGACCCCCAGCAGGGGCACCTTGGCCTCGGCCGCCGCCTTGATCAGGTCCAGGCAGATGCCGGCCCGGTCGGGATCGCAGGGGCCGGGAGACAGGATGATGCCCTGGGGGTGCTTGGCCAGGACCTCGTCCACGGTGATCTTGTCGTTGCGATAGACCTCGATCTCGGCCCCCAGCTCGCCAAGGAAATGGTAAAGATTGTACGTAAAGCTGTCGTAGTTATCGATCAGGATGAACATGGCGACGCAAAGCCGGTTTCCGGCACCCCTTTTCCAACGCGGCCGGGAGTTTAGCCGTCCCGGGCGGCGCGACCCGGCCGCCGCCGGGCCGGCCTTCTGGCTGTGGCCGGCCGCCGTCGCGGTCCTCTCGGCCTGGCCGGTCTGGCGCTCGGTGGCGCCGGAAATCCCCGACCTTGGCGCCGGCTGGTTCCGCCTGCAGCCCGCCCTGGGGCTGGCCCTCGCTCTGCTCTTTTGCGCCTGGGCCTGGCCGCGGCGCAGGCGGGTCCACGACTTCGCGTTTCCCTTCTGGGTCATCCTGCTGGCGTTCGGCGGGGCGGTCCTCGCCCTGCGGCGTGGCGATGCCGGCGGCGCCGACCTCGGCGTGCTGGTGATTGCCTGGACCGCCAGCACGGCGATCTTCGCCTCGCTGGTCCTGCTGCAGGTCGAGGAGGCGGGATTGGCCGCCGGCTGCAAGGCGCCGCATCGCGGCAACCTGTTGCCGCCGGTGCCGTGGCTCGCCGCGGGCTGTGGGGTCGCCATGCTGGGCGTCACGTTCCTCTGGTATCTGTCGCCCAGCTCCGTCGTGATCATGGGCGTGATCTCGCCGGGTGCCATCCTGGCCTGGGCGGCGCTGTCCGACACCGCGCGCTCGGTGCTGGCCGGGCGGCGGGTCCATTTCGCCAATGCCTGGTTCCTGACCCAGTTGACCGGCCTGCGGCGCTGGCGGCTGATGTCGCCGGCGATCCTGCTGTCAGACCGGCCGAAGGTCACCGGCCTCTATCCCGCCGAGGACATCAAGCCCGGCGACCTCGCGGCGCTCGCCGCCGCGCTCACCATGGACGACAAGAGCGAGCTCGGCCGCGCGATCCAGGATTTCGGGGTCTCGCATCGCATCCGCCTGCCGGTACTGAAGGACACGCCGGGCCAGCCGGCGATGCAGGGGCGCAGCGCGACGTTGCCGAACGGCGCCGAGATCGAGCTCTGCGATCCCGCGACGCTGTCCGATGACGGATTCGACCTGGCGCCGTTCGCGGAGGCGGCGGATCTGGCGCGATCGTTGAACCGCGAGAGCCTCGCCGTCATCGAGCGCCGGCCACAGCCGCGCGTGCTGGGCCTCATCGTCTTCGCCATCGGCTCGCGCGCGGGTGCGGCCGGTGCGTTGCAGTCCTTCGCGGCGCAAGGCAAGGAGGTGATCCTGGCGGCACCGCCGCGCGATCGCCGCGACGAGCCGGCGCTGAAATCCCTGCAGGTGACGGTCGCATCCGGGAACGCGGGCGACGACGCCGGCACCGTGCACGTGATCCGTCCCGACCAGGCCATCGCCCCCGATGCGGCGTCGATGATCCTGCGTTTCGGCACCGCGCGGCCGGCTCTCGCGGAGGCGGTCGCGCCGCTGGTCGCCGACCGCGAGGACGCCCGCGTGCTGTCGGACCTGGCGCGCTTCGCCGCCGATTTCCGCGCGCGCATGTTCATCGTCGTGCTGTTGAGCAACGCGCCGGGCTGGGCGCTGATCGCAGCCGCTTTCGGCTATGTGCCGCAATCGCCGCTGCTGGTCACCGGCGTCGCCGTCGTCGGGATCGCCATGGCGGTCGCCACGCCGCAGGTGTTGCGCGTGTCGCCAACCCTGGCTAAGGAAGTGGATGAAGAATAGGCTCTCATGACCCGCAAGCAACGCTCCCGCAAGAAGCCAGCCCGACGGCGGCGGAAATCCGCCTCGCCGCTGGCCAAGCTTGGCGGCGCGGTCGGGCGCACCACGCGCCAGGCGCTGTCGCCGGTGGGCTGGACGCGCTTCGCCCTCGGCATCCTGATCGGCGGCGGATTGGGCGTGGCGGTGGCACTGATTCCCGATTGGCCGGTCTACTACCGGCCGGGTTCGGCCGACAAGGTGATCGCCGCGCCAAGCCCGGAGAGCCACGACCCCAGCACCGGCGCGCGCATGAGCATCGAGATGCCGCAGATGGTGGATTCGGCCGCGCCGCAGCAGGCGGCGATGCCGATGGCCGAAGAGAACCCGCCGCTGGTCGAGGAGGGCGCGCCGCCGGAGAGCAAGGTCGAACCGGCGGCACAGGCCTCGGCGGCGCCAGCCCAACCGGCAAAGCAGCCGCAGGCGGCGAAGCCAGCCGCCAAGCGCGAAACCGGCGTGGTGGGCACGGCGCAGGCGGCGGAGGTCGGGGCGGTTGATGTCTACCCGGCGGGTGGCGCCGGCGATGCGGCTTGGCTGCGCAACTCGGTCGCGTTCTCCGTGCCGCGCGGCCATCCGGTCATCGCCATCGTGCTGGACGATGTCGGCGTCAACCACGCGCATGCGGAAGCGGCCATCGATTTGCCGGCGGAGATCACGCTCTCGTTCATGACCTATGCCGACGGTGTCGCCGGGATGGCGGCGCGCGCCCATGCCAAGGGCCATGAGCTGATGGTGCACGTGCCGATGGAGCCGGTGGGCGAGAAGAACGACCCCGGCCCGAACGCGCTGAAGGTGGAACTGAGCGACGCCGAGATCCTGCGGCGCCTGCGCTGGGGGCTCGATCGCTTCGACGGCTATGTCGGCATCAACAACCACATGGGCAGCCGCTTCACCCAGGACGATCGCGGCATGCGCCTGGTGATGGAGGAACTGCAGCGCCGCCACCTGCTGTTCCTGGACTCGCGCACCATCGCCAACAGCGTCGGCGAGAGGATCGCCGACCAGATCGGCGTCGCGCATGTTTCCCGTGACGTCTTCCTCGACGACGATATGAGCGGCGCGGCGGTGGCGAAGCAGCTGGCGATCGCCGAGCGGGTGGCGCGCGAGACCGGCCAGGTCATCGCCATCGGCCATCCGCATCCGGCGACCATCGCGGCGATCAAGGCTTGGCTGCCACGCGCCAAGGCCCAGGGCTTCATCATCGCGCCGCTGTCGGTGGTGGCGAAGCGGCAGATCGGCGTGACCGGCTGAGGCAGCGCTAGTCGACGATCTGGCGCCGCTGCAGGCGGCGCTCGTCGCGCACCACCAGGTGGCGGGGAAACAGCAGGTGGATCTCCGAGCCGCGCCCGGCGGTGTCGACCACGTCCATCTGCCCGCCGATCGATTGCATGAGCGCATGCACGATGAGCAGGCCGAGATCGGCGCCTTCTTCGCTTTGCGCCACCAGCAGCGAGCGGCGGTCGAAGCCGCGGCCGCCGGTGGCCATGGTGCTGAGCGCGGGCGTGGCCCCGGTGTCGCGCACGGCAAGATCCAGGCGCCCGTCGCCGCCGAACCCGACCGACAGGATGATGGCGCCGCCGGCCGGGGTGCGGTTGGCGGCATCGGTGATCAGTCCGCGCACGATGCGGCGCAGCAGCAGGGGTTGGACCTTGAGGCCCACGGCCGATTCCGGCAGCCGGATGCCGATGGTGAGGTGCTTGTCGGCGAAGCTGGTGACCGCCCAGGCGTGGGTCTCGCGCACCATGCTGGAGACCGGCGCCGGGAACTCCGCCGGCCGTGCGATCGAGCCTTCGACGCGCGACAGCTCGATGATCTCCCCGATGCGCTTGGTCAATTGCCGCGCGGCCTGAACGATATGGGCGGCCGACTGGCGATAGGCGGTGCGGCCGATCGGTCCCAGCATCTCGCGCTCGATCATTTCGCCATAGCCGACGATGGTGGTGAGCGGGGTGCGCAGATCGTGCCCGGCCTCGGCCAGGAAATGCGACTTGTCGGCATTGGCCTGGTCGGCGTCGATGCGGGCGCGTTCGGCGCGCAGCAGCATGGACTGCACCTCGCGGCGCAAGGCGGCCTGGGACTGGGCATGGCGCAGCATGCGCAGCACGGCCACGGCCAGGCCGGCCCCGGCGGCCGCGATCACCGTCAACAGGATCCAATAGGTCCGGGCGAGGCCGTGAAGTTCCACCACTGCTTCCGCCGCCGCGCCGGGGCGCGACAGCATCTCGGCGACGCGCGACTGATCGCGGAACAGCAGGGGCAGGCCGATGATGACGGCGGCGCCGAGGATCGCCGCCGCGACCAGCGCCATGCCCTGGGTCAGGCCGAGCGAGGCGCGATCCGTGGCGCCGGGCGCCGTCGCCTGATCGGGCCTGCCGTCCAGGCCGCTCAGGGGGTTTCGCGCTGGCGACTGGCCGTCCGCGCCTGGCACCGGGGTGCCGGCGCCGCGCGGGGTATTCCTCGCCGGCTGGGTGTCCAAAGTCATCTGCAACCGTCGTTCTCGGCCGGCCGGGTCGACCGGCATGCGGCCAAGCTATACAGGCCCGTGCCGGAATGCCAGCGAGGCCGGACTGCTGCCGGGCGGCTAGGCGATGGTCGGCGGCAGCTCCAGGATCATGGTGGTGCCGCGGCCCGGCTGCGTGGTCACCCGGATGCTGCCGTGATGCAGCTCGACCAGCGCCTTGGTGATGGCCAGCCCGAGTCCGACGCCGTCATAGCGTGAGGTCGTCATCGCCGCGCGGTGGGCATAGGCCTCGAACAGGTGCGGCAGCACGCTTTCATCGATGCCCGGCCCGTTGTCGGCGACGCTGATCTTGGCGCCGCCGAAGCTCGAGGGCTCCAGCCGGATGCGCACGGTACCGCCGCCCGGCGAGAACTTGACCGCGTTGGAGACCAGGTTGACCACCATCTGGATCACCGCGCGGCTGTCGCAATTGGCGGTCAGGCCGCCGGCGCCATCGGCGAAGTCGAGATGGACCGAGCGGTGCTCGGCCATCGGCTGCGCCATGCGCAGGGCGCGTTCGACCAGCGGTTTCAGCGATTGCTGCTCCAGCTTCATCGGCTGGCGGCCGGCCTCGATCTTGGACATGTCCAGGATGTCGTTGATCAGCGACAGCAGATGCTGGCCGCTGCGCTGGATGTCCTCGACATAGCCGGTATAGCGCTCGCTGCCCAGCGGCCCGAACATCTCGTGCCGCAGGATCTCGGCGAATCCGATGATCGCGTTGAGCGGCGTGCGCAGCTCGTGGCTCATGTTGGCGAGGAAGTTCGACTTGGTGCGATTGGCGTGCACCAGGGCGGCGTTGCGGTGCTGCAATTCCTCGTGCGTCATGGTCAGGTCGTCATGCGCCGCGGTGATGCGGTCGGCCATCGCATTGAAGGCGCGGCCGAGGTCGCCGATATCGTCGTTGCGACTGATGCTGGTGCGCGCCTGGGCGTCGCCGGCGGCGAAGCTGCGGACGATGCCGGCCAGCTCGCGCACCGGCGCCACGATCTGGCGGCGCACCAGAACGTGGGTGACCACCGCCACCAGTACCACCCCGAGCGAGGCCGTCAGGCCGAACAGCAGCAGGGCGCGGGCGGCGCCGCCGGTCATGCTGGAAACCGGCGTGACCATGAAATAACGCCAGCCGGTGGTCGGGATGTCGCGCATCACCGCCGAGACGGGAACGCCGTTCAACAGCAGATGGATCGGCGCGGTCGCTTCGGTCTTCCCGGCCGCCGCCTGCAGGGCGGCGATCGCCTTGTCGAACTCGGCGCGCGCCGCGGGCGCCAGCTGGCTGGCCTGGAACATCGACTGCCAGGGACCGGCGATGATCGGGTCGCCCTGTTCGTCGACCAGGAAATGCTGCGTGCCGGGCAACTCGCCCTGGCCGATCAGGCGCGCGGTCAGGTTGTCCAGGTAGAGGTCATGACCGATGGTGCCGAACCATACGCCATCGAAGTCCAGCGGCTTGACGACGCTGACCAGCCAGGCACCCAGGACCGGGTCGTATGCGGGCCTGGTCCAGCGCAAGGCACGCTGCGGGTTGACGGCCGGGTCACCGAGGCCGAGCCATTGCGTGGCCACGTAGTTCGCGTCCATGCTGACGTGGTCGATGAATTTCGGATCTTGCGGGGCATAGATGACGCCCGACCGGCTGCGGGTCAGCAGCCACAGCGAATCGAGCGGCGGGACCACCGTGCCGGCATAGATCGTGATCAGCCGCTGCGCCCGCAGATGCAGGCGCTGGAACGCCTCGTCGCCGGGATAGCGCGGGTCGATGAAAATCTCGGCGCGCACCGCGTCGGGTGATTTCGCGGGGGCCATGACCAGCATGCCGCCCTTGCCGAGCACGAGGCTGCCCAGCGGCGGCGGCTCGCCCGGCGCCGGCGGCACCGCGGCCGCGTCGCGCAGCAGGAGCGCGAAGCGCGGCAGGCTGGTCTCGGCCAGGCGCAGCGTGTATTCGAGCCCCAACATGCGCCGGTCGGTGGAGGCTTCGAGGAACCTCTCCGATTCGGCGATCGAGGCTTCGCGGCTGAACCAGTAGAAAACCAGGGCAGCCGGAACACTGACCGCAAGAACGCTGGCCGCAAGGATGGCGAGCATCCGTTGCGATAGGGATGGCGACCAGCTGCGGCCCTCGGTCTTGGCTGCCATGCGCGCGGTTGGGTCTTTCCTGCTGCGGGGTGATCTAATGCCAATCTTGGAGTGCGATGCAACGATTTCGCCAGGGGACGGACCGTCGCATCGAGCGTGGTTAATGAATGTGGCGAGCGGGTTGAAATACACCCTGACTTCCAGCATCCTGCGGCGGGCCCATCAACATTAGAATGGTTCTAGAATGAATGGTCGCGGCACTGCGGCGCGCGCCACGGATCTCCGCAATCTAACGGGGCGCCTCGAGGCCGGCATCGACCGTTCGGCGGATGCGTTGCTGGCGCTGCAGCGGTCGGACGGGCATTGGGCCTTCGAACTGGAGGCCGATGCCACGATTCCCGCGGAATACGTTCTGCTGCGCCATTTCCTGGGCGAGCCCGACGTGCCGGAGCTTGAGCGCAAGATCGTGCGCTATCTATGGTCGATCCAGGGCGAACACGGCGGCTGGCCGCTGTTCCATGCCGGCGATTTCAACATGTCGGCCAGCGTAAAGGCCTATTACGCCCTCAAGATGTGCGGCGAGGACATCAACTCGCCGGGCATGACGCGGGCGCGGGAAGCGATCCTGCGCGCCGGCGGGGCCAAGGAATCCAACGTCTTCACCCTGGTGCAACTGGCCCTGTTCGGCCAGGTGCCCTGGCACGGCGTGCCGGTGATGCCGGTCGAGATCATGGTGCTGCCCAAGTGGTTCCCCTTCCACCTCGACAAGGTCAGCTACTGGTCGCGCACGGTTATCGTTCCATTGCTGGTGCTGATGGCGAAGAAGCCGATGGCGCGCAACCGACGCGGAGTCGGGGTGCGCGAGCTGTTCGTGACGCCGCCGGAGCAGGTGGGCAACTGGTACAACATGAAGCGCCAGGGTTTCTGGCCTACCTTCTTCCGCAATGTCGACCGCATGCTGCAGCCGGGCCAGAAGCTGTTCCCGCCCAGCGTGCGGGAGCGCAGCATCAAGCTGGCGGTGGAATGGGTGGCGAAACGCCTGAACGGCGAGGACGGGCTCGGCGCGATCTATCCGGCGATGGCCAACTCGGTGATGATGTACGACGTGCTCGGCTATCCGGAGGATCACCCGGAGCGCGCCATCGCGCGCCAGTCCGTGGAAAAGCTGCTGGTCGTGCAGGAAGAGCGCGCCTATTGCCAGCCCTGCCTGTCGCCGGTCTGGGACACCGGGCTTGCCGCCCATGCGTTGCTGGAGGCGGGCGGCGAAGCCGCCAAGCGCGTCGGCCCGGCGCTGGATTGGCTGAAGGACCGCCAGATCCTCGACGTCTACGGCGACTGGGCGGTGAACTGCCCGAACGTGCGGCCCGGCGGCTGGGCGTTCCAATACCGCAACGACTACTATCCCGATGTCGACGACACCGCCGTGGTGGTAATGGCGATGGACCGCGCCGACCGCGAGCGCTATCGCGAAAGCATCGATCGCGCCGTCGAATGGATCTTCGGCCTGCAGAGCAAGAACGGCGGCTGGGGCGCCTTCGACGCCGACAACGAATACTACTACCTGAACCACATTCCGTTCGCCGATCATGGCGCGCTGCTCGACCCGCCGACGGCCGACGTCTCGGCGCGCTGTCTCTCCATGCTGGCGCAGCTCGGCTACAAGGCCGACCATCCGAAGGTGAAGGCGGCCATCGACTATCTGCTGCGCGAGCAGGAGCAAGACGGCGCCTGGTTCGGCCGCTGGGGCACCAACTACATCTACGGCACCTGGTCGGTGCTCTGCGCGCTCAACGCGGCGGGGTTGCCGCCGGCGCATCCGGCGATGCGCAAGGCCGCCGGATTCCTGCGCGCCAGGCAGCGCGCGGATGGCGGCTGGGGCGAGGACGGCGCTTCGTACTGGGAGAACGGCCCGCGCGGCGAGGGCAAGGACTCGACGCCGTCGCAGACCGCCTGGGCGCTGCTCGGCCTGATGGCGGCGGGCGAGGTCGACGATCCCGCGGTGGAACGCGGCGTGCGGTATCTGGTCGACACGCAATCGGCGGACGGCCTGTGGCCGGAGGAGCACTACACCGCCGTCGGTTTCCCGCGCGTCTTCTATCTGCGCTACCACGGCTATCGCGCGTTCTTCCCGCTCTGGGCATTGGCGCGCTACCGCAACCTGAAGAGCGGCAACGCCACCACCGTCCTGCACGGGATGTAGGGCGGCTTGCTCGGCATTGTCACCGGCCTAAAATCGGAAGC
>JBGAGP010000149.1:0-11391 GCA_044226685.1 Dongiaceae bacterium
TGATCAACAAAGGGAACAGCGATGAGCGACATTGCCGAACGGGTTAAGAAGATCGTGATCGAGCATCTCGGTGTCGAGGAAGCCAAGGTGACCGAGACCGCCTCCTTCATCGACGATCTGGGCGCCGACAGCTTGGACACTGTCGAGCTGGTGATGGCGTTCGAGGAAGAGTTCGGCTGCGAGATTCCCGACGACGCCGCGGAAAAGATCCAGACCGTCAAGGACGCCATCGACTACATCAAGTCGAAGGCCAGCTAAGCCGCTTCGGATCGGTTGCGGGATTGCCGCGGGGTCGCGTGAAAACGGCCCCGCCGGTCTTGTCACCATCGGTCTTGTCACCGGTCTGAGTTGGGCTCATCTGGATTCAGCCGGTCTGGAAGTTGCAGGCAGAGCATAGGCAAATCATGCGTCGTGTGGTCGTCACCGGAATGGGCGTGGTCACGCCGTTGGGCGTGGGTGCGGAATACGTCTGGAACCGGTTGCTGAAGAGCGAATCCGGCATCCAGGGCGTGCAGTCCTGCGACGTCTCCGACCTGCCCTGCAAGATCGCCGGCGAAGTGCCGCGCGGCGACACGGCCTCGGGCCGCTTCAACGCCGACGACTACGTCACGCCCAAAGACCAGAAGAAGATGGATACCTTCATCATCATGGCCATGGGCGCTGCCCAGCAGGCGGTGGAGGATTCCGGCTGGAAGCCGACCGACGAGGAAGGCCAGACCCGCACCGGCGTGCTGATCGGCTCGGGCATCGGCGGGCTGCAGGGCATCTACGAGGCCGCGGTCACGCTGAAGGAGAAGGGGCCGCGGCGCATCTCGCCGTTCTTCATCCCCTCCTGCCTGATCAACCTCGCCTCCGGCCACGTTTCGATCAAATACGGCTTCCGCGGCCCCAACCACGCGGTGGTCACCGCCTGTGCCACCGGCAGCCACGCCTTGGGCGACGCCGCGCGCCTGATCGCGCTGGGCGACGCCGACGTGATGGTCGCCGGCGGCGCCGAAGCGACGGTGAGCCGCCTCGGCATTGCCGGCTTCTGCGCCTCACGCGCGCTCTCGACCGGCTTCAACGACCGGCCGACGGCAGGCTCGCGCCCCTGGGACAAGGACCGCGACGGCTTCGTCATGGGCGAAGGCGCCGGCGTGGTGGTGCTGGAAGAGCTGGAGCATGCCAAGGCGCGCGGCGCCAAGATCTATGCCGAGCTGGTCGGCTACGGCCTCTCCGGCGACGCCTACCACATCACCGCGCCGTCCGAGACCGGCGATGGCGGCTATCGCTGCATGCAGATGGCGCTGAAGCGGGCCGAGATGAACATCGACGACATCGACTACATCAACGCCCACGGCACCTCGACCCCGCTCGGCGACGAGATCGAGCTGGGCGCGGTAAAGCGCCTGTTCGGCGACCACGCCTACAAGCTCACCATGTCGTCGACCAAGTCGGCGATCGGCCATCTGCTGGGCGCCGCCGGCGCGGTGGAGGCGATCTTCTCCATCCTGGCGCTGCGCGACCAGGTGGCGCCGCCGACCCTCAATCTCGACAACCCGTCGGAGGGCTGTGACATCGATCTGGCGCCGAAGCAGGCGAAGCCGCGCAAGATCCGCGCCGCCCTGTCGAACTCCTTCGGCTTCGGCGGCACCAACGCCAGCCTGATCTTCACGCCGGTCCAGTAGCCGATCGACACGGGAGCGTAAGGCGATGCGCCGGCTCCTGAACCTCGTCATAGCCGTGCTTGGCGCGCTGGCCATCGCCGCCGCCGCCTTCGCCTATTACCTCTTCGCCAGCTTCACCGGTGCCGGCCCGCTGCCGGAGGACAAGATCGTCGTCATTCCGAAGGGAACCGGCGTTTCCGCCATCGCCCAGTTGCTGCGCGATGAAGGCGTCATCGACAACGCCGACATCTTCAAGCTGGGCGTGCGCCTGTTCTCCAAGGACAAGCCGCTGCTGGCCGGCGAATACGTCTTCCCCAAGGCGACCTCGCCCAGCGCCGCCATGGGAATCATGATCGCCGGCAAGTCGATCACCCACCAGCTGACGATCCCGGAGGGCCTCACGGTGCGCGAGGTGCTGGACCTGGTGACCGCGGCGGCGCTGCTCGACGGGCCGCTGCCGGAGGTGAAGCCGGCGGAAGGCACGCTGCTGCCGGAAACCTACCAGTTCCTGCGTGGCGAGAGCCGCGCGGCGGTGGTCGAGCGGATGAGCGAGGCGATGCGGCAGGCGATCGCCGCGGAATGGCCGAAGCGCGATCCCGATTTGCCGCTGAAGTCGGTCGAGGAAGCGGTGGTGCTCGCCTCCATCGTCGAGAAGGAGACCTCGAAGGCGGATGAGCGCGCTCGCATTGCCGGCGTGTTCTACAACCGCCTGAGGAAGGGCATGCCGCTGCAATCCGACCCGACTGTGATCTTCGCGGTGACCCTCGGCAAGTCCAAGCTCAACCGCGGCCTGACCTATGACGACCTCAAGATCGACAGCCCCTACAACACCTATGTGGTGAAGGGCCTGCCGCCGGGACCGATCGCCAATCCCGGCCTCGCGGCGATCCAGGCGGTGCTGCGGCCGATGAAGCACAAGGAACTCTACTTCGTCGCCGACGGCACCGGCGGCCACGCCTTCGCCAGGACCCTGGACGAGCACAACAAGAATGTCGCCGCCTGGCGCAAGGTGCAGAAGCAGCAGACGGCGGAATAGGGCGGCGCCTAGTTCTTCTTCGGCAGTTTTCGCAGCAGCGGATCGGTGATCGCCGGCGAGGCCATGCCGATGGCCCAGGCGATCAGCGCGGTCTGCCACGGAAAGGCGATGCGGGCGCGGTCGCGCGCCAGGCCCTTGCGGATGATCTCCGCCGCCTTTTCCGCCGACATGAAGAACGGCATCGGGAAATCGTTCACGTCGGTCATGCGGCTTTTCACGAAGCCGGGCATCACCACGTTCACCTTCACGCCGCTTGCGGCCAGTTCGCCGCGTAGCGATTCGCCCCACACCTTCACCGCCGCCTTGCTGGCGCAATAGGCGGGAGCGCCCGGAAAGCCGCGATGCCCGGCGAGCGATGAGATGATCGCGATCTGCCCGCCACCGCGGGCCATCATGCGGGGTACCAGCGGCAGCACGGTGTTGACCACGCCATCGAGATTGACCGCGAACACGGCGCGGGTCTGCTCGGCGGATTCCGGACCGCCATGAGTGCCGCCGGAAATGCCGGCATTGGCGACCAGCAGATCGGCCGGCTGCGCCTGGTCGGCGGCGATCGCCCACTCCGCGGTGGCCGCCACGTCACGCACATCGAGAATGGCCTGGCGCACATGCGCGCCGCGCGCTTCTGCGGCAGCGGCCACGGCTGCGAGGCGCCCCACGTCCCGCCCGGTCAGCGACAGCAGCGCGCCGGGTCGGGCATAGGCGAGCGCCAGGGCCTCGCCGATGCCGGAACTGGCGCCGGTGATCAGGACATGGCGAGGCAGGGCGGATTCGAGCGGCGGCATGGCGGGGCAACCTTGCCAGATGTCGAGCCATGCCGGAAGATGCCCGCCGCCTGCCGGTGCGCGCGACGACTCGCCGGCGAAATATCGCGGGGGACTGCGTGACCATTGCCAGCATGACCGGCTTCGCCCGGCGCCAGGGGTCGATCGGCGACTTTCTCTGGGCCTGGGAGTTGAAGTGCGTGAACGGGCGCAATCTCGACGTGCGCTGCAAGCTGCCCGGTGGCTACGAGCCGCTGGACGGCATCGTGCGCGCGGCCAGCGCCGAGCGGCTGAAGCGCGGCAATCTCTCGGTCAATCTCATCGTCGACGACAAGCAGGCGGCACCAGCCTTCCGCGTGAACGAGGCGGCGCTGGCCCAATTGAGCCAGGTGCTGCAGGGCCTGAAGGGCAGGATCGACGCGGCGCCGCCGCGACTCGACGGCCTGATCGGCCTCAAGGGCGTGCTCGAGATCGAGGAGCAGGTGGTGGCGCCCGAGATGATGGAGAAGCGGCTCAAGGCGATGCAGGCCGATTTCAACACCGCTTTGGGCGATCTCCAGAAGGCGCGGCTGGAGGAGGGCGGGAAGCTCGACACTATCACGCGCCAGCATCTGGGCGAGATCGAGCGCCTGTCGAAAGCCTCGGCCGGCGCCGCGGCGGCGCAGCCGGCAGCGATCCGGGCGCGGCTCGCCAAACAACTCGCCGAGTTGTTGCCGCCGGTCGCCAACCTCTCCGAGGAGCGCCTGGCGCAGGAAGTGGCCCTCATCGCCGCCAAGGCCGACGTGCGCGAGGAACTGGACCGCCTTGGCGCCCACGTTGCCGCGGCACGCGGCCTGCTCGACCAGGGCGGCGCCATCGGCCGGCGCCTCGATTTCCTGTGCCAGGAGTTCAACCGAGAGGCCAACACGCTCTGCTCCAAGGCGGACGATCTGGCCTTGACCAATCTGGGCATCGAGCTTAAGGCAGCCATCGAGCAGCTGCGCGAGCAGGCGCAGAACATCGAGTAGCGGGGCAGGCTCGGCGATGAATCTGGAAGCGGCGCGGCCATCGGGATTTGTCGATATCCGCCGGCGCGGCCTGATGCTGGTGCTCTCTTCGCCATCCGGCGCGGGAAAGACGACCATCTCGCGCCGCCTGATGGGGCTGGAGCCCGGCCTGGCGCTGTCGATCTCCGCCACCACGCGGCCGATGCGGCCGGGCGAGCGCAACGCCGTCGACTATCATTTCGTCGAGCCCACCGAGTTCGACCTGATGGTCAATCGCGGCGAGTTCCTCGAATACGCCAAGGTCTTCGACCACTACTACGGCACGCCGCGCAAGCCGGTGGAACGCTCGCTCGCCGGCGGCCAGGACGTGCTGTTCGACATCGACTGGCAGGGCACGCAGCAGCTCGGGCAGTCGGCGCGCGATGACCTGGTGGCCGTCTTCATCCTGCCCCCGTCGATGCGCGCGCTGGAGCAGCGCCTGAAGACCCGCGCCCAGGACAGCGCCGAAGTGGTCGCCAAGCGCATGGCCAAGGCGTCCGACGAGATGAGCCATTGGGCCGAATACGACTACATCATCGTGAACGAGGACCTCGACGCCAGCGTCGCGCGGGTGCGCGCGATCCTCACCGCCGAGCGTCTGAAGCGCCAGCGCCAGATCGGCCTCGCCGAGTTCGTGAAGGGCCTGCGCGAAGGGCAGTAGCCCCCACCTGACCGCTCTTCGTCATGGCACGGCCAAGCCTTGGGATGACGTGTAGCTACTTCCGGAACTAGGCAGGCTCCCGCCGCGCACGGAGCGCCCGCGCCAAGGCGGCGAATTGCGCGATGCTGAGTTCCTCTGCGCGGGCGGTGGGCGCGATCTCCGCCGCCGCCAGCAATCCCTCGATCTCCTCCACCCCCAGGCTGCGCAGGCTCTGGCGCAGCATCTTGCGGCGCTGGCCGAAGGCGGCCTGGGTGACGCGCTCGAGGTCCTCGATCCGTGCCTGGGCCGCCGGCTCCGGCAGCGGGATCAGCTCGACCACGCTGGACGTCACTTTGGGCGGCGGCACGAAGGCACGCGGCGGCACGTCGAACAGGCGGCGCGGCTTGGCGAGAAATTGTGTCATCACGCTCAGCCGCCCGTAATCCTTGGTGCGCGGCGCGGCGGTCAGCCGGTCGGCGACTTCGCGCTGCACCATGACGGTGATGGACTTGAATGCCGGCCCCGCCTGCAGCCAGCGGATGATCAGCGGCGTCGCGATGTTGTAGGGCAGGTTGGCGACGATGCGGCGCGGCGCCTGGCCCAGCGCGGCGCAATCCGTCGCCAGGGCATCGCCCTCGATCACGGTGAGGCGTCCCGGATAGGCCGCCGCGATCTCCGCCAGCGCGCCGCGGCAGCGCGTGTCGCGCTCGATGGCGATCACCTGCCTGGCGCCGTGGGCAAGCAGTGCCCGGGTGAGGCCGCCCGGCCCCGGGCCGATCTCGATCACCGTGCCGTTGCCAAGATCGCCGGCGGCGCGGGCGATCTTGGCCGTGAGGTTGAGGTCGAACAGGAAGTTCTGGCCGAGCGAGCGCCGCGCCGCGAGGTCGTATCTGGCGATGACCTCGCGCAGCGGCGGCAGGCCGTCTTCCGCCGTCATAGGCGGATGTCGATCACCGCCGCCCGCCGCAGGTCGCTCAGATAGCCGCGCGCCAGGGTCTCCAGCCGCTGCTGGCCGAGCCGGTCGGCGATGGCGGTGCGCGACAGCGCCTCGTCGTCCCCGGACTGCCGATCGCAGATCACGTAGAGGACAATGCCCTGGCTGGTGCGGATCGGATCCGACGGCACGTCGATCGGCAGGTTGATCGCCATGTTGCGCGCTTCTTTCGGCAGGTCGCTGACCAGCACGTTGCCGAGCTCGCGGTAGACCGCCGGCGCGGCGTCGGCGGCGATCTGCGACATCTGCGAGCATCCCTCGATCTGCGGCGCCAGGGTCTTGGCCTGGGAGATCGCGCGGTTAACCTCGTTCTCGGCCGCGTTGGCGGTGAGCGGCCAGAGCAGCTGCTTGACGTTGACGGTGCCGTCGGCGGTATCGGTGGCGCCGGAGACGCGGGTCTCCTTGGCAAAGGCGATGTAGTAGCCGCCGGTGCCGCGCACCGGGCCCACCACCTGGCCGGTCGGTGCTGACTGGATCTCCTTGGCCACCGCCGGTTCCATCTGGTCCAGCCGCAGCCAGCCCCAATCGCCGCCCTTGAGGGCGCCTTCGTCCTGGGAGAACTCGGTGGCGAGGGATTCGAAATCGGCACCGCTATTCAATTGCTCGATCAGGCGCTCGCCCGAATCGCGGATCGACGCCTCCTGGTCAGGGGCGTCGACCGCCAGGAAGATCTGGTAGAGCTTGTACTCGGTCTGCCCGACGGTGGCGCGGATGCGCTTGGCCTCGTCGTTGATCTCCTGGTCGGTGATGGTGATGCGCGGGCGGAGCTTGCGCTGCACCAGCCGCGCCCAGCTCAGGTCCGCGTTCATCTGGTCGGCCAGCGCCTCGGGCAGGATGCCGTTGCCGCGGAGAAACGTCTCCAGCTCCTCGCGTGACATCTTGTTGCGCTCGCCGATCGCGTTGATGCGCTTTTCGATGTCGGCCGGATTGACCCGGATGCCCTCGCGCTTCGCTTCCTGCAGCTTCAGGCGATCGTCGATCAGGTTGCGCAGCACTTGCGGCATCAGGCGGTCGCGGGTCTCCGGCGTGTCCTCGAGATGGGCCGACAGCATCGCCATCTTGAGCCGCATGTAGATGTCGAGCTCGCTGATGATGTCGTCGTTGACCACGGCGGCGATGCGCATGGAATCCTGCGCCGTCGCCGGCAGCTGCGGAACGCCCGCGACAAGGGCGATCGCCATGGCGAGGCATGGGGCAAGGCGCCGGGTAAATCTGACCATCACGCTACGTCGCATCCGCATCTCTGTCTGGCAACCTAGAACGGCACGTCGATGCCGCCGAGGTTCTTGAAGTTGAAGGAGAAGAAGAACGCGAAGTCGCCTTCGGTCTCCTCCGTATCGCCCGCGGGCGTATAGGTGGCGGAGAAATCCATCCCGAAGCACTCGTCGAGATATTTCAGCCCGCCGCCGATCGACAAAAGCCGATTCTCCGCCAGATCATAGGCCGAACTGGCGTTCACAGACCAGTAGTCCGCGAAATAGGTGCCCACCGCGGCGCTCACTTGTTCGCGATCCTCGAACTCGATGCCGTCGGAATTGATGAAGGCATAGGCGCCGGCGACATAGCCGTATTCGTTGCCGTACGCGGCGCGCGCCTCGTGGCGCTGGAAGCTGCCCTCGTCGACGTCGAAGCGAAAACGGTAACTGAGGTCGATACCGTTGCCGGGCCGCAGCTGCACGCGCCCGACCACGTCCGTCAGGTCGTCCTGGATGCCGCCGCTCTCGCGGAACTCGTCATTGTCGTCGTGGTCGAGCTGGAAGCTCTGGCCGATGAAGGCGTTGATGGCGCCGTTGCCGGGCAGGAAGCCGGACCAGTTGGCGCCATAGGTCACCCGGGTCCCGGTATCGGCGCGGTCCCAGCCGGCGAAACGGTCGCGGAGGAAGATGTTGGTGTCGTCGAGCTCGAAGGCGCGGCTGTCCTCGTTGGGGATCTTGCCGGTATTGCCGGTGTCCGGCGCCGCCACCAGCTGGAAGATCGGCTCGAAGACCTGGGTGAAGGTCGGCGTCGCGCGCACCAACGGATAGCGCCAGTCGAAGGTGAGCTTGGGCACCGCCTGGAACACGGTGCCGTCGAAATCGCTGTCATTCTGCGCATCGCGCGCGTCGCTGTCCGGGTCGACGTCGTGGGCGACATGGATCGTGGTCGGCATCGACAGCGTCAGGCGGTAGATGTCGCCGATCGAGCTGGTATAGGGCAGCGTCCAATAGGGCTCGGCGGCGATGCGCACCACCTCTCGCCCGTCGACGCGGCGCAGGTTCATGAAGTTGGCATCGACGCCCCAATAGGCCCCGGCGGCGCCCGGCTCGCCGACGAAGCGATAATCCAGCATCGGCGCGATGATCGGCAGCTGATCGCCCTGCAGGCTGCCCCGCGTCGTCTGGAACGCGTAGGCGCGGGCGTTGGCGTAGGAGCGGCCGAAGAAGCCCTCGACCCAGGCGGTGTCGGTCAGGATGTCGCGCGAGCCGAGATGGAAGCGCTTGAGATAGGCCTTGTCCGAGGTCGCCTTGAAATCGAACCCGGTCCGCCAGTCGTCGTTGATGTTGAACAGGCCGTCGCCCTCGACATGGCCGCGCAACTCGTTGTGCAATTCGTGCCGCTCGTCCGAATTGATCTCTTCCGACAGCCGGTCTTCGACCGTGCCGGAACCCTGCAGGCGGAAGCGGCCGTTGCGGACCCGCTGGCGGTATTCCAGCATGCCGACCGCCCCCGGGCCTTCCTGCAACTCGCCGCCGAAGCGCAAAATCGGCGTGAAGGTCACGTCCTTGTCCGGCCCGAGCGTGACGTAATAGGGCGTGCGCACCTGGGTGCCGGACTTGCTGGAGAAATTGAGCGACGGCGACAGGAACCCGGTCTGCCGGTTCACGCCGAAATCGGGGTGCCGGAACCACGGCGTATAGAACACCGGCACGCCGAACATCTCGAGCCAGGCGTTGTGATAGGTGATGGTCTTGTTCACCTTGTCGCGCACCGCCTCATAGGCTTTGACCTGCCACAGCGGCACCCGGCTGGGGTCGGTGGCGCAGGGCGCGCAGGGGGTGTAGACGCCCTTGTGCAACACTTCCCTGCGGTTCTGGTCGAGCCGCTCGGCGGAGCTGGCGGCGAGCCGGGCGTTGTCCTTCAGCAGCATGCGGAAGTCGCGCAGGATGCCTTCCTTCACGTCGTCGGTGACGTCGGCATAGCTGGCGAACTGGGTGTCGCCATCGGGCTCCAGGATCACCACGTTGCCGGCGGCGGTGATGCGCTTGGTGCGCTCGTTGTAGGTGACCACGTCGGCCTTGACGATCTTGCCGCTGCGCAGGATCTCGACATGGCCGCGGGCGACGAAGATGCCCAGATTCTCGTCGTGGCCGACCTCGTCGGCGATCAGGTTGATGTCATCGCCCTGCTCGGCGCCGAGCGTGCCGGGCTTGGCCGGAACCGCCGTGAACGGCGTCATGTTCGGCGCCTGCGGGAAGACGACGTCCTGCGCCCGGGCCGGCGCGGCGGCAAGCGCCAAGCCCATGCCGGCGGCGAGGACCGCCGGCACCAGGCCGCTTCGCATGAAATGCGCCAGATTGCGTCGCCGCGCCGCCACGATGAAACGATCACTCCCCCAGAGACGCCTGTGGCCAGCCCCGGAGGGGCCGGCGCGCAAACCGCCTATGCCAAAACCCTGCCTTCGGGACCCATTTGATTCGGGTCCTCTGCCGCCCAAGAGCTGGCCTCGCTTGGCCCTCGAAAAGGCCGGGGTAAAGTAGCACGTTGTCGGCAATCGTCTACATTTTTCATGGCTTTAGCCAAAGTCGCGCGGCCCCCTGGACAGCTTGCGAAAAGCCTGCGAAGAGTGCTGCCACGAGCCAGTTTCAGAGCCGCCGGGCGCCCGCCGCGGCGAATCCTGCCCACGAGGTCCATCCATGAAAGTCGCGTTCGCCAAGCCGGAAGTTCCGAACACCGGCACCATCGTCGCCCTGGTCGCCGAAGGGCGCAAATTGGGCAAGCTCGCCAACCAGCTGGACAAGGCGACCAAGGGCGCCATCGGCCGCGCGCTGGAGGCCAGCCGCTTCAAGGGTGGCGCGGAAGAGTTCCTGACCCTCCTGGCCCCGGCCGGGATCGACGCCACGCGCATCATCCTGGCCGGGATCGGCGCGCCGGCGAAATATGACGCCTTGGCGGCGCAATCCCTCGGCGGGCGGCTGGTGGCGGCCTTGAACGGCGCCGGCGAGAAAGAGGCGGCCGTCTGGATCGAACCGCTGCCCGACGCGAAGCTGTCGGAAGCCGAGCTTGCGGCCAACGTCGCCTATGGCGCCCGGCTGCGCACCTACCGCTTCGACAAATACAAGACCAAGGAGAAGCCGGAGCAGAAGCCGAGCCTCAAGCGCTTCACCGTGCTGACCGCAGACGTCAACGCCGCGCGCAAGGACTTCGACCCGCTGGACAAGACCGCGGACGCGGTCAACTTCGCCCGCGACCTGGTCTCGGAGCCGGCCAACGTCATCTATCCGGTGACGCTCGCCGCGGAGGCGCGCAAGCTCACCGAACTCGGCGTCAAGGTCGAGGTCCTGGGCGAGAAGGAGATGACGCGGCTCGGCATGGGCGCCCTGCTCGGCGTCGGCCAGGGCAGCGAGCGGGAAAGCCAGCTGGTGGTCATGCAATGGCTGGGTGCGTCGGACGCCAAGGCCAAGCCGGTTGCCTTCGTCGGCAAGGGCGTCACCTTTGACACCGGCGGCATCTCGATCAAGCCGGCCGCCGGCATGGAAGACATGAAATGGGACATGGCCGGTTCCGCCGCGGTCATCGGCACCATGCGGGCGCTGGCCGCGCGCAAGGCCAAGGTCAACGCCATCGGCGTGGTCGGGCTGGTGGAGAACATGCCCTCGGGTTCCGCCCAGCGTCCGGGCGACATCGTCACCTCGATGTCGGGCCAGACCATCGAAGTGCTGAACACCGACGCCGAAGGCCGCCTCGTGCTGGCCGACGCCATGTGGTACTGCCAGGAGAATTTCAAGCCGAAGATGATGATCGACCTGGCGACCTTGACCGGCGCCATCCTGATCGCTCTCGGCACCGTCTATGGCGGCATGTACGCCAATGACGACAAGCTGGCCGAACAGCTGGCCGAGAGCGGCAAGGCGACCGGCGAGCTGCTCTGGCGTATGCCGCTGGCGCCCGCCTACAACAAGATGATGGACAGTCCCGCCGCCGACGTGAAGAACATCAGCGGCAGCCGCAACGCCGGCAGCATCACCGCCGCCGAGTTCCTGCAGCGCTTCGTGCAGAAGGGCGTGTTGTGGTCGCACCTCGACATCG
>JBGAGP010000150.1:0-11528 GCA_044226685.1 Dongiaceae bacterium
GCCGCCGGCCTGGTGCTCGAGCCGACCAAGGGCAAGGACAGGGAGAAGATCAAGGCCGCGCTCGACCGGCTGGAGGCCGGCGGGTCGACGGCGGGCGGCGAAGGCTTGCAGCTCGCCTACGCCACGGCGAAGCAGGCGATGGTCAAGGGCGGCATCAACCGCGTGATCCTGGCGACGGACGGCGATTTCAATGTCGGCGTCACCGACATCGACCAGTTGAAGGCGATGATCGAGGACGCGCGCGAAAGCAAGGTGTCGCTGACCACCTTGGGCTTCGGCGAGGGCAATTACAACGACGCGCTGATGGAGCAGATCGCCGATGTCGGCAACGGCAATTACGGCTACGTCGATTCGATCAAGGAGGCGAAGCGCCTGCTGATCGACCAGCTCGACGGCACCATCCAGACCATCGCCAAGGACGTGAAGATCCAGATCGAGTTCAATCCGGCGGTGGTCGACGAGTATCGCCTGATCGGCTACGAGAATCGCGCCCTTAACCGCGAGGATTTCAACAACGACCGGAAGGACGCCGGCGAGATCGGCGCCGGCCATACGGTGACCGCGATCTACGAGATCGCCCTCAAGGGCTCCAAGGGCCTGCGCGTCGACCCCCTGCGCTATGGCGGTGGGCAGTCCGACGGCAAGCCGGACCCGAAGGCGACCGAGTTCGCCTTCCTGCGCCTGCGCTACAAGGCACCGGACGGGGACGTGTCGAAGCTGATCGAGACGCCGCTCTCCGTCGCCGCCTTGCGCGATCCGGGTGAAGCGCCGGCGGATACGCGCTTTGCCGCCGCGGTTGCCGCTTTCGGGCAGAAGCTGCGCGGCGGCGAATACCTCGGCGCGTTCGGCTTCGAGCAGATCGCGGCCGCCGCGCGGGACGCGCGTGGCGGCGACGAGGATGGCTATCGCGCCGAGTTCATCGAATTGGTGGAAATCGCGCAAGCCCTGAAGCCCGCGCAGTGAGTTGCGGCCGCGCCCGCCGCACGCTTCCGAATCTCCCGCGGGGTGCCTCCCGCAACACTGGCGGCCGATGCCGCAGGCGCCCCGCGCTTGTGGGATCGGCCGCACTTTTCTATTCTGGCCCCCGGGGATGTGGAGGGTCAGGTGAGGCCTACCTGGATTTGGTTCGCGCTGCTGTTGGGCGCCACGATTCTGCTGGTGCTGTTCCTCGAGAACCGCTTTCCCGGCACGCTCAGCGATCCCGACAACCGGATGAGCATCCTCTACAAGGTCGGCTGGATCGCGTTGCTGGGGTCTTCGCTCATCGCCGGCTGGCGGCTGCAGCCGAAGACCGCGCTCCGCAATGCCGCGATCTGGGCGGTGATCTTCCTGGTCCTGATCGGGGTGTTCTCCTTCCGCCAGGATGCCGCCATGATCCGCGACCGCATCCTCGGCGAATTGTCGCCGACCCAGGGCACAATGGAGGATGACGGCACCATCCATTTCAGCGCCGGCCCCGACGGGCATTTCCGCATCCAGGCCATCGTCAACGGTGCACGCCTCACCTTCCTGGTCGATACCGGGGCCACCGACGTGGTGCTGGCGCCCGACGATGCGCGACGCATCGGCCTGGATCCGGCGACGCTCAGCTTCACGCAATTCGCCGAAACCGCCAACGGCACCGTGCGCGGCGCCTCGGTGCGGCTGCAAAGCCTGATCGTCGGCCCCATCGACATCACCGACATGCCGGCGACGGTCAATGGCGCGGAGATGTCCGACAGCCTGCTCGGCATGGCCTTCCTCAACCGCCTCAGCGGTTGGCGGGTCGAGAACGGCGTGCTGACGCTGGAGCCCTGACGGCTACCGCTGCAGCACCTGCCGGCAGGCGGCTTCGCGGGCCTGCCAGCCGAGGCGCTGCAATTCGGGCTGGTCATGGTCTTCCGTGGGCCAGCCGAGGCAAAGATAGGCGACGAGCGTCCAGTCTTGCGGCACGGCGAGCTGTTGCGCCGCCTCCTGCGGGTCGAGGATCGACACCCAGCCGATCCCCAATCCGCGCACCCGGGCAGCCAGCCAAAGCGTGTGCACGGCGAGCACGGCGGAATAGCGCAGCGTCTCCGGCATGGTCTGGCGGCCGAGGCCGGCGCCCTGCGCGGTTGCCTCGTCGCAGAAGACCGCCAGATGGCGCGGCGCCTCCTTGAGGCCGGCGAGTTTCAGCCCGGCGTAGAGCTGCGCCCGTTCGCCCTGGTAGCCGGACAGCGCCCGCTCGTTCGCGCGCTCGAAATTGGCGATGATCGCGGCGCGGTTCGCAGCCGCGTCGACGCTGACGAAACGCCAGGGCTGCGCATTGCCGACCGAGGGCGCCAGGCAGGCGAGGTCGAGCAGTTCGTCGACCAGCGCCTCGGCAATCGGGTCGGTGCGGAAATGGCGCACGTCGCGGCGCCAGCGCAGCAGGTCGCGGAACTCCGACCGGAATCGATCGTTGAACTGCGGCGAGCGGGAGTAGGCGGCGATCTCGCGGAACATCGCCGATCGCTCCCTAGGCCGCGCGGGAAGCGGAGGCCGCGACGATCTCGACAATCTCGCCCATGATGCGGCCGATATCGTAGTCCTTTGGCGTGTAGACGCGGGCGACGCCCATGGCTTTAAGCCGGTCCGCATCCTCGACGGGGATGATGCCGCCGACGATGAGGGGTACGGAGCCGAGGCCGCTCGCCTTCAGCCGCTCCAGGATCTCGCCCACCAGCGTGATATGCGAGCCGGAGAGGATCGAAAGGCCGATCACATGCACGCCTTCCTCCAACGCCGCATTGGCAATCTCGGCGGGGGTCAGGCGAATGCCCTCATAGACCACTTCCATGCCGGCATCACGGGCGCGCACCGCGATCTGCTCGGCACCGTTCGAATGGCCATCGAGGCCGGGCTTGCCGACCAGGATCTTGATGCGCCGGCCGAGCCTGGCGGAGACCTCCTCGACCCGCGCGCGCACGCGCGCCAGGTCGCCGTGGCCGGATTCCACCGCCGCGCGGGCGACGCCGGTCGGTGCGCGGTATTCACCGAACACCTTGCGCAAGGCCGCACCCCATTCGCCGGTGGTCACGCCGGCATGGGCGCAGGCGATGGAGGATTCCATCACGTTGCGGCCGGCACGGGCATCGGCTTCCAGGCGCTGCAGCGCCGCCGCGGCCGCACCCGAATCGCGCTGGGCGCGCCAGGCCTTCAGCCGCTCGACGGCCTCGCGCTCCGCCGCCGCGTCGACGGTGAGGATGCCGCCATCCTCGGCTGCGGTGAGCGGGGAGGGCGCGCTCTCGGTGAACTTGTTGACGCCGACGACGACCTGCTCGCCGGCCTCGATCGCGGCCAGCCGCCGGGCGTTGGATTCGACCAGGCGCTGCTTCATGTAGCTGGTCTCGATGGCGGCGACCGCGCCGCCCATCTCCGCGATGCGCGCCAGCTCGGTGCGTGCCGCGACCTTCAGCGTTTCGACCTTGGCGTCGATGACGCGCGAGCCGTTGAAGATGTCGTCGTATTCGAGGAGGTCGGTCTCGAAGGCCAGGATCTGCTGCAGGCGCAGCGACCATTGCTGGTCCCAGGGCCGCGGCAGGCCGAGCGCCTCGTTCCAGGCCGGCAATTGCACCGCGCGGGCGCGGGCATCCTTGCTCAGGGTGACGGCCAGCATCTCCAGCAGGATGCGGTAGACGTTGTTCTCCGGCTGCTGCTCGGTGAGGCCGAGCGAGTTCACCTGCACGCCGTAGCGGAAGCGGCGCAGCTTCGGATCTTCGACTCCGTAGCGCGCGCGCGCGATCTCGTCCCACAATTCGCCGAAGGCGCGCATCTTGCAGAGCTCGGTAATGAAGCGCAGCCCGGCATTGACGAAGAAGCTGATGCGCCCGACCACCTGCGGCAGATCTTCGGCCGGCACGCGCTCCCTCACCCGGTCAAGCACCGCGATGGCCGTCGCCAGCGCATAGGCCAGCTCTTGCTCCGGCGTCGCGCCCGCTTCCTGCAGATGGTAGGAGCAGACGTTGGTCGGGTTCCATTTCGGCACCTCGCGATAGGCGAAGGCGATCACGTCGGCGGTGAGCTTCAGGCTGGGTTCCGGCGGGAAGATGTAGGTGCCGCGCGAGAGGTATTCCTTGATGATGTCGTTCTGCACCGTGCCCTGCAGGCTGGCGCGGGCGACACCCTGCTTCTCCGCCGCGGCGATGTAGAGCGCGAACAGCCACGGCGCCGTGGCGTTGATGGTCATCGAGGTGTTCATGCGGTCGAGCGGCAGCCCGTCCATCAGCGCCAGCATGTCGCCCAGATGGCTGACCGGCACGCCGACCTTGCCGACCTCGCCCTTGGCCAGCGCATGGTCGGGGTCATAGCCGGTCTGGGTCGGCAGATCGAAGGCGACCGAGAGGCCGGTCTGGCCGCGCGCGAGGTTGGTGCGATAGAGCGCGTTGGACGCCTTGGCCGAGGAATGGCCGGCATAGGTGCGGAACAGCCAGGGCTGTTCCCGCGCGTGGCCTTTTGCCTCCTTGGCCCCGCGATCCGGTCCATGTTCCGGCGTGGCTGCGCTGCACATTTTGCACCCCTGATCCAAACGATGCGTCCTGGCCGCCTTCAAGGCGTTGTTTTGCAATGCAATATAAAGAGGCGGGAGCCGTGGCGTCCAGACCGCAATGCCTAATAAAGCGTCACACCCGGTTATGCTGCATTGCAAAATTCATTTGAAATTAACTGCCAATATAACAAGATAGGGATCGTGCAGTGCAACATTTCGAGTCGCGAATCAGGGGCCGGCGACGAAATGCCCGAAGCAATTGGAGACGTTTTGCCATGTGGCCCTATACCTCGGACGAACAGGTTTGGCTGGCTCCCGCCAAGGATTGGGTAGCGAGCAACACGGCGGCGGAAGCCGCCAAGCGTACGGCTGGCGAAAAGCCAGCCCCGCGTCCCACCCCGCACGCCATGCCGGCGCCCTACGACGACGGCATCAGCGACCCGCAGATCACGCAGCGCAAGTAGCCGGATGGGGCCCGCCGCCTCGGCCGCTGGGCAGTTTGCCATGCGGCGGCGGCGTGCCGTGTCCCGCTGGTTGTCCCGGATCGCCCGCGCGATGCGTCAGCAAAGCTTTGCGTTCCTGCCCGCGGCAGCGCCCGATGCGGTTGCCGGCCGGCGGCCCCTCAATCTCGCGCTGCAGGGCGGCGGCTCGCATGGTGCGTTCACCTGGGGCGTGCTCGACCGGCTGCTGGATGAGCCGGACCTCGCCATCGGCGCCATCAGCGGCACCAGCGCCGGCGCGATCAATGCCGTGCTGCTGGCCTGCGGGCTGAACGAAAGTCGCGCCGCGGCGCAGGACAAGCTTGCACGGTTCTGGACCGCGATCGCGGCGAGCGGACATGGCGACGCGATCGCCGGCAGCCTGTTCAACGTCTTTCCCGGCCTGCAGCGCGCGCACCAGGCGGGTCTCGATCTGATCGGCAAGTTCCTGGCGCCGGCCCAGCTCAACCCGCTCGGCTACAACCCGATGCGCGACCTGCTGCGCGAGCTGGTGGATTTCGCCCGCCTGCGCGCGGAAGGGCCGGCGCTTTTCGTCGCCGCGACCGATGCCGCGACCGGCCGCAAGCGCATCTTCACCCGCGAGGAGATGACGCTCGAAGCGGTGCTGGCCTCGGCCTGCCTGCCACAACTGCATCACGCGGTGGAGATCGAGGGCCGGTTCTATTGGGATGGCGGCTATGTCGCCAATCCGCCGCTGCTGCCCCTGGCGCTCGAAGCCGAGGCCGCGGACACACTGCTGGTCCAGCTGATCCCGCTGGCCGATCTGCGCGTGCCGCAGGATCATGCCGGGATCGGCGAAGGCCTCACCCGCGTGATCTTCAACAGCCCGCTGCGTCAGGAGATCGCAACGCTGCGGATGCTGGCCGAGGCCGACCCGAAGGCCCGTCCGGCCACCCATCGCTTTCACCTGATCGACGCCACGGCGGCGACGCACGACCTGCCGCCGGGCAGCCGGCTCAGCCCGGACCGCCGGCTCATCGAGCAGTTGCGCGACGCGGGCCGGGCGGCGGCGGATGCCTGGCTGGCCGAAAGCGGCGACGCCATCGGCCGGCGCGGGACGGTCGATCTGGCGGACCGCTTCCTCTAGGCCGCGTCGAGCGCCTGCTTCACGTCGGCGAGCAGGTCGGCGACGTCCTCGAGACCGACCGACAGGCGCAGCAATCCCGGCGTGATGCCCTGCTGCAGCTTCTGCTCCGGCGACAGGCGCTGATGCGTCGTGGTTGCCGGATGCGTGGTCATCGATTTCGAATCGCCGAGATTGTTCGAGATCAGCACCAGCTTCAGCGCGTTGAGGAAACGGAAGGCTGCCGGCTTGCCGCCCTTGAGGTCGAGGCTCACCATGCTGCCGCCGGACTTCATTTGCTTGCGGGCCAGGTCCACCTGCGGAAAATTGTCCAGCATCGGATAATGCGCGCTGTTGAGCTTGACGTGGCCCTGCAGCGCGCGGGCGATCTTCTCCGCGCTCTCGCAATGCCGCTGCAGGCGCAGATCCAGCGTTTCCAGCCCCTTCAGCAGCACCCAGGCATTGACCGGGCTGAGGCTGGGTCCCGTATGGCGCAGGAACGGCTGCAGGGTCTCGTTGATGTATTTGGCGCTGCCCAGGATGACGCCGCCGAGCGTCCGGCCCTGGCCGTCGATATGCTTGGTCGCCGAGTAGACGATGATGTCGGCGCCGAGCTCCAGCGGCCGCTGCAGCAGCGGCGTGGCGAAGACGTTGTCGACGATGACCTGCGCGCCCGCGGCGTGGGCCAGATCGCAAACCGCCTTGATGTCGACCAGCCGCAGCGACGGGTTGGACGGCGTTTCCAGCAGCACCGCGCGGGTCGGCTTGCTCAGCGCCTTTTTCCACTGGTCGAGATCGCGGCCGTCGACGAACTGCGTCTCGACGCCCCATTTCGGCAGGATCTCCTGGACGATATAGTTGCAGGAGCCGAACAGCGCGTCGGCGGCGACGACACGGTCGCCGGCCTTCACCAGGCAGGCAAGCGAGGCGAAGATCGCGGCCATGCCGCTCGCGGTCGCGCGCGCGGCCTCGGCGCCTTCCAGCAGCGCCATGCGCTCCTCGAACATCGTCACCGTCGGATTGCCGAAGCGGCCATAGACGAAGCGCGGCTTGGAATTGTCGAACGCCGCCTCGGCCTCTTCGGCGGAGGTGTAGACATAGCCCGAGGTCATGTAGATGGCCTCGCCCGTCTCGGCATGATGGGAGCGGGTGGTGCCGCCATGCACCATCCGGGTGCCCAAGCCCCATTCGGGGAGGATGTCGCGATTGTAGTTCATGGTCCTGGCTCCTCCCGGATCGCTGCGATCCGGGCATAAAAAAACCCCGACCGGATGGAAAGGGTCGAGGCGTGCGTAGTCGCGCCAGGCACCTTTTAGCCGCTTGTTTTACGTGGCCGCAATCCGGTCCAAATCACCACGTCGTCCAGGCGCGGAGTATTCACAAGCCAAACGCGAAGTCAAGGCAGCGCCAATCCACTGGCAAAGCCCCATTGAACTCTGGACGCGTCCCGCGCGACCATACCCTCATGAAACCGGAGGTGACGCCGAAACCCCATGACGCCGCGGAGGATATGCTGGGCTGGTATCGGGCGACGACCAACTCGGAACCCTTGCGCGTGCGCGTGGTCCTGGCGGATTGGCGAACGCTCGACTTGCTGACGCTTTCCGGGCGATTGATCGCTCGCTGGTCGCTGGACCGACTGGAGAATCGCGCCGTTCCGGTGATAGGCGAGACTTGGGCAGTTGGTGACAGTCAATTGCCCGAACGGGTTCTCGAACTGGAAAACGACAGCGACTATCGGGCGATCCAGAAGGTTTCGCGCGGCCTGCGATCGATTCGCGCGCGTTGGTGGCACGTCTTGGCCTTTTCCGTGGTTGAATCCAAGATGGCAGGCGGCGCCCTGCTATTGCTCGGAATCGTGGCGGTGTCCTGGCTATGGCAGAATCTCCCATTTGCGCAGTGCATCGCAACACATCCGGATGGAATTTTATTTCTAAAGTGCCTTCTTTTTGATCATTTTATGCGTTAATGTGTGTCCTATTAGAACTATCCTGACTTTTCCGCGTTGCATTATCGCAATTGCGAAGGCATCATCCCTAAAAAGCCGGTTAGCCAATGACCGGGTCGGCCGGAACAGCACGAGGGATCAGGGACATGTCGGAAGCCGCAGAGGTGATACAGCTGCACAAGGGCAAGAACGGGCACAAGGACCTTTACGAGGTCGGCGAGATTCCGCCGCTCGGTCACTTGCCGTCCAAGATGTATGCCTGGGCCATCCGGCGCGAGCGCCACGGTCCGCCCGAGCAGAGCATGCAGATCGAGGTCGTGCCGACCCCCGTGCCCGATTCCGACGAGGTGGTCGTCCTCGTGATGGCGGCCGGCGTCAACTACAACGGCGTCTGGGCCGGCCTCGGCAAGCCGATCTCGCCCTTCGACGTGCACAAGGCCGAGTACCACATCGCCGGATCCGATGCCTCGGGCATCGTCTGGGCGGTCGGCTCCAGGGTGAAGCGCTGGAAGGTGGGCGACGAGGTGGTCGTCCATTGCAACCAGGATGACGGCGACGACGAGGAGTGCAACGGCGGCGACCCGATGAACTCGCCTTCGCAGCGCATCTGGGGCTACGAGACGCCGGACGGATCCTTCGCGCAATTCGCCAAGGTGCAGGGCCGCCAGCTGATGGCGCGGCCGAAGCACCTGACCTGGGAAGAGAGCGCCTGCTACACGCTGACGCTGGCCACCGCCTATCGCATGCTGTTCGGCCATCGCCCGCACATCCTGCGGCCCGGCCACAACGTGCTGATCTGGGGCGCCTCTGGCGGTCTCGGCTCCATGGCGGTGCAGCTCTGCGCCACGGCGGGCGCACACGCGATCGGCGTCATCTCGGACGAGAGCAAGCGCGATTTCGTCATGTCGCTGGGCGCCAAGGGAGTCATCAACCGCAACGACTTCAATTGCTGGGGCCAGCTGCCCGACGTTGACGACACCGCCGGCTACAACGATTACATGAAGCGCTGCCGCGAGTTCGGCAAGGCGATCTGGGCCATCACCGGCAAGGGCAACGACGTCGACTTCGTCTTCGAACATCCGGGCGAGCAGACCTTCCCGGTCTCCTGCTTCGTGGTGAAGCGCGGCGGCATGGTCGTGTTCTGCGCCGGCACCACCGGCTACAACCTGACCATGGACGCCCGCTTCGTCTGGATGCGCCAGAAGCGCATCCAGGGCAGCCACTTCGCCAATTTGCTGCAGGCGAGCCAGGCCAACCACCTGGTCGTCGAGCGGCGCATCGATCCCTGCATGTCGGAAGTGTTCGGCTGGGACGACATCCCCGCCGCCCATACCAAGATGTGGAAGAACCAGCACAAGCCGGGCAACATGGCGGTCCTGGTCCAGGCCAAGCGGCCGGGCTGCCGCACCCTGGAAGACGTGACCGAGGGCTGAGGAGGCGCGCGCGGAAGGTCCCGCGCGCCCAGCCTTCTAGGGGAGCTGGTTCGATGAGCGTCGCCGCGCAGGCCGTTGCGCCTCAATCCGACTTGATCGCGTCCTGCCGCGCCGCGCTCGGTGCGGCGGAGGATGTGCTGTCCCGTGCCCAGGCGTCGCTGTCGCGGCGCCTGTCCAAAGATGGCAAGCTCGATGCCGCGGCGCTCGACCGCGAGCAGCATGCGGCGCACGGCTTCGCCTGGCTTGCCACTTATGTCGCCGCCTTGCGCGCGACGCTCGATTGGGCCGAGAAGCTGCAGCGCGACGGCGTCCTCGGCGAACGCGAGCTACTCATTCTGCAGATCGGCTTCGCCGAATACCTGGCGCAGATCCTGGGCGGTCTGCCGATGAGCCAGGGCGAGATCGTGCGGCCGGGTGATCTGGGTCTGGCCGAGTCCGATCTGTCGTCGCTGCGCGCGCAGGAGGAACGGCTGCGCGGCGGCAATTCGCCGGCGGCGCGGGCGCGTCTCGCAACGCTGATCGCCGACGGCGATTTCGGCGAGGCGGCGCTGGGCGACGAAACGCTGCTCATGATCCGCGACCAGTTCCGCCGCTTCGCCGAGGATCACCGCGAGGATGCGCATCGCTGGCACCTGAAGGATGAGCTGATCCCGCTGGAGATCGTCGGCCAGGTAGCCGAGATGGGAGTCTTCGGCCTGACCGTGCCGGAGGAATTCGGTGGCGCTGGCTTGGGCAAGCTCGCCATGTGCGTGGTGACCGAGGAATTGTCGCGCGGCTATATCGGCCTCGGCTCGCTCGGCACCCGCTCGGAGATCGCCGCCGAGCTGATCCGCCTTGGCGGCACCGACGCGCAGAAGCAATACTGGCTGCCCAAGCTCGCCAGCGGCGAGATCCTGCCCACCGCCGTCTTCACCGAGCCCAATACCGGCTCCGATCTGGGCTCGCTGAAGACCCGCGCGGTGAAGGACGGCGACACCTACAAGGTGACCGGCAACAAGACCTGGATCACTCATGGATTACCGCGGCCTGTCGATGTTCCTGGCGGTGAAGCCGCGTGGGACGGATTCCGATCCGTTCCCGGCCAAGGGCATGTCGGGCGGCGAGATCGGCGTGCTCGGCTATCGCGGCATGAAGGAATACGAGATCGGCTTCGACGGCTTCGAGGTGCCGGCCGCGAATCTGCTCGGCGGGCGCGAGGGCGAGGGCTTCAAGCAGCTGATGGCGACGTTCGAGAGCGCGCGGATCCAGACCGCCGCGCGCGCGGTGGGCGTTGCCCAATGCGCCATGGAGCTGGGCCTCAAATACGCCCGCGAGCGCATCCAGTTCGGCAAGCCGATCTACGAGTTCCCGCGCGTCCACGGCAAGCTTGCCTGGATGGCGGTGGAAACCATGATCGCCCGCCAGCTCAGCTATTTTGCGGCGCGGGAGAAGGACAGCGACCGGCGCTGCGACATCCCCGCCGGCATGGCCAAGCTGCTGGCCGCGCGCGTCGCCTGGGCCAATGCCGACAACGCCTTGCAGATCCATGGCGGCAACGGCTACGCCCAGGAATATGCCATCAGCCGCGTCTTGTGCGACGCACGCATCCTCAACGTCTTCGAGGGCGCCGCCGAAATCCAGGCCCAGGTCGTCGCGCGCGGATTGCTCAGCGGCCGGAACTAAACCGGGCCCGGCCGCCACCCTTCCAGGCTCTGCATTCCAAGACAGGGCGGCGTGACGCCGCTGCATGGATTCGACCGGCGACAGGCGCCGGCTCCCTGTGATCTACTCTGTCTGAGAGCATGACACCGGCCGGATCGGGAAATTGCCGATGGCAAAGCACGTCGAATTCTATTTCGCCCTCAACAGCCGCTATTCCTACCTCGCCAGCACGCAGATCGCGGCGCTGGAGAAGGATTGCCAGGTCGAGGTGACCTGGAAGCCGCTCGATTTCGACCTGTTGATGGTGGCGCGCAAATGGGACCCGTTCTCCGGCGCGCCGACCTCAGGTCAATACGACACCGCCTATCGCGACACCGATGCCAAGCGCTGGGCGGCCTTCTACGGCGTGCCGCTGAAGCCGGTGGTTTGGGAGCGCTACGATTGGCTGCGCTTCAAC
>JBGAGP010000151.1:0-11489 GCA_044226685.1 Dongiaceae bacterium
CGTAGCCCCACTACGGCCCCATGTCCGCGAAGGCGGACATTCGCCAAGCGAGCGCCGACCAAGTCGGCGGGGGCCTTCCTAGCGGCCTGCCGCACCGCTGGCGAACAGAACCGGTTCAATTTTGGGGAAACCCGCTCTAGGCGGTATCCTGCTTCGCGCGCCTTACCCGGCCTTGCGCGCGAAGCGGGCGTCCTTCCAGTCGTACCAGCGCATGGCCAGCGGCACGAACCACGGATTGCCGGTATAGCCGGGGAAGGTCGGGAAGGGCGTGGTGCCGAAGACGGTCTCACCCTCCGCCTTGCCGAGGATCTTCAGCGCCAGCTTGTGGCCCAGATAGGAGCCCATCGGCACGCCGGCGAAGTTGTAGCCCAGCGCGTACCAGATCCCCGATTGCCGGCCGATATGCGGCAGGAAGTCGAAGCTGCCGGCGCATTGCCCGCTCCACACCCGGCTCAGGCGCACCTCCGCGAGATCGGGCAGCAGGGTGCGGATCATGGCATGGAGGTCGCGGCCCTTGGCCTGCAGATCCGGCTGCGGCCCGCCGGTCAAGCCGCCGAACAGGATCTTGCGCTGGTCGGGCGCCGGGCGGATGAAGTTGATGTTGACGTGGCTGTCGATCACCGTGCGCCGGTTGGGAATGAGCCGCGCCAGCTGCTCCGCCGGCAATTCCTCCGTCGCCGCCATGAAGCCGTGGAACGGGATCACCCGTTTCGCCAGCCATTCGGCGAAGCGCGGGGTGTAGCCGTTGGTGGCCATGATCACGTCGCGGGCGGTGACGCGGCCGCGCGGCGTGACCAGGACGAAGCCGTCGCCGCCTTCGACCGCGCTGGTGAGCGCGGTGCCGGTATGCACCACCACGCCCGCCGCTTCGGCCGCCTTCAGCAGCCCGGCGTGATAGAGCGCCGGATGGACGGCGCCAAGGTCGGGCACGACGGCGCCGCCGACATAGGCCTCGCTCGCCAGCTCCCTGTGCAGGTCGCTGCGCGACACCGCCGCATAGGGGAAGCCGAGGCGGCGCTGCATCACCTCCAGCTCGCGCAGCAGATCGGCCAGATGCGGCAGCGAGTTGGCGCCGATGAAGCGGCCGCAGGATTCGATGTGGCAGTCGATGCCGAGCTCGCCCACCAGGTCGAAAACGAATTGCCGCGCCGCGTCCAGCTCGCGATAGACCCGGGTGGCGAAATCGGCGCCGTGACGCGCTTCCAGCCAGGAGAAGCTGCGCTTGAGGGTGCGGCCGAGATAGCCGGCATTGCGGCGCGATGCGCCCGAGCCGGCCTCGTTCGCCTCCAGCACCGCCACGCTGCGCCCGGCGCGGGCCAAATGCAGCGCCGCCACCAGCCCGGTATAGCCGGAGCCGATGATGGCGACGTCCGCCTTCTCCGGCAGCGCCTGCTGGCGCGTATGGTGCGGCCGCGCCGCGTCCCACCAATGCGGCTCGGCCTTGAATCCGGCGGCGAACACGGCCTCCGTCATGCGCCGGCTTTCGCGGCCGCGGATTTCTCGGCGAGCTTGCCCAGGAACTTCGCCTCGTCGATCAGGAAGCGCTCATGGAAACCGGCGCCGATCGGGTCGCGCGCGTCGCGGCAGGCGACCTTGAAGCGCAGGCGCCGGCCATCGAACGCGACCAGCTCGATCTCGACGGTGGCCTGCATGCCGATGGGCGTGGCGGCGTCGTGGCTCAGCTCCACCTTGGTGCCGACGGTGCGCTGCCCCGGCTGCAGGAACGGCGCGAGCGCCCGCAGGCAGGTCCATTCGACGAAGGCCACCAGATAGGCGGTGGCGAAGACCGGCGGCATCTCGGCGAAGCCGGGGAAGCGGTCGGCCATCTCCGGCACGGTCAGGCCGCGCGCAACGGTGATGGTCTCGCTGTGTTTCAGGCCGACCTGCAGCGTGGCTGCCGACATGGACTTGGACTCCGTTTGCGCGATGGTGTCGCGCGTGCGTTTCTCCGGACAGGCCCTGTTCTATCCCAAGCGGAGTTGCGGAGACCAGGACCAAGTCCCGGCCTGACGGCGGCGGGCCGGCTCAAAGCCTGGCCAGGGCCTTGCGCAGGGCCTTGATGCGCGCCTCGTCGCGCCGGTAGAAGATCCATTGCCGGATGCGCTTGCCGCGGATCAGCCCGGCCTGGCTCAGCACCTTCAGATGCTCGCTCGCGGTCGGCTGGCTCACCTTCAACTTGCGGGCGATGAGCTGGGCACAGACCCCGTCGCCGACCAGGTCGCCGTCGACCTGGCGCGGGAAATGCGCGACCGGGTCCTTCAGCCAGAGCAGGACCTGCGCCCGCTTGTCGTTGGCCAGCGCGCGCAGGGCCGCCAGCAGGTCTTTTTCCATCGGCATATTGCCAATTTGCGAATTGACGATTTATTGTCAAGCCGGAACATGCTGGACCACAGGACTTGACTCATGAGTGAACCGGGCAAGGCGGCGGGCATCGAGCGCGCGCGCATCATCGAGACGGCGGCGCTGATCGCGCCGCATATCCGCCGCACGCCGGTGATCGAGGTGCGGCCGGAGGATTTCGGCCTTGCCGCCGACGGCCCGCCGCTCACCTTCAAGCTGGAGCTGCTGCAGCATGCCGGCTCGTTCAAGGCGCGCGGCGCCTTCGCCAACCTGCTGCTGCGGCCCGTGCCGGCGGCGGGCGTCGCGGCGGCCTCGGGCGGCAATCACGGCGCCGCCGTCGCCTTCGCGGCGATGAAGCTGGGAGTGAAGGCGAAGATCTTCGTGCCCAAGGTCTCCTCGCCGGCCAAGATCGCGCAGATCCGCTCCTATGGCGCCGAGCTCGTGGTCGAGGGCGAGCGCTATGCCGAGGCGCTCGCCTTGAGCGAGGCCTATGTGGCGGAAAGCGGGGCCCTGCCGGTGCACGCCTTCGACCAGCCGGAGACCATGCTGGGCCAGGGCACGCTGGGCCGGGAATTCCTGGAGCAGGCGCCGGAGGTCGACACCTTCCTGGTGGCGGTCGGCGGCGGCGGCCTCATTGGCGGCATGGCTGCCTGGATCGCCGGCGCCAGAAAGATCGTCAGCGTCGAGCCGGAAGCGGCACCCACTCTGCACGACGCGCGCAAGGCGGGTCGCCCGGTCGATGCGCCGGCCGGCGGCATCGCCGCGGATTCGCTGGCCCCGCGCCAGGTCGGCCAATTGATGTTCCCGATCGCCGAGGCGCATGTGGCGGAGACGGTGCTGGTGCCCGATGCGGCGATCCGCCAGGCGCAGAAGGACCTGTGGCGGGTGCTGCGCCAGGTGGCCGAGCCCGGCGGCGCCGCGGCGATGGCGGCGCTGCTCAGCGGCGCCTACAGGCCGAAGCAGGGCGAGCGGATCGGCGTGCTGGTCTGCGGCGGCAACACCACGGCGGTCGATTTCGATCGCTAGAGCATGATGCGATTGACTCGCATCATGCTCCGTCCCTGTTGATTGGTCGCGCGACCTATTCGAGCCCGCCGAGACCGAGCACCGCGGCGGCCAGGAAGCTCAGCAGAATGTAGCCCATCAACTTGTGGCAGAAGACATAGGCGCGCACCCACCAGGCCCGCATCTCGATCTCGGCATGGTGGTGGCGCAGATGCACCGCCGGCATCAGCATGTCGAAGGAATAGACGCCGCGCTGCAGCCAGTTCAGCCGGCGCATCTCCGGCGACGGCTCGGTGGTGAAAACGGCAGCCCCCAGGACGATCAGCCCGATCACCCAGAGCCCGGCCACCTGCGGGTATTGGCCGTATCCGGTGAAGGCCCATTGCATCGCCAGCCAGATCTTCGCCGGCCAGCCGGCCTCGTCGAATTCGCGCTCCTTGCCGGCGAACAGGATCGCCTTGGCGGTCTCGTAATCGCCGCTCTGCCGCAGCACGCCGGAAAGCTGCACGTAAGGCTGCGGCGAGAACGGCACCTGGCGGCCGAGCCAGGTGACCAGCTCCCGGGTGCGCCGCTCCGTCGCCGCATCCTCGGATTCGGTCGTCGCCGGCTTCGCCGCGCCAACGGGTGTCGCAACGGGGGCGGCGGTCGCGGCCTGACCGCCGCCGGCCTCGCCGCCACCCTGCTTGCAGCGATCGACGAAGGAGTCGGCGGACGCATGCGCCTCGGAGCGCACCTGGCGCTGATAGACGAAGCCCTCGAGATGCAGGATGCAGGGCCAGGATTCGGCCACGTCCTGCAGCGAATTGGTGGTGACGTTGCGCAGGGTCAGCTCCGCCTTGTCGGCGAACAGCGGCACCGCCCCCGCCGCGGCAAGGCGCAGCTCGGCGGCGATGTCGGCGCCGGTCAGGTCGACCGAGGCGAAGTGGCCGCCGGTCAAGTCGACCGAGCCGCCGATGCGCGCGAAGCTGACATCCACCGGCCCGGTGAAGGTGGTGCCGTCGCCCATGGCGAGGTCGCGGTCGATGGTGACCGAATTCAGGTCGACCGGTCCGTCGATGGTGGCGCCGGCGAAATAGATGCCGCCATGCACCACGGCGCCCGGCATGCGCAGGCCGGTGACGCGCGCCAGGTCGTCGAAGACGATGGAGCGGCCGATGCTGGCGCTGTCGAACTGCATGTTGCCGCGTGCCTGGATGCCCTGCAGCAGCGCGAAGCCCTTGACCGAGGTGGCTGAGAAGCTGCCGCGGCTGATGTCGCTGTCCGAGAGCCAGAGATCGTCGCCGATCACCGCATCCTCCAGCGTCACCTGGTCGAGCAGCCAGGTGCCGCGGATGCGCAATTCGCCGTCGATGCGGGCGCCGATCAGGTTGATGCGCCAGGCGCGCATGGTGAAGGTCCGCTCCGGCGCCGCGGGGGCGGTGCCGCCATTCGCCAGCGTCCCGGCGGCGAGGTCGGTGACGGGCTGCGCCTCGGTCTGGCTGGCGTCGGGCAGGCTGGCGGCCACGTCGGGCGTGGCGCCCGTCGCCGCGCCCTCGCCGGACGGGCCAGGCGGCGATCCCGGCTGCGGCTCAGGCTCGGGTGCCGGTTGGGGCGGGGCCTGGCCGACCAGGCGCGCCGGCATCCGCACCTCGGCGTTGGAGTAGCCGATGATCAGATGGCCGCTCACATGCAGCTGCGCGCCGGACAGCGTGCCCCATTCGGTGTCGCCGTTGTCCAGCAAGCGGCTGATGTTGAGGTCGCCGATATCCAGGTTCTGCGCCACTTCGGCGTTGTCGAATATGACGTTGCGGGAAACCTTGACGCGCTGCAGAAGCACGCCGCCGTCGATCTTGCTGCGGTTCAGGTAGACGGTGCCGAGGAAGGTGGTGTCGCTCATCTCCAGCAGGGTCGCGATCTTCATGTCGGAGAGGTCGATGTCGCCGTTGACGAAGATCCAGTTGAGGTCGAGGCCCTTGGCAATCTCCGCCGCGCTGGCGTCGAGGGAAATCTCCAGCGGCGCATCCTTGGCGGCGTCCGGCGCCATGGCATAGCTGAACCAGTCGCCGGTGAGCCGCACCCGCGACCGGCTGCGGAAGCGCTCCATCACCAGCGGGCGCGAGAACACCGAATCAACGATGATCAGCGGCTTGTTGTATTCCAGGTCGGAGAGCACGACTTCGTCGGGGAAATGCGCGCCGTCGATGCGGATGCCGGTGAACGGCGTCGCCGCGACATAGACCGGGTCGGTCATGATGCGCAGCAGGAAGGCGGCGCTCAAGGTCCGCCCCGGCTGCCATTTGTCGAGGTCCCCGGTATTGGGATAGGGATCGCCGACCGAAAGATCGGCGAACTGGCCGAGGCAGATCTTGGTCCAGGTCGCCTTTTCGCTGTCGCTCCAGGAATCGACCGGGGCCACCGGGCATCTGGTCTGCTCCGGCTTGGTCTGCTGCGGCGCGACCGTTTCGGCGGAACTGGCGCCTTCCTGCATCGGCGCGCTGTCGGCGGCCTGGGTGTCCTGGGTGTCCTGGGCCGCGACGGGAAGCGGGCCGGCCATTGCCAGGATTCCGAGGACGCCCGCCAACACTGCCAAGCGGCAGCAAAACCCGATCCGGCGCACCGAGCCCTCCCCAAGCAGCCAAGACTTCAGGCAGTCAAGCCTTCCCGCACGCAGCAGCCGGCGCAGGATACCGCTCCGTCGCGGCCAAGGCGAGATGGGTTCAAGGCCGCGCGCGGATTCAGGGCTTGAGCAACGCCAGGAGCCGCCGGATCTCGTCTTCCGCGAGGCTGCCGATGCGGGCGGCGAGCACATTGGCCAGCTCGGTCGCCTCGGGGCTGAGGCCGCCGGTGTCGATCACCACGCGCGGGTCGCTGAGGTCGGCCAGCGCCTTCACCTCGTCGACCTGGTCCCAGGCGAGGTTGAAATAGGCCGCCACCTGCTGCACCAGGCCGGGCGACGGCTTGCCGCGCCGGCCGTGCTCCAGCGCCGAGAGATAGGCCGAGCTCACCTTCAGCGCCTTGGCCAGGTCCTTGAGCTGGCAGCGCTTCTCCGCCCGCAACTGGCGCAGCTTGCGGCCGAAGGGGGTCATTCCTTGACCCGCTTCAGCAGCACGTAGAGCGCGCCCTCGCCGCCATGCTGCGGCTCGGCGTAGTCGAAGGCGAGGACCAGGGGGCGGAAGGCGGGCTCGTTCAGCCAGCGCGGCACCGCCTGGCGCAGCACGCCGGCCTTCGAGCTGGTCATCCCCTTGCCGGTGACCACCAGCACGCAGCGCTTGCCGTGGTCGCGGGCGCGCCGGAGGAAGCCGAGCAGGTCGTCATGCGCCACCTGCTGGGTGCGGCCATGCAGGTCGATCTTGCCCTCGATGGCGAGCTTGCCCTTGCGGAAGCGCTCGGCCTGGCGCCGGTCGATGCCGTGGCTGAGGCCGTGGGTCAGGTGATGCGGCTGGTTGGGCGGCGGGGCGGGCGCCGCGGCGGGCGGCGGGAGCGGCGCCTTCGCCTTTTTCAGCTTGCCCGGCGGCGGCGGCGCGGCCGGCGCGGTTTCGGCGGCGTGCTTCCTGGGGTTGACCTTGGGCTTGTCGGGGCGCAGCGGCTGCACCGTCTTGGCGACGTGGCGCCAGAGCTCCAGCTCCTGCGGCGGAATCCTACGCCGACTCATCGAGCAGGATGATGTGCAGGCGCTTCGGGCCGTGCGCGCCCATCAGGATGGTCTGCTCGATGTCGCCGCTGCGCGACGGGCCGGTGACCAGGTTGAGCGTGCGCGGCATCTCGGCGCCATAAGCCGCCTTCAGCTTCGCCCACAGATCCTCGTAGGAGCCCGCGAGGTCCGTGGCGTCGAGCACCACGATGTGGTTCTCGGGCAGGAAGTTGAGCAGGGTCGGCGACGGCGCGCCGGAGACGAGCGCGAGCGTGCCGGTCTCGGCCACGGCGGAAAAGGCGCCGGTCACCGCGATCGGATCGTCGCCCGCGGTGCCGCCGCTACTGGTCTCCAGCAGCGGTTGCGACTTCCAGTCGAGCCCGGTGATGCGCGGATCGGGTGCCAGGCGCAGCTGCGCCGGCAGGTTGTGGCCCTTCAGATAGGCGGCGATCAGCGCCGGGATCTCGGCGCGCGTCTTCGCCACGTCGGTGGTCGCCGCCGCCTGTTTCGCCATGCGCAGGAACAGCGCGCGCTGCTCCGCCGGCGGCAGCTTCGCGCGCTTCGGCTCGGGTCCCGAGCCGGGATGGGCGTTCGCCTTGCGGCCGCCGCTGTCCAGATTGCCCCGGATGGCGCCGAGGATGCGCTCGCGGGCGGAGGTCATGGCGCGACAGCTCCACCACCTCGGTCGTCACCCCGGCCTTGAGCCGGGGCCCATCGCGCCGCAACGCGACTATACGACCGTGGACCCCGGCTCAAGGCCGGGGTGACGGTTGAGTCTGTGGTGACGCGGATGCTCATCGCCGACTCTTGTATTGCGCCATGAAGGTGCGGCCCTGCGGCGCCGGCAGGTCGCGGTATCTGGTCCAGGCGCCGGCCAGCGGCAGCGACTTGAAGCGGCCGCTGCTGCCGGCCAGCATCTTCAACGCGCGCGCGCCGAGCCCGGTGGCGAGGCGATAGAGCGCCGGGCGCGTCGCCAGCGCCGCCCACAGGCCGAGCGCCCAGCGCGCGCGGCTGCCGTTGAGCCGGCGCTCGAAGCTCTCCTCGCGCCAATGGCGCAGGATCTTCGGGATCGGGATGCGCACCGGGCAGACGCTCTCGCAGCGGCCGCAGAGCGACGAGGCCTCGGGCAGGGGGGCGGCGTTCTCGATGCCGATCAGGGCCGGCGTGGTGATGGCGCCGATCGGCCCGGCATAGACCCAGCCATAGGCGTGGCCGCCCACCGCGTGATAGATCGGGCAATGGTTGAGGCAGGCGCCGCAGCGGATGCAGCGCAGCATCTCCTCGAACTCGGTGCCCAGCAGGCGCGAGCGCCCGTTGTCGAGCAGCACGACATGGAACTCGTCCGGCCCGTCGAGGTCCTCCGGCCGGCGCGGTCCCGTCGAGAAGGTCGTGTAGGCCGACATCTCCTGACCCGTCGCCGAGCGCGCCAGGATGCGCAGCAGCAATCCGGCATCCTTGATCGACGGCACGATCTTCTCGATCCCCGCCAGCACGATGTGGATGCGCGGCAACGTTTGCGTCAGGTCGCCGTTGCCCTCGTTGGTGACGATGGTGGTGGTGCCGGAATCGGCGATCAGGAAATTGGCGCCGGTGATGCCCACATCGGCGGCGATGAAGCGACCGCGCAGTTTCACCCGCGCCTCGTGCAGCAGGGTCGCCGGCTCCTCCAAATTGCGCTTGGGGTCGAGGTCGGTGTGGACCTTGCGGAAGGTCTCCTCGACCTGGGCCTTGGTCACGTGCACCGCGGGCGCGATGACGTGGCTCGGCGTCTCGCCCCGCAGCTGGATGATGTATTCGCCGAGGTCGGTCTCGATCGGCTCGATGCCGTTGGCGGCGAGATGATCGTTGATGGCGATCTCCTCGCCCACCATGGTCTTGCCCTTGGTGACGGTGCGGGCGCCCGCCTTGCGGCAGATGTCGAGGATGACCTGGCGCGCCTCGTCCGGGGTCTGCGCCCAATGCACCTTGCCGCCGTGGCGCGTCACGTTCTCCTCGAACTGCACCAGGTACTGGTCGAGGCGGGAGAGCACGTGGTTCTTGAGATCGCGCGCGGCGTCGCGCAGGGCCTCGAACTCCGGCAGCGCGTTGATCGCGTCCTGGCGCTTGTCGATGAACTTGGTGCGGACGTGATGCAGGGCCTGCTGCAGGTTCGGGTCCACCAGCGCCTTGGCGACGTTGTCCTTGAATTGATGCGAGGTGGAATGCATCTCAGCCCTCCGCGCTCGAACTCCCTCCCCCGGAACGGGGGAGGGGACACTGGCGCGCGATGTCGAGCAAGAGCATCTCAGCCCTCCTCGCCGATGGCGGGCTGATCGGTCATGCCGGCCAGCACCTCGGCGACATGGCGCGCCTGCACCTTGCTGCCGTCGCGCTTCAGCTTGCCGGCGATGTTCATCAGGCAGCCCATGTCGGCGGCCAGCACGGTGCCGGCGCCGGTCGCCTGGATGTTCTCGACCTTGTCCTGGACCATGCGGTTGGAGATGTCGGGGAACTTGACGCAGAAGGTGCCGCCGAAGCCGCAGCACGGCTCGCCATTGGGCAGTTCGCTGAGCGCAAGCCCCTCGACCTTGCCCAGCAGGTCGCGCGGCTGGCGCTTGACCTTCAGCTCGCGCAGCGACGAGCAGGAATCGTGATAGGTGACCTTGCCGTCAAAGCGCGCGGCGACGCCGTCCCAGCGCAGCACGTCGCGCAGGAACTGGGTCAGCTCATAGGTCTTCGCCGCCAGATCGTGGGCGCGCAGTGCCCAGACCGGGTCGTCGGCCAGCAGTTCCGCGTAATGCGTCTTGATCATGCCGCCGCAGGACCCGGACGGCGCCACCACGTAGTCGAAGCCGGCGAAGGCGGCGATGACCTGGCGGGCGATCTTCTGCGCGCTCAGCTTGTCGCCCGAATTGTAGCCGGGCTGGCCGCAGCAGGTCTGCGCCTCCGGCACCACCACCTCGCAGCCTGCCCGCTCCAGCAGGTGGATGGCGGCGAAACCGACGACGGGACGGTAGAGATCGACCAGGCAGGTGACGAAAAAGCCGACGCGCATGCCCTAGTACCCGGCCTGTTGCGCCAGCCAGCGCGCGCCGACCGCGCGCGGCACGATGATCCAGTATTGTCCCGGCTGCTTCATTTCGCCCGCCAATTGCTCCGCCTCTTCGCCAGCGCCCCAGAACAGGTCGATGCGCCCCGCGCCCTTGATGGCGCCGCCCTTGTCCTGCGCCACCACCAGGCGCCGCAGGGCGGCGCCGGTATCGGGCCGCGTGGTATTCAACCACAGGGGCAGACCCAGGGAAACGAATTCGGGATCGACGGCCACGGACCGGCCGGGGGTCAGCGGCACGTTCAGCGCGCCGATCGGGCCGCGGCCGTCCGATGGGTCGTCCGAGGCGCCGAGATCGCGGAAGAACACGTAGCGCGGATTCCGGTGCAGCCAGTCCATGACCTCCGCCGGATGGGCGGCGAGATAGGCGCGGATGGTGGCGAGCGAGACCTCTTCCTTGGTCATGATCCCGGCATCGACCATGGCGCGGCCGATGGAGACGTAAGGCCGCTCATTGGTGCCGGCGAAACCCACACGGACGACGCTGCCATCGGCCAGGCGCACGCGGCCGGAGCCCTGCACCTGGAGGAAGAAGGCATCCACCGGGTCGCTGACCCAGAGCAGCTCGAGCTTCTTGCCCTTGAGGGCGCCGGCATCGATCTCGGCGCGGTCGAAGCGCGTCGGGTCGGGCGGCAGGCGATAGAGCGGATAGGGATGCGCCGCATCCTTCGCGCGGCTGCCGTCGAGCAGCGGCTCGTAGTAGCCGGTGATCAGCGCGTTGGTGCCGGCGCCGGGATCGAGGGCGATGAAGCCGTCCTCGATCGCTCGCTGGAAGTGCTCGACACGGGTGGTCACCGCGGCAATAACCATCGCCTTGCACGGGTCACCCCAGTCTTTGGCCATCCCCGCAATGCCAAAGGACCTCTCGGGCGGGCTCGCTAACATCATCGCGCAAGTGCCGCCCAACGCGGCGAACCCGCCGCTGATGCTGTCTTCCGGCCAGCCTGGCAGTTGCGAAAGCTCGCGCAGATGTGGCGGCGGCACGGTGGCGCAGGATGCGAGGGCGAGCAAGGCAAGCGTGATCGCGCACCGCCCACGCAACCACTCACCCGTCATCCCGGCCTTGAGCCGGGATCCATCTAGCGATCGCAAGGGCCGTGACGGGCGCGCCGCGACACAAGGATCAGCAACCCGCGCCTCGTGCGACGGATGAATGGACCCCGGCTCCCAGGGAATCAGTGGGCCGGGGTGACGAAGGAGTTTGCGGAAGCGCCGAATCAAATTCGCAATTCGCATGGGCAACCCATGCCATGAGAGCACGGGCATTGCCAGCCTCTGATGCGTCTTGCGCGGCTGGGCCGCCTATTGCGGGCTTTCGGTGGCGATGAGGACCCAGTTGGGGTCGCGCGCCTTGACGGTGCGCTGGAAGGTCCAGACGTCGGTGATGTTGGCGACTTCGTGCGGGTCGCCCTCGACGATGCGGCCTTCGCTGTCCTTGGTGACGCT
>JBGAGP010000152.1:0-11201 GCA_044226685.1 Dongiaceae bacterium
CGACGCGGGCGCGGGCTCCCGGGGGCTCGTTCATCTGGCCGTACACCAGCGCCACCTTGGAATCGCCGTCGAGCTGGATGACCTTGGATTCCATCATCTCGTGATAGAGGTCGTTGCCCTCGCGGGTGCGCTCGCCGACGCCGGCGAACACCGACACGCCGCCATGGGCCTTCGCGACGTTGTTGATCAGCTCCATGATGGTCACGGTCTTGCCGACGCCGGCGCCGCCGAACAGGCCGATCTTGCCGCCCTTCGGATAGGGCGTGAGCAGGTCGATGACCTTGATGCCGGTGACCAGAACCTGCGGCTCGGTCGACTGGTCGACGAAGTCCGGGGCGGGACGGTGGATCTGGTAGTGCTTGTCCGACTGCACCGGGCCGCGCTCATCGACCGGCTCGCCGATCACGTTGATGATGCGGCCGAGCACGGAGCGGCCGACCGGCACGGTGATGGCGTTGCCGGTGTCGCTCACCTCCAGGCCGCGGACCAGGCCGTCGGTCGAGTCCATGGCGATGGTGCGCACAGTGTTCTCGCCCAGGTGCTGCGCCACTTCGAGCACCAGCAGCTTGCCCTGGTTCTGGACATGCAGCGCATTCAGAATCGCCGGCAGATCGCCGTCGAACTTGACGTCGACGACGGCGCCCAGGACTTGGGTGATCTTGCCGACCAGGTTCTTGGCCATGGTTTTCTCCTCTAACTAACTTTTGCTCACAGCGCTTCGGCGCCGGAGATGATCTCGATCAGTTCCTTGGTGATGTAGGCCTGACGCGACGCCGGCGTTGCGCGTGGCGCTGTCCATCGCCGACATGCGGGCGCCCTGCTCGCTGGCGGCATTCTCCAGCAGCGCGCGGTAGACCTGCATGCCGAGGTTGCGCGGCAGCAGTTCCGCCAGGATCGCGCCCTCGTCCGGCTCGTATTCGTAAAGCGCCATCTGCGCGTCGGCGTTCTGGTTCGCAGCACCACCGGGCGCGAAGGGGATGAGCTGCTGCGCGGTGACGATCTGGGTCATCGCCGACTTGAACTTGTTGTAGACCAGCGTGCAGACGTCGAACTCGCCGGCGGCGAACATCGCCAGGATGCGCTCGGCGATCTTCTCCGCCGCACCATAGGTCAGCTTCGGCTTGCCCACGTCCTCGAGGCTGCCGACGATGTCGCTGGCGAATTCGCGGCGCATCTGGTCGCGGCCCTTGCGGCCCACGGTCAGGATCTTGACTGTCTTGCCGTCGTTCTTCAGGTCGCGCGCCATGCGCCGCGCCTGGCGCACGATGGTGGAATTGAAGCCGCCGCACAGCCCGCGGTCGGAGGTCATGACCACCAGCAGGTGGGTCTGGCTCTTGCCGGTGCCGGCCAGCAGCGCCGGGGCGTTGTCCTTGCCGGCGACGCTGGCCGCGAGCGACCCCAGCACGCGCTCCATGCGCTCGGCATAGGGCCGCGCCGCTTCCGCCTGCTCCTGCGCGCGACGCAGCTTCGCCGCCGCCACCATCTTCATGGCGGAGGTGATCTTCTGCGTGTTCTTCACGCTGTTGATGCGGACCTTGAGGTCCTTGAGGCTTGGCATGTCCCGCCCTTAAATCCCGAGGGAGCCCTTCAGATCAGGCGAACGACTTCACGAACGCGGTCAGGATGCTGTTCAGCTTGTCCTCGGTCGCCTTGCTGATCTCGCGCTCCTTGCGGATGGCGTCGAGCACGTCGGCATGGCGCGCCCGCACCTCGTTGAGGAATGCGGCCTCGAAGCGGTTCACGTCGGTGACCGCGATGGTGTCGAGGAAGCCGCGGACGCCGGCGAAGATCGAAACCACCTGCTCCTCGACCGGCATCGGCTGGAACTGGCCCTGCTTCAGCAGCTCGGTCAGGCGCGAGCCGCGCGCCAGCAGCTTCTGCGTGGCGGCGTCGAGGTCGGAGGCGAACTGGGCGAAGGCCGCCATTTCGCGGTACTGCGCCAGCTCGAGCTTGATGCGGCCGGCGACCTGCTTCATCGCCTTGATCTGGGCGGCGGAGCCGACGCGGCTGACCGACAGGCCGACGTTGATGGCCGGACGGATGCCGCGATAGAACAGGCCGGTTTCCAGGAAGATCTGGCCGTCGGTGATCGAAATCACGTTGGTCGGGATGTAGGCCGAGACGTCGCCGGCCTGGGTCTCGATCACCGGCAGGGCGGTCAGCGAGCCGGCGCCGTTGGCGTCGTTCATCTTCGCCGCGCGCTCCAGCAGGCGCGAGTGGATGTAGAACACGTCGCCCGGATAGGCCTCGCGTCCCGGCGGGCGGCGCAGTAGCAGCGACATCTGGCGATACGCGACCGCCTGCTTCGACAGATCGTCATAGAAGATGACGGCATGCATGCCGTTGTCGCGGAAGAACTCGCCCATCGAGGCGCCGGTATAGGGCGCCAGGAACTGCAGCGGGGCGGGCTCCGACGCGGTCGCGGCGACGACGATGGAATACTCCAGCGCGCCATTGTCCTCGAGGATCTTCACGATCTGCGCCACGGTCGAGCGCTTCTGGCCGACCGCGACATAGACGCAGTACAGCTTCTTGGATTCGTCGCCGCTGGCGTTGATGGTCTTCTGGTTGATGATGGTGTCGAGGATGACGGCGGTCTTGCCGGTCTGGCGGTCGCCGATGATCAGCTCGCGCTGGCCGCGGCCGACCGGGACCAGGCTGTCGATGGCCTTGAGGCCGGTCTGCATCGGCTCATGCACCGACTTGCGCGGGATGATGCCGGGCGCCTTCACTTCCACGCGCTGGCGCTTCACGTCGGTCAGCGGGCCCTTGCCGTCGATCGGGTTGCCGAGGCCGTCGACCACGCGGCCGAGCAGGCCCTTGCCCACCGGCACGTCGACGATGCTGCCCGTGCGCTTGACGGTGTCGCCTTCCTTGATCGAGCGGTCGTCGCCGAAGATCACGATGCCGACATTGTCGGTCTCGAGGTTCAGCGCCATGCCGCGGATGCCGCCGGGGAATTCCACCATCTCGCCGGCCTGGACCTTGTCGAGGCCGTAGACGCGGGCCACGCCGTCGCCGACGGACAGCACGGTTCCGATCTCGGTGACGTCGGCTTCGTTGCCGAAATTCTCGATCTGCTGCTTCAGAATGGCAGAGATCTCGGCGGCGCGGATTTCCATTTATCCAATCCCTTTCATCGCGAGCTGCAGTTTCTGCAGCTTCGTTCTCACGGATCCATCGATCATGCGGCTGCCGACGCGGACGACCAGTCCGCCCAGCAGGCTGGGATCGATCTTCATGTCGATCGAAACCTTGCCGCCGACGACGCGCTTGATGGCGTCGCTGACAGCGGCCTTCTGCGCGTCGGTGAGGGCATGGGCAGCGGTCACTTCCGCCGTCATCTCGCCGCGCTTGTCGGCCAGCAATTTCTGGAACGCCTTGATGATCGCCGGGAGCGCAAACAGGCGCCGGTTCGCCGCCACCAGCCCGACGAAGCGGCGGGTCAGGTCGCCCAGCTGCGCCGCCTTGGCCACGGCGTCGATCGCCTTGGCCTGGTCGGCGCGCTTTATCAGGGGGCTGTAGATCAGGGTCTTGAGATCGTCGCTGTCGGCGATCATGCGGGAGAGCGCGCTCAGATCCGCCGCCACCGCGTCCAGCGCGTGCTTGTCATCCGCCAGTTCGAACAGCGCCACGCTGTAGCGCGTCGCCAGTCCGCCTTGCTCCGATGTCTGGGCCGCCATCCCATCCCCGTCTGCTTGGCGATCGCGCCGGCCGAACCCGGCCGTGGACCGCATGTCTTTGTTTTGAAACGCTGATCGGTCCCGCGCGAGGCGCGACCCGCATGAGCCTGGCACCACCCAGCCAGCACCTTAGCGGCCCGTCCCGGCCGTTCCCGGCCGCGAAAAGCGTGCGGTGTGTAACACAGACATCAGGGGTGCGCAACAGCACCGGCCCGGGGTGCGACACCGGGAGTCAAGACTCTGAAAGGACTACATAAAACTGTAAGGATCGATATCGATTTCCAGGCCCAGATCGCGGCGGATTTTGACCCCGGAGAGCCACGCCCGGAGCACTGGTTGCAGTGCGATATCGCGGCGCGCCTTGACCAGGAACCGGCGCCGGTGGCGGCCGCGCAATTGCGCCAGCGGAGCCGGCGCAGGGCCCAGGACCTGAACTCCCGGCAGGTGCGGCGCGCTGCGCGCCAGGTCGGCGGCGAAGTCGTCGACCTCCGCGGCGCTGCCGGCGGAGAGAATCACCGCCGCCAGCCGGCCGAAGGGCGGCATGCCGGCCGCCTTCCGCTCCTCCGCCTCCAGGGCGTAGAAGCGGTCGCGGTCGCCGGCGGCCAGGGCCTGCATCACCGGCCGGCTGGGGTCGTAGGTCTGGATCAGCACCAGCCCAGGCAGATCGGCTCGCCCGGCGCGGCCCGAAACCTGGTGCAGCAGCTGGAACGTCCGCTCGGCGGCGCGGAGATCCCCGCCGGACAGGCCGAGATCGGCGTCCACCACCCCCACCAGGGTCAAATTGGGGAAATGGTGTCCCTTGGCGATGATCTGGGTGCCGATCACCAGGTCGACCTCGCGCTCGGCGATCATGCGGAGGAGTTCCGCCGTCTTGGCCGGGCCGCTCGCCGTGTCGCTGGTCAGGATCAGCCGCGCGGCCTCGGGGAACAGGGCCGCCGCCTCTTCCGCCACGCGCTCCACGCCGGGGCCGCAGGCCGCCATGCTGCCTTCCGCCTGGCAGGCCGGGCAGTGCTTGGGCAGCGGCGCCTCGTAGCCGCAATGGTGGCATTGCAAGCGGGCCAGGTAGCGATGCTCCACCAGCCAGGCGGTACAGTTCGGGCAGTTCAGCCGATGGCCGCAATGCCGGCAGAGCGTCAGCGGCGCGTAGCCCCGGCGGTTCAAGAACAGCAGCGCCTGTTCCTTCTTCGCCAGGGTCGCGCGCACCGCCTCGCGCAGGGCCGGCGACAGCCAGGACTGCTTCGGCGGCGGCTCCTTGCGCAGGTCGATGAGGCGCACCTCCGGCAGGGTCGCCCCGCCATGGCGGTCGGGCAGATGCAGGAAGCGGTAGCGGCCGAGCTCGACATTGTTCATCGTCTCCAGCGACGGCGTGGCGGACGCGAGGACCACGGGAATCTGCGCCAGGTGCCCGCGCACCACCGCCATGTCGCGCGCCTGGTAGACGACGCCATCCTCCTGCTTGAAGGCCTGCTCATGCTCCTCGTCGACGACGATGAGGCCGAGATCCTTGAACGGCAGGAACAGGGCCGAGCGCGCGCCCACCACCACCTTCGCCGCGCCGCGCAGGACCGCGCGCCAGGTGAGCCGCCGCTCCAGCCCGGTCAGCTCCGAATGCCACTGCCCGGGCGTCGCGCCGAAGCGCGCGGTGAAACGTTGCAGCCATTGCGTGGTGAGCGCGATCTCCGGCAGCAGCACCAGCGCCTGCTGGCCGCGCTTCAGGCACGCGGCGATGGCGTCGAAATAGACTTCGGTCTTTCCCGAGCCGGTGACGCCGTCGAGCACGGTGACGCCCGCGCGCTGTGCGACCAGGTCGTCGGCGGCGGCGCGCTGGCCGGCCGAGAGTGTAGCCCCCGGCAGATCCGGGTCGGGATCGCCGAAGGGCCGGGGTAGCGGCAGCGCCACCATGCGCAACTGCCCCAGTTGCAGCATCTGGCGGATGACGCCGGAGCTGACGCCGGCATGGCGCGCCAGGTCGCCGGGCTGCAGCGACGGCATCTCACCCAGCGCGTCGAGCACGCGCCGCCGCGCCGCCGTCACCGGCGCCGCATCCGGATTGCCGAGCGCGTAGGCTTTCAGGCTGCGCTCCGGCTGGAACGCGTCGCTGACGCTCATCGCCATCTTCAGCACAGCACCCGGGGGGCTCAGGCAATAATTGGCCACCCAATCAACGAAGCGCCGGGAAATCTCCGGCAGCGGCGGCATGTCGAGCTTCGCGTCGATCGCCTTCAGCTTCGCCCGCGGCACGTCGCCGGCGGCCTCGCCCCAGACGACGCCGAGCACCGCGCGGCCGCCGAGCGGCACCTCGACGAAATCGCCGGCGGCGACCTCGATGCCTTCGGGCACCAGGTAGTCGTAGGCTCCGCTCAGGGGCAGCGGCAGCAGCACGCCGACCCGGCGATCGGTCCCCACGCCGGGCGAATTTTCCCCCCGTTTTTCCGGCGGTGTATTGCTGGCGAAGAGCGAAGCCATGGGCTAGACTCGGGCGCGAGGGGTGGCACTGATTCGGCGGCATGGTAGCGAAGCCGCGCGCTTGCCGCCATTTTCCTGAAACGTAAGAGCGGGCTGTGCGCGCGTCATGAAATTCTTTCTCGATACCGCCGACATCAACGAGATCAAGGAACTGGCCGCGTCCGGCCTGGTCGACGGCGTCACCACCAACCCGTCGCTGGTGATGAAATCGGGGCGCAAGTTCCTCGACGTGGTGAAGGAGATTTGCAAGATCGTCCCCGGCCCCATCAGCGCCGAGGTCATCTCCACCGATCACAAGACCATGCTGGCCGAGGGCCGCAAGCTGGCGAAGCTGGCCAAGAACGTGGTGGTGAAGGTGCCGCTGACGCCGGACGGCTTGAAGACCTGCAAGGCGCTGTCGGACGAAGGCACCAAGGTCAACGTCACGCTCTGCTTCTCGCCGGCCCAGGCGCTGCTCGCGGCGAAATCGGGCGCCACATATATTTCACCCTTCGTCGGCCGGCTTGATGATATCGGCACCGACGGCATGCAGCTGATCGCCGACATCATCCAGATCTATCGTTCCTACGACACCATCACCACCGAAGTGCTGGTCGCCTCGGTGCGCCATCCGATCCACGTGATCCAGGCGGCGAAGATGGGCGCCGACGTGGCGACCATGCCGCCCAACGTGCTGAAGATGATGTTCAACCATCCGCTGACCGACAAGGGCCTGGCCGCCTTCCTGGCCGATTGGGCCAAGACCGGCCAGACCATATTGTAGGCGGGAGCGCTGGCAAGCATGGCCGACCGCAGCGAGGAAGCGCAGAAGAAAGAGAAGGTCCCGGCGCTGCCCAGCGCGGCGCAGGTCATCGCCTATCTGCGCCGGCATCCGGACTTTCTGTTCCGCCACCCGGAACTGCTCGACATGCAGGCCTCGCCGGCGCGGCACACCGACAACCAGGTCGTCGACCTGCAGCATTTCATGGTCGAGCGGCTGCGCCAGGACGTGGCCAAGCTGCGCGCCAACCAGGACGAGATCATCGCCAACAGCCGCGACAACCTGGGTACCCAGGAGCGCATCCACAAGGCCGTCCTCGCCATGCTGGAGGCGGAGACCTTCGAGGAATTCATCGACATCATCACCGGCGACCTGGTGCTGCTGCTCGAGGTCGACGTGGTGTGCCTGTGCATCGAGCGTACCGAGGGCTACAACCGCCGCCCCAAGCTCGACGGCCTCGAGCTGCTGGAGCAAGGCGCCGTCGACCGCATCATGGGCAAGGGCCGCCAGGTCCTGCTGCGCGACGAGGCGGTGGGCGACCCGGAGGTCTTCGGCGGCGCCGCGGAACTGGTGCGCTCCGACGCGCTGCTGCGTCTCAAGCCCAGCAAGGCGGCGCCCAACGCGCTGCTCGCTTTTGGCACCCGCCATCCGGGCTATTTCCATCCCGGCCAGGGTACCGAATTGCTGAGCTTCCTCGGCCGGATCATCGAATTCGGCATCCGCTCGTGGCTGGATCTGCCGAAGCCCTGACGCGCGACGCGGAAGCCGGCGCCGGCTTCCAGGCCGCGCCGGATGTGCAGGCAGCCGTCGGCCAGTGGCTGGCCTGGCTGCGCGACGAGCGCCGCGTCGCCGCCAACACCATCGCAGCCTATGGCCGCGACGCGGGGCAATTCCTCCGCTTCCTGAATCGCCATCACGGCGCGCCGCCGCGCCTGCAGACGCTGGCTGAACTTGGCCGCGCGGACTTCCGCGCCTGGATGGCATCGCGCCAGAGCGAGGGCGTCGAGGCGCGCTCGCAGGCGCGCGCCCTGAGCGCGATCCGCTCCCTGTTCCGTTTCCTCGCCAGGCGCGACCTCGCCGCCAACGGCGCCCTCGCCACCCTGCGCACGCCGAAGCTGCCGCGCGCGGTGCCCAAGCCGCTCACCGTCGGCGAGGCGCTGGAGACGGTCGAAGCGGTCGCCGAACTGCAGGACGAGGACTGGATCGGCAAGCGCGACGCGGCGATCCTGATGCTGCTCTATGGCTGCGGCCTGCGCATTGGCGAAGCGATCGGCTTGAACCGCCGCGACGTTCCCAATTCAGCAGCGGCAGCCACCCTGACCGTGACCGGCAAGGGCAACAAGACCCGCGTGGTGCCGCTGCTGCCGCGGGTTCGCGAAGCCCTGCGGGACTATCTTGCGGCCTGTCCCTGGACCGGCCGGGGCGGCGGCGCTGGCGGCGACCCGCTTTTCGTCGGCGCCAAGGGCAAGCGGCTCAACGCGCGGCTGATCCAGAAGGCCATGCAGCAGCTGCGCCTGGCGCTCGGCCTGCCCGAGACCGCGACCCCGCACGCCCTGCGCCATTCCTTCGCCACCCACCTGCTGGGGGCCGGCGCCGACCTGCGGGCGATCCAGGAACTGCTCGGCCATTCCTCGCTTTCGACCACTCAGCGCTACACCGACGTGGACGCCCAGCATCTGCTGTCGGTCTACGGCGCGGCGCATCCCAGGGCCCGCCGCTAAGGCGCGATCCAACGCGCAATCCAGGGCGCGGCGCCAGAAAATTCATGCCGCCGGGGCATTGGCACCGGTGACCGCTTCATGGCATGGAAGCGGCCTGCAATCACGGAGCCCGCCATGAGCCTGACCATCCGCAACCTGACCGCCGCCGACGCCGATGCGGTCATCGGCATGAATGCCGAATTCGTCGCCTATCTGGCGGCGATGGGCGATCCGGATTCGCAGGCCCAGCATTTCACCCGCGAGAAGTTCCTGGCCGACGGCTTCGGTCCGAAGCCCGCCTTCTCCGGCTATATCGCCGAGGATGTCGAGGGGCCGCTCGGCTACCTCATCTATTGCTCCGGCTACAACGTCGACGTGGCGGAACGGTTGTTCTTCATCTGCGATCTGTGGGTCGGCGCCAAGGCCCGGCGCAAGGGCGTCGGCCGGGCGCTGATGGCGCGCTGCGCCGCCGATTGCCGGGCCTGGGGCGGGCAGCGGCTGGAGTGGAACGTCTACCAGCCCAACAAGCTGGCCTTCGATTTCTATCGTCGCCTGGGCGGGGAAGTGATAGAGGGTCTGGTGGTGATGTCGCTGCAGACCGATAAGATTTGATCCGTCTCGCCGCCCTGCTGATCCTGTTCTGGCCCGCTTCCGCGCTGGCGCTGGAAGTGTCGGGAAACCTGTTCGTCGAAAACGGCCAGACCGTGATCCTGCGCGGCATCGCCATGGGCGACGTCACCGATCTGCCGGCTGATGCGAACCCCTACCCCGAGATCGCCGGCGACTGGCACGCCAACGCGGTGCGGCTCTCCATCCATCCCGGCACCTGGCGCGACAAGAAGACCGAGGCGCTGGCCGCATTGACAAAGCATGTCGCCGATGCGCGCGCCGCCGGGCTCTACGTCATCATCGACTATCACGTCATCGGTTTCCCGGACGGCTATCAGCTCGACTATTTCGACGTGACCGAGCCGGACACCAGGACCGACTACTACGATTCGCGTTTCACCCTGGCGATGGATTTCTGGCTGACCGTGGCGGCCGAGTTCAAGGACCCGGGCATCCTCTACGAATTGTGGAACGAGCCGATCTCCGGCAACGAGGAAGACGAGGGCGCCGACCTCACCTACTGGAAGAAATACCGGCCGTACTGGCGCGTGCTGACCGACGCCATCCGCAGCAGCGGCAACGGCAACGTGGTGCTGGTGGCCCCGCCGCTCTGGGCCTTCAACGCGCGCGGCCTGACCCAGTCGCTGCTGCCCGACGCGAACACCGCCTATACTTGGCATGTCTATGCCGGCGAGGTGCCCGAGGGATGGGCCGAGGCGCTCGACAATCTCGACCGGGAGAAGCCGGTGGTGGTCACCGAATGGGGCTTCGAGCCCGGCGCCAAGCAGCATTGGGCGGGGACGGCGGAGGAATATGGCGTTCCCTTCACCGCCTTCATGGACGAGCGCGGATTATCCTCGACCGCCTGGTGCTGGAACCCCGATTACGGCCCAAATCTGCGCCGCAACGACGGCACCCTCACGGAATGGGGCAAGTTCGCGAAGGCGTATCTCGCGGGGCATGCGCAATAGGCTGCCTCAATACAGGCGCTCGCGGTTTCCGGCGTCGATGACCGACTGCACATGCTCCACGGTCTCGCCCAGCTTCGAATGGGCAACCAGGGTTTCGGCAAAGGTCGGCAGGCCGGTGGTGTCCGGCCAGCTGTCCGGCTCCCACAACCCTGACCGCACCATGCATTTCGGGCAATGCGCCGACACTTCCATCACATCCACCACGAGGGCGTGCTCCGGCAATTTGCCGTTCACCCGCATGGATTCACGGAGCGCGAGGTCGCGGACGATGATCGCCTTGCCGCGGATGCGGATTGTGTAGGTGATCGCGGGGATGACGAAGATAAGGCCGACATTGGGATTGCGCAGCAGATTGCGGAAAGTGTCGATGCGGCGATTTCCCGGGCGATCGGGAATCGCCAGCGTGGTGTCGTCCAGCACCTGGACGAAGCCGGGGTGGTCGCCTTTCGGCGACACGTCGATCAGCCCGTTTTCACTGGCGGAGGCGATGAACACGAAGGGCGAGCAGGCGATGAACCGGCGCACATGGTCGTCGATCGTCGACACGATCTTGGCGACCGCGCGATCGGATGGCGTACCGACAATCTGCCGGATCTCGTCTTCGCTCGAGACGATGTCACTAAAGCGCGCTTGAAGAGGAAGTCGATCTCCGTGCATCGCGATCTCCCATCCGGCTATCGTTAGCTTGCGCGGGGGAGATCGACCTTGCAAGAGGCTCCGCGATGGCATCCGCGGGCGCCATCGCGTGGAATTGTTAACGCCGGGGCAGCACGGGCGGCGCGCGGCGCGCCTACATATGAATCGGCTTACCGGTCACGGCCATCGCCGCTTCCTTGATCGCCTCGTTCAAGGTCGGGTGGCCGTGGAAGGCACGGGCGACGTCCTCGGAGGAACCGCCGAATTCCATCGCCATGGCGATCTCGTGGATGAGGGTGCCGGCCTCGGGGCCGAGGATGTGTGCGCCGAGCACGCGATCGGTGGCGGCGTCGGCGAGGATCTTGACGCTGCCCTC
>JBGAGP010000002.1:0-103654 GCA_044226685.1 Dongiaceae bacterium
CGCAATGCGGCTGAGCTGAGCTGTCCTCCGGGCCGCGGCGTTTTCGCGCCGCGGCCCGCTTCGTTCCCTCGGACGGAGGTTCCCCATGTCCCTCGATGTCTTTTCCGCCAAGCGCCATGACGGGCTGACCACCATCGACCCGAAGCGGACGGCCGTCATCGTCGTCGACATGCTGAACGATTTCTGCAAGCCCGGCGGCAAGATGGTGCTGCCCGGCTATGAGAAACTGGTGCCGCCGCAGCTGCAGGTGATCGATGCGGCGCGGGCGAGCGGGGCGGCGATCGTCTGGCTGCTCGACACCCACCGCACCAACGTGAAGCAGGACCGCGAGTTCCTGAAGCGCACGCCGCATTGCCTGGAGAACAGCTGGGGCGCCCAGGTGATCGAGGATCTGCAGGCGCGGCCCGACGACATCTACGTCATCAAGCGGCGCTTCTCCGGTTTCTTCAACACCGACCTCGACTTGACCTTGAAGGACCTGGGCGCTCAGAGCGTCGTCGTCTTCGGCGTGGTCACCAATATCTGCGTGCGCTCGACGGTGCATGACGCCTTCTTCCACGGCTACAACGTGGTGGTGCCGGAGGATTGCTGCGCCGCCACGGGTGCCCGCGAGCAGGCCTCCAGCCTCTACGACATCGGCACCCATTTCGGCACGGTCAGCGACGCCGCCAGCGTTGCCGCGGCGCTGCTGCAGGGGACGCCCATTCGCAACAAAGAGGCCGCCTGATGCGGCTGGCGGGCAAGGTCGCCGTCGTCACCGGGGCGGCCAACGGCATCGGCGCCGCCACCGCACGGCTTTTCGCAACCGAGGGCGCCAAGGTCATCCTCGCCGACCGCGACCGCACGGCCGGCGAGCGGCTGGCCGGGGAGATCGGCGCCAGCGCGCGGTTCCAGCTTTGCAACGTCGCCCACGGCGCCGAGATCGAGGCCGCCATCGCCGCCGCCGAGCGGCATTTCGGCGGGCTCGACATCCTGGTGAACAACGCCGCCATCCAGAACGTGAAGCCGGTCTCGGAGACCAGCGAGGCGGAGTGGGCGGAGATCATCGCGGTGAACCTGACCAGCGTGTTCCTCGGCATCAAATACGCCATCGCGCCGATGAAGAAGCGCGGCGGCGGGGCGATCGTCAACACCTCCTCGACCTTCGCGCTGGTGGGATCGCCCGGCTATGCCGCCTATCACGCGGCCAAGGGCGGGGTCTCGTCGCTGACCCGCGCCGCCGCCATCGACCTCATCCGCCACAAGATCCGCGTCAACGCGATCTGCCCCGGCACGACGGACACACCGGGCCTGCGCGGCGGCGTCGCGGCGACGGCCGACGACCCGGCGGCGGCGATGGCGGGATACCTCAAGCTGCAGCCGATGGGCCGCTTCGGCACCGCCGAGGAGATTGCGGCGGCGATCCTGTTCCTGGCCAGTGCCGAGTCCAGTTTCGTGGTCGGCGCCAACCTGGTCGCCGATGGCGGCTATACGGTGGTCTGATCCCGCATGAGCGAAGCCCTCGCCGCCCAGCCCAGCGCCATGCCGCTGCTCGAGGTCGCCGACATCACCAAGGTGTTCGGCGGCATCCAGGCCCTGGCCGGCGTGTCGCTCTCCGTCCATCCGGGCGAATTGCTGTGCATCGTCGGGCCGAATGGCTGCGGCAAGACCACCTTGTTCAACGTCATCTCCGGGGCGCTGCGCCCCGATGACGGGTCGATCCATTTCCGCGGCGAGAATACCGGCGCCATGAAGGTGCATGAGATCAGCCGGCTGGGCATCGGCCGCAAGTTCCAGGTGCCCGGCATCTTCGCCGAGCTCAGCGCGGCGGACAATGTGCGGGCGGCGCTCTCCGCCGGCAAGGCCAGGGGCGCCTTCGGCCTGATGCTGCTGCAGCGGCAGGAGGACGAGGTGCGCGCGATCCTCGACCTGGTGTCGCTCGGGTCGCGCGCAGAGGTGCCGGCCGGCGAGCTGGCCCATGGCGAGAAGCAATGGCTGGAAATCGCCATGGTGCTGGCCGGCAAGCCGAAGCTGATCCTGCTGGACGAGCCGACGGCGGGGATGAGCGGGGCGGAGACGGCGGCGACCGCCGATCTGATCCGCCGCATCGCCGCCGAGACGGCGGCCGCCATCATCGTCATCGAGCACGACATCCAGTTTGTGCGGCGCCTGGACTGCCCGGTGGTCGTGATGATGAAGGGGCAGGTGTTGCGCCGCGGCAGCTATGCCGAGATCAGCGCCGACCCGGCGGTGCGCGAAGCCTATCTCGGTAAACGCGCATGATGCTGAGCCTGGACGAGGTCGAATCCGGTTATGGCGACAGCCTGGTGCTGAAGGGCGTGACGCTCACCGTCGCGGCGGGGCAAGTGACGGCGCTGCTCGGGCGCAACGGCATGGGCAAGTCGACCCTGATGAAGACCATCATGGGCCTGCTTTCGGTCAAGCGCGGAATCATCGGCTTCGACGGCGCGCCGATCAACGGCCTGCGCCCCGACCAGATCAGCAACCGGGGCATCGCCTTCGTGCCGCAGGGGCGCGAGATCTTCATGGACTTCACCGTCGAGGAGAATCTGTTGCTCGGCACCCTGGGCAAGCCTGGCGCGGGTTGGATTCCCGACCTGGTGTTCGAGCATTTTCCCATCCTGCATGAGCGGAAGAGGCAGATTGCCGGTACCATGTCGGGCGGGCAGCAGCAGCAATTGGCGATCGGCCGGGCGCTGGCCGGGCGGCCGAAGATGCTGCTGCTGGACGAGCCGTCCGAGGGCATCCAGCCTTCCATCGTCGAACAGATCGCCGCCACGCTGAAAGCCATTGCCGAGAAGGAGAAGCTCACCGTCCTGCTGGTCGAGCAGAATGTCGAGATGGTGCTCGACATGGCCGGCACCTGCGCCTTCATCGAGAACGGCCGTATCGTCGCCACGCATGAGACGCAGGCCCTGCGCGACGACGACCGCCTGATCCACCGCTATCTGGGGCTGTAGCGCGATGGATCTGATCCTCACCCTCGGCCTCGACGCGCTCAACTTCGCGCTCGCCATCGTGCTGGTGGCGATGGGGCTGGTCATCATCTTCGGCCTGATGAACGTCATCAACATGGCGCATGGCGAGCTGTTCCTGCTCGGCGCCTATACCTTGGTGGTGGTGCAGAAGGCGGGCGGCGGCTTCTGGCTGGGCCTGATCCTCGCACCCGTGGTCGTCGGCCTGGTGGGCCTGGTGCTCGAGGAGCTCATCATCCGCCATGTCTATCGCCGCTTCCTCGACACCATCCTCGCCACCTGGGGCATCTCCATCGCCATCAAGCAGGCGGTGATCCTGGGCTTCGGCCCGGCCTCCTATACCGTCGACGCGCCGCTGCAATTCGGCGTCGATTTCCTCGGCACGACCTATCCGGCCTATCGCCTGTTCATCATGGGCGTCGCGGTGCTGGTCATCCTGGTGACGCTGTTCGTCTTCTTCCGCACCCGCTTCGGCCTCGCCGCGCGCGGGGTGATCGCCAACCGGTCGATGGCGGCCTGCCTCGGCATCAACACGCGGCGGCTGGACCGCGCCACCTTCGCCTTTGGCGCGGCGCTTGCCGGATTGGCCGGCGCGGTGATGGCGCCGCAGATGAGCGTCGACCCGCAGATGGGGCTGGGTTTCCTCATCCCCGCCTTCCTGGCGATCCTCACCGGCGGCGGTGGCCTCACCGGAACGCTGCTCGGCGCCTCGCTGGTCGGCGGCATCGATTCCACCTTCGCCAAGCTGTGGTCGCCGGTGCTGGCCCAGGTCGTGGTCTTCGCCATGGCCATCGTGGTCATCCGCATCTTCCCCAACGGACTCTTGTCCGGGCGAGGCCGCAAATGAGCCGGCGTTCGCTCATTGTCGCCGCCGCGATCTGGCTCGGCTTCGCGATCCTGCCGGCCCTCGTCGACGATTGGCAGCTCCTGCAGTTGGCGCAGTTCATGACCTACGGCATCTTCGCCATGAGCCTGGCGCTGATCTGGGGCCAGGCGGGGCTGCTCTGCTTCGGCCAGGCGATCTTCTTCGGCGGCGGCGCCTATGCGATGAGCTTGGTCACCATGGGCATGATCCCGCATGTGCCGGCCAGTTCCTGGCTTGGCCTGTTGGCGGCCATGGCGCTGCCGGCCGTTTTCGCCAATCTGCTCGGCCGCTTCCTGTTCTATGGCAAGGGGCTGCGCGGCGCGCATTTCGGCATCGTCACCCTGGCCATCGCGGTCATCGCCGAGCGCCTGGCGATCAACTGGGAGTTCATCGGCGGCTTCAACGGCCTGATGGGCGTGCCGCCGATGAATCTCGGCCTCGGTGGCGACCTGATCGACGGCCTGCCGGTCTACTACGCGATCCTGGCGGTGGCGGTGATCGTCTTCGCCCTGCTGGCGGCGATGCTCGGCACGCCGTTCGGCCTGGCGCTCAACGCGCTGCGCAACAACGAGGACCGCGCGGCGTTCCTCGGCTACGACAACGCGCGGCTGAAGCTCGCCATCTTCACCATCGCGGCGGCGGTGGCCGGCCTCTCCGGCGCGCTCTTCGTGGCGCAGTTCGCCTTCGCCTCGCCGACCCTGCTCGGCTTCGGGCTCTCGACCGAGGTGCTGATCTGGACCGCCCTCGGCGGCAAGTCGCTGCTGATCGCCGCGTTCCTGGGCGCCGTGGTGGTGCGGGTGGCGGAGAATTTCCTGTCGGAGGTCCTGGGGCCGCTCTGGTTGCTGGGGCTGGGCGGCTTGTTCGTGCTCTGCGTCATCTTCTTCCCGCGCGGGCTGATCGCCGAGATCCTGCTGCGGATCGAGCGCCTGCTGCCCGGCGGCCGGCGCTGAGATTGCGCCCGTTCGCCGGCGAACTTATAGTTTGCGCCTGGGCGAAGAGGGGGCCGTGTCATGGCATTCAAGGTGACGCCGATGGACGAGGACGTGCTGGTCGTCATCGATGTGCAGAACGATTTCTGCCCCGGCGGATCGCTGGCCGTCTCCAAGGGCGACGAGATCGTGCCTGTGGTGAACCGGCTGATGGGGCAGTTCCGCCACGTCGTGCTGACCCAGGATTGGCACCCCGCCGGGCATTCCTCCTTCGCCAGCACGCATAAGGGCCAGCCCTTCACCGCCATCAAGCTCGATTACGGCGACCAGACCCTGTGGCCGGATCATTGCGTGCAGGGGACCAGGGGCGCCGAGTTCCACCGCGACCTGAAGCTGACCGGCGCTGAACTCGTCCTGCGCAAGGGCTTCCGCAAGCCGATCGATTCCTATTCGGCGTTCTTCGAGAACGACAAGGTGACGCGCACCGGCCTTGCCGGCTATCTGCGCGACCGCGGGCTGAAGCGCCTGTTCATGTGCGGGCTGGCCACCGATTTCTGCGTCGCCTGGTCGGCGCTCGACGGCCGGCGCGAAGGCTTCCAGGTCGTGGTGCTGGAGGATGCCTGCCGCGCCATCGACCTCAACGGCAGCCTCGCCGCCGCCAAGGCGGAGATGACCAAGGCCGGCGTGGCGCTGACCGCCTCCGACCACATCGGCTGACCGCGCGTAGACCCCCGATTGACTCTGCCCGTCGGCGGTGCAGAATGGCGAGATCGTTCGTATACGAACGATCTGGGAGGCGGAAGCCGGGATGCTGGGAGCCCGCGACACGGAAGAGGCGCGTTATGCGCGGCCGCGCGATCTGGCCGAGGCGCTGCGCCTGCGCCAAGAGGGCGCCCGGATCCTCGCCGGCGGCACCGATTTCTATCCCGTGCGGGTCGGCCGGCCGCTGCATGACCCGGATGGTTCCAGTGTGCTCGACCTGACCGCGCTGCCTGGCCTCAAGGGCATCGCGGATGCGGGCGGGTTCCTGCGCATCGGGGCCCTGACCAGCTGGACGGCGATCGCCGAGGCGGCGCTGCCGGCGCAGTTCAACTGCCTGCAACAGGCGGCGCGCGAGGTCGGCGGACGGCAGATCCAGAATCGCGGCACCATCGGCGGCAACCTGTGCAACGCCTCGCCGGCGGCGGATGGCGTGCCGGCGCTGCTCGCGCTGGGGGCGGAGGTGGAGCTGATGAGCGCCGCCGGCGCGCGGCGGCTGAAACTGGAGGAGTTCGTGCTCGGCCCGCGCAAGACCGCTTTGCGCGACGACGAGATCCTGGCCGCGATTCTTGTGTCGCCGCCACAGGGCGAGGCGATCAGCGCCTTCCATAAGCTCGGGGCGCGGCGCTATCTGGTCATCTCCATTGTCATGGCTGCGGGATGCCTCGACATCGTCGGCGGCCGTATCGCCGAAGCGCGCATCGCCATCGGCGCCTGCTCGCCCGTGGCGCAACGCTTGCCGAAGCTGGAGGCGGAGCTGCGCGGCCGCACGGTCGACAGCGACCTCGCAAGGCTGGCCCATGTCGGGCAGCTCGACGGCTTGGCGCCGATCGACGACGTGCGGGCGAGCGCGGAGTACCGCCGCGAAGCGGCGCTCGGCGTGTTGAAGCGGCTGCTGGCGGAGCTGACGCCATGAACGAGCTGCGACCGAAGAGCGCCGTCGGCACCGGTCTATCGTTGCAGGTGAACGGGCAACCGCATTTTTATGACGGCGACCGGCTGCGCCGCCTCGCCGACGTGCTGCGCGACGATTTCAAGCTGACCGGGACCAAGATCGGCTGCAATGCCGGCGATTGCGGCGCCTGCACCGTGCTGATCGACGGGGCGCAGGCCTGCGCCTGCCTGGTGCCGGTGGGGCAATGCGACGGCGCGGCGATCACCACGGTCGAAGGGCTGGCGGAGCAGGGGCGGCTCAGCGACCTGCAGCGTTCGTTCCTGGCCCATGGCGCGGCGCAATGCGGCATCTGCACGCCCGGCATGCTGATGGCGGCGAGCGACCTGCTGGCGCGGCGCGAGGCGCCGACGCGCGGCGAGGTGGAGGACGCGCTGGGCGGCGTGCTGTGCCGCTGCACCGGCTACCAGAAGATCGTCGAGGCGGTGCTCGACGCGGCTCGTCCGGCGGCGGTTCTGCGCGATGGCGGCATCGGTGCGCGCAATGCCAAGGTCGACGGGCCGGCCAAGCTGACCGGTGCGGAAAGCTACGGCGCCGACGGCATCCCCGCCGATGCGCTGCTGATCCGGGTGATCCGGTCGCCGCATCACCGGGCGCGGTTCACCCTGGGCGACCTGGCTGGCTTCGCCGCCGCGCGGCCAGGTCTGGTACGCGTGCTGACCGCCGCGGACGTGCCCGTCAATGCCTATGGCATGTATCCGGCGATCAAGGACCAGACGGTCCTGGCCGTGGACCAGGTGCGCTATCGTGGCGATCCGGTCATCGCCTTCGTCGGCGTGCGCGCCGCAATCGAAGCCATCCGCGACGAGGACGTGCCCATCCATTACGAGGTGCTGCCGCCGGTCATGGGCATCGAGGCGGCAAAGCGCGGTGACCTGCTGCATGAGGGCAAGGCCGGCAACGTACTGGTCGATGGCGGCGTGGTCAGCGGCGACGTCGCGGCGGCACTTGCCGGCTCCGCCCATGTGGCCGAGACCGAATACCAGACCAGCTTCGTCGAGCACGCCTATATCGAGCCCGAGGCCGGCTGGGCCGAGCGCAAGGGCGATGCGCTGGAGATCCACGTCTCGACCCAGAATCCGTTCCAGCATCGCGACGACGTGGCGCAGATCCTGCAGCTGCCGAAGGAGGCGGTGCGCCTGGTCGCCACCGCCTGCGGCGGCGGCTTCGGCGGCAAGCTCGATCTCAACGTGCATCCGCTGCTGGGCCTGGCGGCGTGGCTGACCGGCAGGCCGGTCGCCTATGTGTATACCCGGCCGGAAAGCATGGCGGCCTCGACCAAGCGCCATCCGGCGCTGGTCAAGGTCAAGATCGGCTGCGACGCCGCCGGCAAGCTGACCGGCTTCTGGTCGCATGCGGAACTGGATACCGGCGCTTATGCCAGCTGGGGGCCGACCGTCGCCAACCGGGTGCCGGTGCATGCCCCCGGTCCCTACGCCGTGCGCCATGCGAAGACGCGCGGCACCGCCTATTTCACCAACTGCCCGCCTTCTGGCGCCTTCCGCGGCTTCGGCGTGCCGCAAAGCGCCATCGCCAGCGAGGCGGCGATGGATGAACTGGCCGACAAGCTGGGCCTGGATTGGCTGGAATTCCGGCGGCTGAACGCGCTGCGGCGGGGCGATGCCACCATCACCGGGCAGGTGCTGCACGATTCCTGCGGCATCGTCGAAAGCATCGACGCGGTGGCGCCTTACTGGCGTGACTGGAACGCGGCGGCTGCGACGTTCAATGCCGCATCGCCGCGACGGAAGCGCGGCGTCGGCATCGGCTGTTCCTGGTATGGCATGGGCAACACCGCGCTCAGCAACCCCTCCGAGATGAAACTGGGCATCGCCGCCGACGGGCGCATCACGCTCTATTGCGGCGCGGTCGATATCGGCCAGGGTTCCAACACGATCCTGGTGCAGATCGCCGCCGAGGCGCTGGGTGTGCCGGCCGGCGAGATCGCGCTGGTCGCCGGCGACACGGCCCGCACGCTGGATGCCGGCAAGACCTCCGCCTCGCGCCAGACCTTCGTCTCCGGCAAGGCCTGCGAGCTGGCGGCGCTGGATCTGAAGGCGAAACTGGACGCGCTCGGCAACCGGGCGAAGCTGAGCGACCTGCCCGCCGACAATCACGGCGACGTGCTGACCGGCTACGGCCGTTTCGACCCGCCGACCTCGCCGCTCGATGCCAACGGCCAGGGCGTTCCCTATGCCTGCTACGGCTTCGCGACGCAGGTGGCGCTGGTCGAGGTCGACCTCGATCTGGGCCAGGTGAAGGTGCTGAAGATCGCCGCCGCCCATGACGTGGGCAAGGCGATCAACCCGCAGCAGGTCGAGGGCCAGATCCACGGCGGCACGGCGCAGGGCATCGGCCTGGCGCTGATGGAGGAGTACCTGCCCGGCCGCACCGAGAACCTGCACGATTATCTGGTCCCCACCTTCGGCGACATGCCGGAGATGACCTGCCTGATCGTCGAGGACCCGACCGGCCACGGTCCGTACGGCGCCAAGGGCGTTGGCGAGCCGGCGCTGATTTCGACCGCGCCGGCGATCTTCGGCGGCATCCAGCGCGCCGCCGGCGTGCGGGTGACCAGGATCCCGGTACTGCCGCACCGCCTGCGCGCGGCGATCCGGGCGAAGGAAGGTGCGCGATGAACGAGATCGTCACGCCGAGTTCCACTGTGGCTGAGGGTGACGGCGTCATCCGCTGCGACGCCTGCCCGGTCCTGTGCCGCATCCGCCCGGGCAAGCTCGGCGCCTGCGACCGCTACGGCAACGTGGATGGCAAGCTGGTGCGGACCGACCCGCTGGTGCTGCTCGACCGCTCGGCGGAATCCGGACGCGGCGCGGTGCGCTTCCTGGAGGGCGGGCGCGACTGGGACGGCGAGATCCTGCACCAGAGCGGCGCCTTCGTCACCGGCATCGGCGCCACCACCACCTATCCCGATTACAAGCCCGCGCCCTTCATCGTCTCCAGCCAGGTCGAGGGCGTCGATTGCGTCACCGTCGTCACCGAGGGCATCTTCAGCTATTGCGGCGTCAAGGTGAAGATCGACACCGACCGCTATGTCGGGCCGGAGCAGGCGGCGGTACGCGTGAAGGGCGAGCAGATCGGCCATGTCACCACGCACGAATACGGCTCGCAGATGCTGTCGCTGGGCGGCGTGCATCATTTGACCGGCGGCTCCAAATCCGAGGGCAACGTCACCTGCGACGCGCTGCTGCGCCTCTGCAACAAGGAGGCCGTCGAGATGACCATCGACGGCGGCTCCACCATCGTGGTGCAGGCGAACCAGCCGCCCGTCGTCGACGGCCAGAAGGAGGAGCGCATGCGGGTCGGCTGCGGCTCCGCCGTCACCGGCATCTTCGCCAAGCAATGGTTCGGCCTCGCCGACGAGGTGGTGGTGGTGGATGAGCACATCACCGGCGTGTTCACCGAGCACCAGGCCGGGCGCATGCTCGACGCGCGGCCGAGCGGCATCAAGATCCGCGGCCGCAAATCGACGCCGGGGCGCTATTTCCAGGTGGCGAAGCCGGGCCTGGGCTGGGGCGGTACCGACCTGAAGGACCCGCTGGAGATCGTCGAGCGCTTCGACCCGAGATTCGCCTGGCCGGGATTGCGGCTGTTCATGGTGTCGACCACCGGCGAGCATCACGGCTGGTATGTGCTGGACGAGGCGCTGAAGCCGCGCCCCGCCGATCCGCCGGCCGCGATCGAAAAGCTGGTGGCGCGCATCGCCGAGAATTGCGAGCCGGCGCTGAGCACGGTGCTGTTCATGGGCGGGGCGGGCGGTTCCTTGCGTGCCGGCGTCACCGAGAATCCCGTGCGCCTCACCATGTCGGTCAAGAACCGGCTGACCCGGGTCACCTGCGGGGGTGCGCCGGCCTATGTCTGGCCCGGCGGCGGCATCACCGTGATGGTCGACGTGGCGCGCATGCCCGACAATTCCACCGGCTATGTGCCGACGCCGGCCCTGGTCTTCCCGATTGAATTCACCATGCGGCTGGAGGATTACCGCCTGATGGGCGGGCACATGGACCACGTGGTGCCATTGGAGCAGGTGCTGGCCGAGGAGCGGCGGAAGGCCGTGGCGCCGCACGCGGAAAATCCCTGGCCGCTGCCGGCGCCGGACGGAGGCGGGGCATGAGCGCGCAGATCGTCCTGCTGCCCGGCAACCGGCTGCACCTCAATCACGGGCCCATCGACTTGGTGATCGTCGCCGAGGGCGAACTCGAAGCCGTGGCGCGGGCCTATATGCAGGCGGCCGCGATCTTCCCCAACATCCTGCCCGAGCTGGTGGCGGAGCTGCCGCTGTTGCGGGCACCGCTGGGCGAGGAGGCACCGGCGGTTTCCGGCCCGATCGCCCGCCGGATGGTGGATGCGACCTGGCCGTATCGCGACGTCTTCATCACCCCCATGGCCGCGGTGGCCGGCGCGGTGGCGCAGCATGTGCTGGCGGCGATGACGGAGGTCGCCGAGCTGCGGCGGGCCAGCGTCAACAACGGCGGCGACATCGCGCTCCACCTGGCGCCCGGAGAGCAGATGCGCGTCGGCGTCGTCGGCGACCTGGCGACGCCGAAGCTGGACGCGGCGGTCGAAATCGCGGGCGCCGACCCGGTGCGGGGCATTGCCACCTCCGGCTGGCGCGGGCGCTCGCAATCGCTGGGCATCGCCGATGCGGTGACGGTGCTGGCCGGCACGGCGGCGGCGGCGGATGCGGCGGCCACCATGATCGCCAATGCCGTGAATGTCGCCGATCCCGCGATCGAGCGGCGGCCGGCGCGCGCGGTACGTGACGAGAGCGATCTTGGCGACCTGCCGGTGACGGTCGCGGTCGGCACGCTCACCGCGGAGAAGGCCGCCACGGCGCTGGAGAACGGCGCCCGCCGCGCGACCGAGCTGCTGCAGAATGGCCTGATCGCCGCCGCCTATCTGCAGCTGCAGGGGGAATGCCGCGTGGTCGGCGAGATGAAACGCATTGCGGCCGAGCGCGCCGCCTGAGGGGGAGCCATGACCGAGATCGCGATACGCAAGTCGCAGCTCATCATCGACAAGATCTGGCACGAGGGCGGCCCGCCGCAGATCGACCCGCGCCGCCGCGGCGCCATCCTGACGGTGGTGAAGAATCCCTTCGCCGGGCGCTATGTCGAGGACATCCAGCCCTTCATGAAGCCGCTGGAAACGCTGGGCATCAGCATGGCGCGGGAACTGGCAGATGCGCTGGGCGGGCCGAAGGCGGTGCAGAGCTATGGCAAGGCGGCGCTGGTCGGCCTTGCCGGCGAGCTGGAGCACGGCGCGCTGTGGCATGCACCGGGCGGCTATTCCATGCGCGAGGTGCTGGGCGGCACCAAGGCCATCGTGCCCTCGACCAAGAAGGTCGGCTCGGCTGGCGCCCGCATCGACGTGCCGCTGCACCACATCAACGCCGCCTATGTGCGCAGCCATTTCGACACCATCGAGGTCGGCATCAACGATGCGCCGCGGCCGGACGAGATCATGTTCATCCTGGCCATGGGCACCGGCCCGCGCGTGCATGACCGCGCCGGCGGCCTCAAGGCGAGCGAGATCAAGGGCGAGGACGGACAGCGATGAGGGGCCGGCGGTGAAGGCGACGCTGCGCAAAGCGCCGGCCACCCAGCCGGAATACCGGCTGGAGGACCAGGTCGGCTATTGGCTGCGCCGGGCCTATCAGCGGCACATGGCGATCTTTGCCGCCGCCATGGGCGATCTCGACCTCACCTCGATGCAGTTCGCGGCACTGGTAAAGCTGCGCGACTGCCGGGCGGTGACGCAGACGGAGCTGGGGCGCCTGACCGGCATGGACCGGGCGACCGTCTCCGGCGTGGTGGCGCGGCTGCAGAAGCGCGGACTGGTCCGCTTTACCGTCGACCCGGCGGACCGGCGCTCGCGCATCATCGCCCTCACCGAAGCCGGGGCGTCCCTGCTGGGGCAGGCGCTGCAGCGGGTGGAGCAGGTGACGGAACAGACTTTGGCGCCTGTCGGCGCCGCAGAGACAAACGTGTTGCGCGAGACCTTGCGCAAGCTGGGATAGGGGAGGACACATGAAAAGCGACATCCGCAAGATCGTGGTGACGGTGGAGGAGACCCACCGCGACTCCGGCAAAAGCGTGAGCCCGGCGACGCGCAAGGCGGCGGCCATCGCCGTGATCGCCAATCCCTTCGCCGGGAGGTATGTCGAGGACCTGGCGCCGTTGATGGATATCGGCGAGGAGCTCGGCGGGCTGCTGGCCAAGCGCGCGGTCGCGGCCCTCGGCATCGAGGGCGGCAAGGCGGAGAGCTACGGCAAGGCGGCCATCGTCGGCGAGAACGGCGAGCTCGAGCATGCCGCCGCCATCCTGCACCCCAAGATGGGCAAGCCGGTGCGCGAGGCCCTGGTGAAGGGTGCTTCGCTCATCCCCTCCGCCAAGAAGCTGGGCGGCATGGGCACGCCCATCGACGTGCCGCTGGGCCACAAGGACGCCGCCTTCGTACGCACCCATTTCGACGGCATGGAAGTGCGGATTGCCGACGCGCCGCGCGCCGACGAGATCCTGGTGGCGATCGTGGTGACGGATTCCGGCCGCCCGCTGCCAAGGGTCGGCGGGCTGCAGAAGCACGAGATCAAGGGCGAGGATGGGTTGCGGTAAGCTCTCCCTTCCCCCCTTGCGGGGGAAGGCAGCGGCGCCTTGGCGAGCAAAGCGAGCCTAGGCGGAGCCGGATGGGGGGTGGCGCGCTCTAAGAGCGCGCATCGCCGAAGGCGATACGAGCGAAGGATGTCGAAGACCCGGCGCTGCATCTCACCCCCATCCCACCCTTCCCCCCTCAAGGGGGAAGGAGCCGAGCGAGCGGGTTGAAGGACCGAGTGTTGTTCAGGGAGTAAGCGAATGGCCGAACCAACTGCCGCCGGCGGTCCCGCCGGGAAAATGGTGATCCGCAATGTCGGGCTGATGCTCTCGGGCGACCTGAAGCGGCCGATCCTGGACGCGGATGCCCTCGTTGCCGACAAAGGGCGCATCGTCGCCTTCGGCAAGGAGAAGGACCTCGACACCTCCCACGCCCAGGTCACGATCGACGCCAAGGGTTGCGCGCTCGCACCTGGCCTCATCGACAGCCATGTGCATCCGGTGTTCGGCGATTGGACGCCGCGGCAGAGCCAGCTGGGTTGGATCGATTCGTTCCTCAATGGCGGGGTCACCACCATGATCTCGGCGGGCGAGGTGCATCTGCCGGGCCGGCCGAAGGACGTGGTCGGCGTGAAGGCGCTGGCCATCACCGCGCAGCGCAGCTTCGACGCCTTCCGTCCGGGCGGGGTCAAGGTGCTGGCCGGGGCACCCGTCATCGAGAAGGGGATGGAAGAGAGCGACTTCGCCGAGATGGCGAAGGCCGGCGTGAAGCTCCTCGGCGAGGTCGGGCTCGGCACGGTCAAGGCCGGCGACGAGGCGAAGAAGATGGTGGCCTGGGCGCGCAAATACGGCATCCAGTCGACCATCCACACCGGCGGCCCCTCGGTGCCCGGCTCCGGCTATATCGACAAGGACGTGGTGCTGGAGGCGGATGCCGACGTGATCGGCCACATCAATGGCGGTCACACGGCGTTGCCGCTGAAACAGATCGAATGCCTGTGCGAGCAATGCGGCCGCGCCATCGAAGTCGTCCACAACGGCAACGAGATGGCCGGGCTGCACGCGGTCAAGATCGCCAAGCAGCTGGGGCAGCTCGACCGTGTCATCCTCGGCACGGATTCACCCGCCGGTTCCGGCGTGCAGCCGCTCGGCATCCTGCGCGTCATCGCCATGCTGTCGAGCTTCGGCGATCTGCCGGCCGAGCAGGTGTTCTGCTTCGCGACCGGCAACACCGCGCGGATGCGCGATCTCGATTGCGGCTTGATCGAGGCCGGCCGCGCGGCCGATTTCGTGTTCCTCGACCGGGCGCAGCATTCCTCCGGCGCCGACCTGCTGAGCTCGGTGCGCGCCGGCGATCTGCCCGGCATCGGCATGGTGGTGATCGACGGCATCGTGCGCTGCCAGCGCTCGCGCAACACGCCGCCGGCGGAAAAGGTGCCGGCGATCGTGCACTAGGGCACGACCGCCACGCACTCAATCGTCACCCCGGCCTTGCGCCGGGGTCCACGGTGCAGACGCACGAACCAGTGCGACGATGAGCGTCCTTGCGGCGGATGGATGGATCCCGGCGCAAGGCCGGGATGACGACCGAGAGGGCGCCAGTGCGGTGCGATGCCTGCGTCAGCTCAACCGCTTCACGGTGAGCATCACGCTGCCGCGGTTGTTGTCGTAGAAGTTCCAGGCATCGTTGGCATAGGCATGGAGGTAGCCGGATCCCGCCACCTTATAGCGCGCGACGCCCCTGCCGATCAGCAGGGTCTCGTGCAGTGCGGCGGTCTGGCCGTCGCGCAGGCCATTGGCGATGACGCCGATGAGGGCGAACCAGGGATATTCCTCGTGCCGCTTGGTGAGCCAGAAATCGCCTGCCTTGGTGCCGGTGATGCGCTTGAACAGAGTCTCGCCCTTGCCGATCAGGCTGCCCAGCAATTGCGCCACCTCACTCGGCTGGAACTTGCCGTCGTCGCTGCCGTCGGGGCCGCAGGCAATGTCGCGGTCGAGCCAGCTGCCGGTGGCGGCGAAGCTGTATTCGGCGCCCTTCTCCAGATAGAGCCCGGTCGCGTTCCACGGGTTCGAGGCATAAATCGCCTCGCTGAACGACTGGCCGACCGCCAGGCGCGTGGTGTTGCGATAGGGCATCTGGGTGATCGGCGGAGTCTTGCAGCGCTCGACCACGGAATCGTGCAGCAGCGCCGGATCCGCCTTGTCGAGCGGCGGAATGGCGCGCGGCTTGCTCGGCAGCAGCTTGAACACGTCGCTCAGCGAATTGTGCAGCAGGTCCTGGTAGTTCGGCTTGATCTGGACTTTCAGGCCGGTCTCGACGGCCAGCGACTGCGCCTCCGCCTCCTGGATCATCCAGGCCAGGCTGCCATCGGACAGGCCGATTTCGCGATAGCCGCCGCCGACGTCGCTATGCGCGCCCGGGAACCAGATCTGCTTCACGTCGCGGCCCTCGGTATTGGTCCACAGGGTCGGCTCGAAGCTCTCGCGCAGCTCGTCCAGGGCGAGGGCGTGGCGGCCATGCTGCACCAGCTTGTTCAGGTTGGTGTCGTGGAACATGTATTTGTGCGGATCGTCGATCAGGTTGAGGAAACTCAGGTGATCGGGGATGCCCAGCGCGCCCACCGTGTCCCAGACACCGATGAAATGCAGAGGGATGTCGATGGTGCCGGCGCCGTCGCTCGCCTTGAATTTCCAGCCCCGCTTGACCCACGGGTCGCGGGTCGCGCCCTTCACGCGGTAGCCCTTGTTGAACAGCTCCTCGATGCGCGCCCAGATCGTCTTGTCGTCGAGCCCGGCGCCGTCGAGCAGGCCGAAGCGGGTGACGAACCCGCCCAGGCTGCGCGCGGTATAGGCACCGCGGCTGAAGCCGAACAGGAAGATGCGGTCGCCGGCGGTGTAGTTGTCGCACAGCCAGCGATAGCCGCTCTGGATGTTGCGATCGAGGCCGATGCCAATACCGCCGCCGAGCGCCTTGTCCAGCAGGCCGCCATCAGTGCCGACGCCGGGGTGATAGTATTTCAGCTGCGGCTTGCCGGCGGCATCCTGCGCCGAGATCAGGTTATAGAGGCGCACCACGTTGGTCGGGGTCGGAACGCCACCCTGGTTCTGGTCGGCCGTGTTCCAGGTGCCGTCGCAGCAGACCGCGAGATTGGCCATGGCATCCCCCTCATGTCGGAAGGCGGAAACTCCAGCACAGACATCGCTGGCCGTCCAACGACAAATGCGTTTTGATCCGTCGGCGGCACAAGTGCGTAGAGTTTGCGGGGCGCTCCAACCGGAGTTGTGACGATGCCATTGCGAACTTTTTTCGGAACTCTCACTGTCGTGTTGCTATTGGCGGCGGCGACGATCGCTGCCCGCGCGGAGGATGCGATGAGCGCCTATGATTTCAGTTTCAAGACCATCGACGGCGCCGACCTGCCGCTGAGCGCGTTCAAGGGCAAGGCGGTGCTGGTGGTGAACACCGCGTCGGAATGCGGCTACACCCCGCAATACAGGGACCTCGAGGCGCTGTGGCAGAGCTACCGCGACCGCGGCCTGGTGGTGCTCGGCGTGCCGTCGAACGATTTCGGCGGCCAGGAGCCGGGGACGGAGGCCGAGATCAAGCGCTTCTGCGAGCGGCAATATGCCGTGGACTTCCCGCTCGCCGGCAAGGAACGGGTGAGCGGCGCCGCGGCGCATCCGTTCTACAAGTGGGCGGCGCAGGCGGCCGGCGCGGAGTCCGTGCCACGCTGGAACTTCCACAAATACCTGGTCGGCCCGGACGGCATGATCGCGGCGTGGTTCCCGACGCGCGTCGCGCCGGTCGACCCGCAGGTGACCGGCGCCATCGAGAAGATCCTGCCCTAGACGACGCGCTCGGTGCTTGCCGCCTTTCGCTGCACCTTGCGCCGCGCCATCAGGTTCAGCGCCTCGACGCCGGCGGAGAAGGCGATGGCGAAGTAGATGTAGCCCTTCGGGATGTGGAAGTGCAGGCCCTCGGCGATCAGCGCGGTGCCGATCAGCAGCAGGAACGAGAGGCACAGCATCTTCACCGTCGGGTGGTTGTGCACGAAGCGGCCGACCGGGGCGGCGGCCACCAGCATGACCGCCATCGCCACCACCACCGCCGCCACCATGATGGCGAGATGGTTCGCCATGCCGACGGCAGTGATGACCGAATCCAGCGAGAACACGATGTCGAGCAGCGCGATCTGGATGATGGCCGAGATGAAGGTGAGGTGCCGGCGCGCGCCGCCGGCCTCGTCGCCGCCTTCGACCGAATGATGGATCTCCATGGTTGCCTTGACCAGCAGGAAGATGCCGCCGCCGCCCAGGATGATGTCGCGCCAGGAGAGCTCGTAGCCCCAAAGATTGGCGATCGGCGTCACCAGCCCGGCCACCCAGGAGATCGAGAACAGCAGCGCCAGCCGGGTGAGCAGGGCCAGGCTCAGGCCCCATTTGCGCGCGGCGTCCTGCTGCTCCGGCTTGCAGCGCGAGGCGACGATCTGGACGAACATCAAATTGTCGATGCCGAGGACGATTTCCAGCGCCGCAAGCGTCAGGAATGCCGCCAGGGCCTCGGCGGTCAGAAGTTCGGCGATCATGCATATCCCCTTATAGAGACCACGGGTCGCCGGCATCCCGGCCGGCGAGGGCGTCGGCGACATATAGGATGGCCCCGGGCCTTTCGCCAGTCCGGCCGCGCCGGGGCGCCCGATGGCATTGATGGGATTAGTTTTTGGCTGCCCAGGAACTCATTTGCCAGCCGCCCCCCGGCGCGGGCATCCTGGGCCGAACCCAAGGGGGCATTCCATGAAAATCAAGGACCTGAAAGTCTTCATCGTCGGCAACCCGCCGCCCAGCTTCGGCGGCCGCTACTTCATCTTCGTCAAGCTGGTCGCCGATAACGGCATCGAGGGGGTGGGCGAGGTCTATTGCGACAGCTTCGGGCCCAAGGCCATGACGGCGATGATCGAGGACGTCTTCGCCCGCTATGTGCAGGGGACCGATCCGTTCCACATCGAGAGCCTGTGGCGCAAGGTCTACAGCAGCGGCTATTCGCAGCGTCCGGACCCGTCGCTGGTGGGCGTGCTGTCGGGGATCGAGATCGCCTTGTGGGACATCCTGGGCAAGGCGCTGGAGAAGCCGATCTACGAGCTGATCGGCGGCAAGGTGCATGAGCGGCTGCGCAGCTACACCTATATCTATCCCGAGCCGGGCGAGGACGAGAGCATCTACCACAATGCCGAGCTCTCGGCCGAGCGCGCGGCGGCCTATGTGAAGCAGGGCTTCACCGCGTTGAAGTTCGATCCGGTCACCCCCTATACGGCCTTCGACCCGCGCCAGCCGTCGCTGGAGGCGCTCGATCGCGCCGAGAAATTCTGCCGCCTGCTGCGCGAGGCGGTCGGCAGCAAGGCCGATTTGCTGTTCGGCACCCACGGCCAGTTCACCGCGTCGGGCGCCATCCGGCTTGCCAAGCGCATCGAGCCCTACGATCCGCTCTGGTTCGAGGAGCCGACGCCGCCGGAAATGCCGGAGGAGATGGCGCTGGTCGCGCGCGGCACGTCGATTCCGGTGGCGACCGGCGAGCGCCTGTGCACCAAATACGAATTCTCCCGCGTGCTCGAGCATCGCGCCGCGTCAATCCTGCAGATGGCCCTCGGCCGCGTCGGCGGCATCTGGGAGGCGAAGAAGATCGCCGCGCTGGCGGAGACGCACTACGCCCAGATCGCGCCGCACCTCTATTGCGGCCCGATCGAGGCGGCCGCGAACATCCAGTATGCGGCTTCGCTGCCGAACTTCCTGATCCTGGAAAGCATCCGCACCTTCGGCGGCTTCTATGCCGAGCTGCTCAACAAGCCGATCCGCTGGGAAGGCGGCTACGTCATCCCGTCCAGCGAGCCCGGCCTCGGCATCGAGCTCAACGAGAAGGTGGCGCTGGCGCATCCTTATGACGGCGACCGCCTGCACCTGGAGATGACCAATCATCCGGTGCCGTAGGAAGAGCGAAAACCTCCGTCGTCATTGCCGGGCTTGACCCGGCAATCCAAGCTCACGGCGACGGCGAGATGAAACTTGGATCCCCGGGTCAAGCCCGGGGATGACGAAAATGGGGAATGTTGGCACATGCGCTACGGATTCATCGGCCTCGGCAATCTCGGCGTGCAGCTGGCGGGGAGCCTGCTGCGCGAGGGCTTTTCGCCGGTCGTGCATGACCGCAATGCCGCCGCCGCGAAGCCGCTGCTGGACCGCGGCGCCGCCTGGGCGGCGACACCGCGCGCCCTGGCCGCGGAATGCGATGCGGTGATCACCTGCCTGCCGTCGCCGGCGGTGAGCGAGGCGGTGCTGAGCGGGCCGGATGGCATCCTGGCGGGGCTCAGGCGCGGCGGCTGCTGGATCGAGATGAGCACGCTCGGGCGGGAGGAGATCCTGCGCCTGGCCGCGTTGGCGGCGGAGCGCGGTGTCGAGACCCTGGAATCGCCGGTGACCGGCGGCGTGCACAAGGCTGCCTCGGGTGAGATCACCATCCTTGCTGGCGGCCCGCAGGAATTGTTCGAGGCGCACCGGCCGGCGCTGGCGGCGATGGGCGGCGAGATCTTCCACATGGGTCCGCTGGGCTCGGCGGCGCTCATCAAGGTCATCACCAACATGCTGGCCTTCATCCACCTGGTGGCCGATGGCGAGGCGCTGATGCTGGCCAGGCGCGGCGGGCTCGATCTGGCGCAGGCGTGGAACGCCATCCGCGCCAGCTCCGGCAATTCCTTCGTGCATGAGACCGAGGGGCAACTGATCCTGAACGGCAGCTACGACATCGGCTTCTCCATGGACCTCGCCTGCAAGGATCTCGGCTTCGCGATGAAGTTCGGCCGCGAATTCGGCGTGCCGCTGGATCTGGCCGCGTTGACGGCGCAGACCTTCATCCGCGGCCGCGCCGCCTATGGCGGCGAGGCGCAATCGACCGCGATCGTGAAGCTGCTCGAGGAACAGCTGAAGACCGACTTGCGGGCGCCGGGCTTTCCCGCAAGACTGACGGAATGATCGACGCATGGCCGGGCATGTTCCCGGCCGCCGGGAGGTGAGCGGTGCAGCCTCTTCGTCATGTCCTTCGTCACCCTGGCCTGGTCGCACTTCTATTGTTCAGCGGTGCTGCGCTGGCCGGCACGGCACGCGCCCAGGCGGAAGCGCCGCGGGTCGATGTCGCCCTGGTGCTGGCGGTCGATGCCTCGGGGAGCATCGATGCCGGCGAGTTCCAGCTGCAGAAGGAAGGCATCGCCCAGGCGATCGCCGCGCCCGAGGTGCTCGCCACCATCGGCGGCGGACGGCATGGCCGCATCGCCATCGCCTATGTGGAATGGGGCAGCCCGGGCGGGGCGCGAACCATCGTCGACTGGAAGCTGGTGGGCGGGGCGGCGGAGGCCGCGGAATTCGGCCGGGCCGTGCTGGCGGCGCCGCGATCACCACAAAGTTACAACGCCATCGGCGACGCCATTGACCACGCGGTCAGACTCCTTGCCCAATGTCCCTGCCGCCCGACGCGGCGGATCATCGACGTCTCGGGCGACAATCCGGACAACCGGAGCCACCTGCCGGCGCCGCTCGCGCGCGATGCGGCGATGGCCGCCGGCATCACCGTCAATGCCCTGGCGATCCTGCAGGACGGGCGATTGGGGCCGCAGGGCCGGCCCTGGCTGGTCGAAACCTTTGAGCGAACCATTGTCGGCGGCTTCGGTGCCTTCGCGACAGCCGCCAATTCTCGGGCCGATTTCGCCCGGGCCCTGCGGGAGAAAATGATTCTCGAGATCTCCGAGGCCGCCCCTGCGGCTGACGTGCAGGACGAGCCCGGCTGAGGCGCCGGAGAAGCGATGGGCCCAAATGTGGCATATGTCCCCTTGCCATTGACTGCGGGGGAAGCGACCTGCAAATTAGCTGCGGGCTTTACGTAAAAACAGAAAACACAAGAATTAATTCTTGCGGGGGACAGGATGGTCTCGGCTGCAGCCGTTGAGGCCAAGAACGTCACGAAGATTTTCGGGGTGGGGCAGGACGGAGTCCGGGCGCTGGATGGCGTCTCGGTGACGATTCGCGAGAACGAATTCTTCACCCTGCTGGGCCCGTCCGGATGCGGCAAGACCACGCTGCTGCGGCTCATCGCCGGCTTCGATTTTCCGACCGAGGGCGAGATCCTGCTCTACGGCCAGGACATCGCGCCGCTGCCGCCCTACAAGCGCCCGGTCAACACGGTGTTCCAGAGCTATTCGCTGTTCCCGCACATGACGGTCGGACAGAACATCGGCTTCGGGCTTGAGATGCTCGGCAAGCCGAAGGCCGAGGTCGACGCGCGGGTCACCGAGATGCTGCGCCTGGTGCGCATGGAGGAACTCCGCAACCGCAAGACCAGCCAGATTTCCGGCGGCCAGCAGCAGCGCGTGGCGCTGGCCCGCGCCCTGGCGCCGCAACCGAAGGTGCTGCTGCTCGACGAGCCGCTTTCGGCATTGGACTACAAGCTGCGCAAGGACATGCAGATCGAGCTGAAGCGGCTGCAGCACGAGACCGGCATCACCTTCATCTTCGTCACCCACGACCAGGAAGAAGCGCTGACCATGTCGGACCGCATCGCGGTCATGTCGAAGGGCCATATCCTCCAGGTCGGCACGCCGCGCGACATCTACGACCACCCGGCCGAGCGCTTCGTCGCCAATTTCATCGGCGAGACGAATTTCCTCGAGGGCCAGCTTACCGGGATGTCGGGCGAGCGGGCGGATGTGCGCCTGTCGGCGGGCGCCGCGGCGATTTCGGCCACCCTGCCCGAGGGCTTCGCGCCCAATGGCAGCGTGACGGTGGTCATCCGGCCGGAGCACGCGCAGATCGCCTTGCCGGGCCAGCGCGCGACGATCGACGGCACGGTCGAGAACGTCGTCTATTTCGGCACCGACACGCACATCCACATGCGGCTCGACGACGGCAGCGAGTTCATCGTGCGCCAGCAGAACAGCCGCGACCGCGCGGTGATGGTCGCCAAGGGCGACAGGGCCGGCGTGGTGATCGGCGACAACGTCGCCCAGGTCTTGAGGGACTGACGGATGGCGAACGTCCGCGAAGTCGCCGAGGCCGCCGCGCGCAGGGACGTTCGCAATCGCTGGTACCTGGTCGCGCCCGCGCTGGTCATCATCATGCTGGCGGCGATCGGTCCGCTCTTCATCATGGTGGTCTACTCGTTCCTGGGCAAAGGCGACTACGGCGGCGTCACCAGCAGCCTGTCGACCGATGCCTGGTTCAGCGTGCTGATGGAACGCGACATCTTCGACGACACGCTGAGCTTCGCCGACGCCCACATGATCGTGTTCTGGCGCAGCGTGCGCCTGGCCGGCGTCACCACCATCCTGACCCTGCTGGTCGGCTTCCCGACCGCCTTCTTCATCACCACCCGGCCGGAGAAGCAGCGCGACCTCTGGCTGTTCCTGGTCACCATCCCGTTCTGGACCAACCTGCTGATCCGCACCTTCGCGATCGAGGAACTGATCCGCCGGGACGGCGTCATCAACAACATCCTGATCGGTCTCGGCCTCATCCAGGAGCCGATCCAGATGCTGAACACCGATTTCGCCATCGGCTTCGGCATGACCTATGTCTACCTGCCGCTGATGGTGCTGCCGATCTATGCCAGCATGGAGAAGCTCGACTTCCGCATGGTGGAGGCGGGCTATGACCTCTATGCCGGGCGGCTGGCGGTGCTGCGGCGGATCATCATTCCGCTGGTGAAGCCGGGGATCATCGCCGGCTCGATCCTGGTCTTCATTCCGGCGATCGGCGCCTATGTCACGCCGGCCCTGCTCGGCGGCGGCAAGAAGATGATGATCAGCAACCTGATCTCGCTGCAATTCGGCCAGGGGCGCAACTGGCCGCTGGGTGCGGCGCTTTCCATAACGCTGATGGCGATCGTGACCGCCGCTTTGCTGATCTATGTCAGGAACGCGTCGCGCATGTCGTCGCGGACGCATTAGGAAGCATCATGGCCGCGCGCATCAAGCCATTCGTCATCAAGCGCATGCCGGGCTTCGCCACCACGGCGCTCGCCGTTTTCGTCGTCCTCTACCTGCCGATCGTCCTCTTGATCGTGTTCTCGTTCAACGAGCGGGAATCGCTCGCCCAGTGGGGTGGCTTCTCACTGAAGTGGTACAGCGACGCCTGGGGCGATCGCGATATCAAGGACGCGGCCTTCCGGTCGCTGTGGCTCGCCGCGGTGGCCGCGACGGTCTCGACCACCGCCGGCACGCTGGCGGCGCTGGCGACGACCCGGACCCGGCCGTTCCTGGGCATGACCACCGTCTACGCCGTCATCAACATGCCGCTGATGGTGCCGGAGATCGTCACCGCGGTGGCACTCCTGATTTTCTTCGCCTGGATCAAGGTGGCGACCGGCTATGCCGGCTCCGCCTATCTGGTGGCGGCGCATTCGGCCTTCTGCATTCCCTTCGCCTACCTGCCGATCCGCGCGCGCCTCGAATCCATGGATTCGACGCTGGAAGCCGCCGCCGCGGACCTCTATGCGACACCCTGGCTCGCGTTCCGCCGAATCACGTTGCCGCTGCTGTGGCCGGGGATCATGGCGGGCTTCATGCTCGCCTTCGTCACGTCGCTCGACGATGTGGTCATCACCGACCACATCAAATCGGCCGGGGTCGAAACCCTGCCGACCTACATGCTGGGGCAGCTCCGGCGCAGCATGACGCCGGCGGTGAACGCCGTCTCGGCGATGTTCTTCCTGCTTTCCGTTCTTCTCGTCACGTTTTTCTTCTTCCTGAACCGGAAGAAGTGATCGCCGTGGAATCCAACAAGGGAGAGAGGTCCATGAAATCCAGATTGCTCGCAGCCGTTGCCGGAATCGCCTTGGCGATGTCGGCCAGCGCCGCCCTCGCCGATGGCGAGTTGCAGATCTTCAATTGGGGCGACTATACCAACCCCGACCTGATCAAGAAGTTCGAAGAGAAGTACAACGTCAAGGTCACCGTCACCGACTACGATTCGAACGACACCGCGCTCGCCAAGGTGCGCGCCGGCGGTCACGGCTTCGACATCGTGGTTCCCTCGGCCAGCTTCGTGCCGGTGTGGATCAACGAAGGCCTGCTGCTGGAGACCCGGCCGGACCAGATGGAGAACTTCAAGAACGTCGATCCGCGCTGGGTCGACGTGCCGTTCGATCCGGGCCGTCACTACACCGTTCCCTGGCAGTGGGGCACCACCGGCATCCTGCTGAACACCAAGTATTCCAAGGCCGACCCGAACACCTCGGCGATCTTCCTCGATCCGCCCGACGAGCTGAAGGGCAAGATCAACGTCGTTCCCGAGATGTCGGACGTCATGAACCTCGCCATCCACTATGTCGGCGGCGAGTGGTGCTCGGACGACAAGGCGATGCTGAAGAAGGTCCGCGACACCCTGATGAACGCCAAGCAGTACTGGATGTCGATGGATTACGGCAACCAGGAGAAGTACGAGAAGGACGACATCGTCGTCGGCGTGAACTGGAACGGTTCGACGCTGCGCGCGCGGCTGAAGAACTCGACCATCGTCTATGGCTATCCGAAGGAAGGCTATCCGATCTGGATGGACAACGTGGCGGTGCTGAAGGACGCCAAGAACGTCGAGAACGCCAAGCTGTTCCAGAACTTCATCATGGACCCGGAGAACGCGGCGCTGATCTCCGCCTTCGCCAAGTATGCCAACGGCATCAAGGGCTCCGAGGCCTTCCTGCCGGATGAGCTGAAGAACGCGCCGGAAATCGTCATTCCGGCGGAGTTCGCCGACAAGGGCGCGTTCCAATTGCAGTGCTCGCCCGAGGTCAACGACATCTACACCAAGATCTGGACCGAGCTGCAGAAGTAGCTCCATCCGCCAGGCCCCGGCAGGCGACTGCCGGGGCCTTCTTCTTGTCCCTGGCGCAAGGAAATCCGTGATGGCCGACCTTGATCTCTGCTACCTGAGCGCGACCGAGGCCCTGGAGCGGTTCCGGGCCCGCAAGCTTTCTCCGGTCGAACTGATGCAGGCGGTCATTGCCCGCGCCGAGAGCGTGAAGAAGAAGGTGAACGCGTTCACCTTCACCTTTTTCGACGAGGCGCTGGACGCGGCGCGCAAGGCGGAGGCCAAATACGGCAAGGCGGGTGCCCGCCTGGGCGCGTTGGAAGGCCTGCCGGTCGGCATCAAGGACGAGAGCTTCATCAAGGGCAAGCCGACATCCTTCGGCTCGCTGATCTACAAGGACTTCATCGCCGAGACGACGTCGCCGATGAATGCGCGCGTCATGAAGGCGGGCGGCATCGTGCATGCCCGCACGGCGACGCCGGAATTCTCCTGTTCGTCGGTGACCCAGACGCGGCTCTGGGGCGTTACGCGCAATCCGTGGAACCCGAGATTCACCCCTGGCGGGTCGTCCGGCGGCGCTGCGGCAAGCCTCGCCTCGGGCACCAGCATGCTGGCGACCGGGTCGGATATCGGCGGCTCGATCCGAATCCCCGCTTCCTGCGCCGGCGTGGTCGGCTACAAGCCGCCCTATGGCCGCAATCCGGACGATCCGCCGTTCAACCTCGATCCCTATTGCCACACCGGCCCGCTGGCGCGCAGCGTCGCCGACGCGATCCTGTTGCAGAACGTGATGTGCGGGCCGAGCCCGACCGATATCGCCAGCCTGCGGCCCAAGCTGCGCCTGCCGACGCAGTACAAGCCGATCAAGGGCTGGCGCATCGCCTATTCGATGGATCTCGGATTCTACAACGTCGACAAGGATGTGGTCGCCAATACCAAGGCCGCGCTCGACGTGTTCCGATCGCTGGGCGCCACGGTGGAGGAGGTTGATCTCGGCTGGACCCTCGACGCGCTCAAGGCCGGCATCATCCATCTCAACCATCTGTTCGGCAACCAGATGGCGGCTTATGCCAAGAAGCACCGCAAGATCATGACGCCCTATGCCGTGGATTTCGGCAAGCACGGCTCGAAATCCACTGCCGCCGACTTCCTGTGGTCCATGGACGTGGCGACCAGGATGTACAGCACGCTCGGGCCGATCCTGGAGAAATACGACGTGCTGGTCTGCCCGACGACCGCACTGCCGGCGGTGCGCGCCGATTTCGACCCGACGCTGCACGAGGTGAAGATCAACGGCAAGAAGGTTGAGCTGTGGCCGATCATCGCCTGGTGCATGACGACGCCGTTCAACACCATGAGCCGCTGCCCGGTCCTCGCGCTGCCCTCGGGTCACGCCGCGAACGGCGTGCCCACGGGGATCCAGGTTGTCGGGCGAACTTATTGCGACGCCGACGTGTTCCGCGCCGGGATGGCCTACGAGACCGCGCTGGGCGGCTGGTACCGCGGCAAGGCGACGCGGCCGGCGATCTAGGCGCGCCAAATCGGCCCCAACTGTGGCGGCGGAATGTCGCCGGTGGTGTTAACCACTTTTTCTTGTCGATTTGCCATAATGTTTAGATAAGATTCCCACCTTGGCGCCGGGATCGACGCCCTTGCGGCAATCGCGGGAGAAGCTATTGCGGGGCTTGGCCGCGCGGCGAGCGGTTGGATTGTAGGAGGGAATCATATGACATCGCCCTATGGGACCGGCATCGTCACCCCGTACAATCCCACGACGGGCAATCCTTATCTCGATCCGCTGATCGTCCCCGGCTTCAAATGGGGCAATACCGGCGTCGGCACCGCAGCGACGATCACCTACAGCTTCCCGACCTACGGATCGCCGTGGCACACCGACTACGCCACCTATCTCGACAACGAGCCTTTCAACGGCTTCACCCCGTTCTCCGGCGCGCAACAGGCGGCCGCGGTGGCCGCGCTCGCCAGTTGGGCGGAGGTCGCCAACCTGACCTTCAATCAGGTCGACGACATCCCGGGTGACACCGATGTCGGCGACATCCGCTTCGGCAACAGCGCTTCGGTGACGAACTCCTCCGCCGCGGCCTGGGCCTATTTCCCGTATGACGGCTTCGACAGCTTCGAATACCCGGAGTCGGGCGACGTCTGGTTCGACGCCACCTACGCCCCGAACCTGCAGCTGGCCCCCGGCCAGTTCGGCTATTCCACCATGATCCACGAGATCGGCCACGCGCTCGGTCTCGATCATCCCTTCGCCGACGTGGCGGGCGAAGTCCACCTGCCGGCGAACCTGGACAACCAGCGCTACTCGATCATGTCGTACACGCTCTATTCGGGCGCGACGATCGAGGCGGCCGGGCCGATGCTGCTCGACATCCTGGCGATCCAGTACATCTACGGCGCCAACATGACGACCCGCGCCGGCGACGACAGCTACGTCTTCAGCAATTCGACCGAGGAGTTCAAGTGCATTTGGGACGCCGGCGGCCACGACACCTTCGACCTCTCGAACCAGACCCTCGCCGCCACCATCGACCTGCGGGCCGGCAATTTCAGCTCGATCGGGCGCAAGAACAACGGCGCCGCCGCCAACGGCAATATCGGCATCGCCTATAACGTCATCATCGAGGACGCGATCGGCGGCAACGGCAGCGACAAGATCACCGGCAACGACGTCGGCAACCATCTGTGGGGCGGGAAGGGCAACGACACGCTGGACGGCGGCAACGGCGACGACACGCTGGACGGCGGCGCCGGCAACGACACGATGACGGGCGGCCTCGGCGACGACTTGTTCCTGGTCGACAGCGCCGGCGACAAGGTGAGCGAGACGACGACGAACGCCGGCGGCGGCGGCGTCGACACGGTGGAGTCGCAGGTCAGCTACAGCCTGGCGAGCTTCGCCAATGTCGATATCCTGAAGCTGGTCGGCACCGGCGCGCTCAACGGCACCGGCAACACCTCGGACAACCAGATCTTCGGCAACGCCTTCGCCAACATCCTCGACGGCGGCGGCGGCGGTGACACGCTGAAAGGCGGCGCCGGCGTGGACGTCTATGTCATCGACAGTCTCGCCGACGTGATCGACGAGGAAGGCAATGCCGACGTCGGCGACCAGGTGAAGAGCAGCGTGCTCATCGCTGGCGTGATCACCGGGATCGAGAACTATGCCTATTCCGGCGCCGCGGCATGGACCTTCACGGCGGATGCCGCCGACAACCAGCTTTCGGGTGGCAGCGGCATCGACACCCTCGACGGCGGCGACGGCAAGGACGCGATCTACGGCAATGGCGGCAACGACATTCTTGCCGGCGGCAAGGACGACGACATCCTCGATGGCGGTGCCGGCAACGACAAGATGAGCGGCGGTGCCGGCAACGACACCTACTATGTCGATTCCGCCGGCGACACGATCGACGAGGGCGCCAACACCGACGCGTTGGATTGGGTGAAGGCCACCGTGACGGTCGACCTCTCCGTGCTCGGCGCCGGCCAGGTCGAATACGGCATGCTGCTGGGGACGGCGGCGCTGAATCTCACCGGGAACGCCTCGGTGAACTTCCTGGTCGGCAATGACGGCGCGAACACGCTGGACGGGCTGGGCGGCGCCGACGGCATGGTCGGCGGCAAGGGCAACGACATCTACATCGTGGACAATGTCGGCGACCAGATCTTCGAGTATGCCGGCGGCGGCACGGACCTGGTGAAGAGCTCGGTGGATTTCAGCATCTTCAGCACGCTGGACGTCGAGAACATCACCCTGACCGGCAGCGCGGTGCAGGCGCTGGGCAACGTCTACCACAACGTGCTGACCGGCAATGACGGCAACAACATCCTCAACGGCTTCACCGGCGGCGACACGCTGATCGGCGGCAAGGGCGACGACATCTACATCGTCTTCGGCACCAACGACGTGGTGAGCGAGACGCTGACCAAGGCCAATGGCGGCGGCGGCGACCTGGTGGTGGCCTATACCAGCTACAGCATCGCCAGCGTGGCCAATGTCGAATACCTGATGCTGGGTGGCGGCGACAACATCAACGGCACCGGCAACGCGCTCGACAACGCCATGGCGGGGAATGCCGGCAACAACAAGCTGGATGGCGGCGGCGGGCAGGATGCGCTGCTCGGCTTCGACGGTGACCGGCGGGACGGAGCGCGACTATTTCCACTTCGACCATCTGGCCGAGGCCGGCGATACCGTCACCGACTTCAAGCTCGGTATCACCGGCGACGTGCTCGACATCGCCGCCCTGCTCGACGACATCGGCTATGGCGGCAGCAACCCGTTCCTCGACGGCATCCTCGCCTTCACCAAGGTCGGCGCCAACACGCTGGTCAACATCGACGCCGATGGGGCTGGGGGTGGTGGCGCCGTCACCCTGGCGACTCTGCTCAACGTCACCCTCACCCAGGCGAATACCGATAACTATCTGGTTTAGGCGATCAGTAGCTCGACATCGGCGCTTTCGAGCTTCGCGGCCAGGTCGGCGGGCGGCGCGGCATCGGTGACGATGAGATCGAGATCGGCCAGCGGGCACGCGGCGATCAGGCCTTTGGCGGCGAACTTGCTGTGATCGGCGGCGACGATGACGCGTTCGGCCCGCGCCACCAGCACCCGGCAGACCTCGACCTCGCACATGTGGTGGTCCATGACGCCGAAATCGCGGCTGATGGCGGCGGCGGACAGGATGGCGGTCTCGGCGCTGAACTGGCCGAGATAGGCGAGGCAGGCGGGGCCATAGGCGGCGCAATCGTCGGCGCGTACCTCGCCGCCCGCCAGGAACACGCGGTTGCCCTCGCCCGAGGACAGCAGCTGGGCGATCGGGGCGGAGATCGTGACCACGGTCAGGTTGCGATGGCCGCGCAGGGCCTCGGCCACGTACATCGTGGTCGAGCCGCTGTCGATCAGCAGGGATTCGCCGTCCTTGATCTCGCGCGCGATGGCCTGGGCGATGCGCTTCTTGGCGCCCATGTTGGCGGCCATGCGCCGCTGCAGCGGCTCGTCGTCGCGGTTTTCCGGCCACAGCACGTTGCCATGCTGCTTCACCACCACGCCCTTGGCGGCAAGGCCACGCACGTCGCGGCGGATGGTCTCGGTGGAGACCTGCAGCGCCTCGGCCAGCGCCGAGATGCTCAGCATCCGGTCGCGGCGCAGGCGCTCCACCAGTTCCTCCTGGCGGGGATTCAAGCGGATCGACGTCCAGCCTTCGTCTGATGCCATGTCGATGTCCCGATCCGGGCGATGGTCACAAATGCGCGCCGCCGGCCGGCGCCATGCCGAGGCGGCGCCGATAGCGGTCGGCGGAGGCGCGGATCAGCCGGTCCGCCATGATGCCGAGGAATGCGACACACAGGCCGGCGACGATGCCGCGGCCGGTATCGACCTTGGTCAGGCCGATATAGACCTCCTGGCCGAGATCGCGCGTGCCGACCAGCGCGGTGATCACCAGCATGCTCAGCGCCAGCAGCAGCGTCTGGTTGATGCCAAGGAGGATCTCGGGCAAAGCCAGCGGCAGCTGCACCCGCCACAGGATCTGCCGCCGGGTGCAGCCGGCGGCGACCGCCGCCTCGATCAGATGCGCGGGCACCTGCTTGATGCCGTGCACGGTATAGCGGATCGCCGGCGCAACGGCGAAGGCCACGATGGCGATCAGGGCGGTCACGTCGCCCACGCGGAACAGCATCACCACCGGGATGAGGTAGACGAAGGACGGCAGGGTCTGCAGCGTGTCCACCGCCACCGCGACGATCTTCTCCAGCCACGGGCGGCGCGCCGAGGCGATGCCGACGGGAATGCCGATCAGGCATGAGATCACTGCCGAGATCACGCAGAGATAGACGGTGATCACCGCCTTTTCCCACTGGCCCACGACGGCCAGGAACAGGGTCAGCAGCAGGCAGAGCAGGGCGAGCCGCCAGCCGCCGGCGCGACCGCCGCCGAGCCGCCATCCGGCAAAGGTGAGCAGCGCCACCACCGCCAGCCAAGGCACGCCGAGCAGGAACTGCTTGTAGGGATTGAGCACATAGATGAGAAGCCCGGCGCGGAAGGCCTCCAGCGTGTCGAAGAAGTTGATGTTGATCCACTTCACGATCTCGCCCCAGATCGGGGCGGTGGTGATGGTCATGCCGGCGGGCACCTTGGCGAAGACCGGCACGAACAGGCTGAGCAGCGTGGTCCCGGCCAGCACGGCCAATCCGGCGACGAAATAGGGATGGCGGCGATGGAACGGGGTCCCGGGCCGGTGCAGTTCCTCGACATGGTCGGCGGCCGCGTGGCTCAGCCGGTCGAGCGCGATGGCGAGCGCCGTGATCGCCAGCCCCGCCTCCAGGCCCTCGCCAATCTGCTGCCGCCGCAGCGCGAACAGCACGTCGTAACCGAGGCCGTCGGCGCCCACCATCGAGGCGATGATGACCATATTGAGGGTCAGCATGATCACCTGGTTGACGCCGATCATGAGCGTCGGCTTGGCGCTGGGCATCAGGATGCGGGACAGCTGCTGCCAGCCGGTGCAGCCGGCCATGCGGCCGAATTCCTGGACCTCGACGGGCACGCGCGCCAGCGCCAGCGTGGTGGCGCGCACCATCGGCGGCATGGCGAAGGCGACGGTGGCGAGCAGCGGGGTCACCGGGGTGAAGCCGAACAGGAACAGGATGGGAATGATGTAGGCGAAAGCCGGCATCGTCTGCATCAGGTCGAGCAGCGGCCGCACCACATAGATGTCGAAGCGCTGCCAGCGATGGGCCGCGATGCCGATCGCCAGCCCGACAACGACCCCGATCGGCACGCAGATCGCGACGGAGGCGAGCGTCAGCATCGCCCGGTCCCATTGCCCGAACAGCGCCAGGTAGAAGAAGCAGACGAACCCCACCAGCGCGGTGCGCCGGCCGCCATAGGCGTAGCCGGTCATGGTGATGACGGCCAGGATGCCCAGCCAGGAGAAGCGGGGAATGACATAGGCCGCGTCGCCCTGGCCGATCTCGAAGCCCTTGGCCAGCAACCCGACGGCAAGCCGGAACGGCAACTCGATGACCGCCGAGATGGCGCGGGTGAGCCAGGAGAAATACGCGATGAACAGCTTGGAGAAGGCGGAGATTTCCGCCGCCAGCGGCAGGATCCAGGCCTTCGGATAGTCGATGGCCCAGGGCGCGATGGCAGGGACCGAGGCCAGCAGGAAGGCGAAGGCGATGAGCAGGAGCCAGACCAGGCGGTGCAGGCCATGGATCGTCGGCGCCCGCGCGGCCAGGCTGAGATTCGTCATGCGGAAAGGCCGCCGCGGTTGTCGCGGCCGACCAGCAGGTCGATGATCTGCTGCGGCGCGATCTCGCCGACCAGGGTGCCGTCGCTCTGCGTCACCGCCGTCGGCCGGCCGGAATCGATGACCCGCGCGGCGATCGCGGCGATGCGGTCGCCTGGCGAGATGCTGCCGGCATAGTCGCCGCCACTTGGCGCGCGCATCAGGCTGGCGACCGACATGACCTTCGCCCGCTGCACGTCGCGGGTGAACTCGGCCACGTATTCCGTCGCCGGATTGAGCACCAGCTCCTCCGGCGTGCCGACCTGGATCACCTCGCCATCCTTCATGATGGCGATGCGGTCCGCGAGGCGGATGGCCTCGTCAAAATCGTGGGTGACGAAGACGACGGTCTTCTTCAGCACCGCCTGCAGGCGCTGAAGCTCCGCCTGCATCTCGCGGCGGATGAGCGGGTCGAGCGCCGAGAACGGCTCGTCGAGAAACCACAAGGCGGGGCCGACGGCGAGGCTGCGCGCGATGCCGACGCGCTGCTGCTGCCCGCCGGAAAGCTCCCGCGGATAGGCGCCCTCGCGGCCCTTGAGGCCGACCAGCTCGATCACCTCGCGGGCGCGGGCGATGCGGTCGTGCTTCGGCACGTGCTGGATGGCCAGCGGAAAGGCGACATTGTCGAGGACGGTCAGATGCGGCAGCAGGGCGAAATTCTGGAACACCATGCCCATCTTGTGGCGGCGGATGTCGATCAGCTCGGCCTCGCTCGCCTTCAGCAGGTCGCGCCCCTCGAACAGCACCTGGCCCGCCGTCGGCTCGATCAGCCGCGACAGGCAGCGGAGCAACGTCGACTTGCCGGAGCCGCTGAGCCCCATGACGATGAAGCTCTCGCCGTCGGCGATGTCGAGGGTGACGTTGCGCACCGCGCCGACCAGGCCCGCCTCGGCCAGCTCCGCCGTGCTGGGTGGGGCGGCGCGCTCCGCCAGGAACCGTTCGGGTTCGCGGCCAAAGACCTTCCATACACCACGGCATGCGAGCTTGATGGGGCGATCAGCAGCCGAAGCGGTGGCCATCAATGGGGCTCCGAATTGTCTTGCTGGGTGGGCCGGTCTGTTCATGCGGCGTCGCGGGCCGGCGGTCCTAACGACCACCGGCCCAAGTCTAGGTGCAACGCACGCAGCGTCAACGCAGGATTACTGCGCCCAGGATTACTGCGCCCAGGCCTTGATCTTGTCCTGGTTCGCCGCGATCCACGCATCCGCCACCTCGTCGAGGCTCTTGCCGTCCAGGTCGACCTGGGCGATGAGCGCGTTCAGCTCCGGCGCGTCGAAGCTGAAGTTCTTGGCGATGCGATAGGCAGTCGGCCACTTGTCCTTCATGCCGGCCCAGGCGTATTTCCAGATCTCGCCATGCGGCTTGCCGCAATCATAGGCGAGATCGGCATTGGTGCCCCATTTCGGATCGGTGTAGCAATCCGCCGTGTATTCGGGGAACTGCACCCATTCGCCCTCGTATTTGGCGACCGCCCAGTGCGGCGAGTAGATCCACAGCAGGATCGGCGCCTTGCGCTGATAGGCGGATTCCAACTCGGCGAACATGTTGGCGTCGGTGCCGGCATGGACGACTTCGAAATTGAGGCCGAGAGCCTCGACCCGCTCGTCGTCGAAGCCGCCCCAGGTGACCGGGCCGCCCAGATAGCGGCCCTTCGGCGCCGTCTCAGGCGTCGCGAAAGCTTCGGCACAGGCGTTCAACGCCTTCCAGTCGGGCAGGCCCGGGCACTTCTCCTTCATGTAGGAGGGGTACCACCACTCCTCCTTGGCCTTCGGGCCGAGCGGGCCGAGGCGCTCGACCGTGCCGGTCTTGTCGGCTTCGGCCATCGCCTCGCCGGCGGTGGTGTCCCAGTATTCGAGGCCCAAGGTCAGGTCGCCCGTGGGTATGCCGGCGCTGACGCTCGCGAGGTAGTCGGCATTGACGACCTCGACGTTGTAGCCGAACTGCTTGAGGATCTTCTCCATGATCTTGGTGTTCAGGACGGCACTGGTCCAATCCATGTTGGCGATCTTGATCGGGTCCGTGCTTTCCGGGGTCGCAGCCATAGCCGGCATGGCCGCGACGATAAGGGCGAACGCTGATAGGCCGCCCCAAAACGCCTTCCGCATGTCTAGCCTCCACCTCTGTCACTGGGCCGAGCTTCGCCCGTTTCCTCGTTGGTCGCTCGGCTCCAAGTCCAACATGGTTTCCACGGCTGCGGCAAGAAAATTGTTCGTATATTGTTCAGATTTTGTGGGTTTGGTGGGAATGCTGCTGGAATGGATGCGGAAGTTGTGGTTTTCTGTTGCCATATCCTGTTCCTGGAGTCCTAGCCCGTGTCCATCCCCGGCTCTATGCCCCGCCACACCGAAATCCTCATTCTCGGCGGCGGCATCCTCGGCTGCTCCATCGCCTATCACCTGACCCGGGCGGGCAAGCGCGACGTCACCATCCTGGAGAAGAGCGGCCTGACCCACGGCGCCACCTGGCACGCCGCGGGCCTCGTCGGGCAATTGCGCTCGTCACGCAACACCACGCGCATGCTGCGCTTCTCCACCGAGCTCTACGACAAGCTGGAGGCCGAGACCGGCCAGGCGATCGACTGGAAGAAATACGGCTCGCTGCGCCTCGCCTGCTCCGAGCAGCGCGAGATGGAAAACCGCCGCGCCATGACCATGGCCAAGAGCTTCGGGCTGGAGATGCAGTGGCTGACGCCGAAGGAGGCGGTCGATCTCTTTCCGCTGATGACCGATGAAGACGTGCGCTCCGCCATCTTCATCCCGAGCGACGGTTACATCGACCCGGCGAGCGTGGCCCAGGCTTTGGCCAAGGGCGCCAAGGACAAGGGCGCCAAGATCGTGATCGGCGAGCGTGCCATCGGCGCCAGCGTCGAGAACGGCCGTGTGACCAGGATCGAGACCGACAAGGGCACCTGGACCTGCGACCTCCTGGTGAATGCCTGCGGCATGTGGGGCCACGAGGTCGGCCAGCAGGCCGGCGTGCGGGTGCCGTCCTTCGCCGTCGAGCACCAGTACCTGATCACCGACCCGATCCCCGACGCGCCGAAGCGCATGCCGACCATGCGCGACCCCGACCATCTGGTCTATTACAAGCCCGAGGTGCGCGGCCTGGTCGTCGGCGGCTACGAACCCGACACCGTCGCCTTTGCCCGCAACGGCATCCCCAAGCCCTTCGCACAGGAACTGCTGCCCGGCAATTTCGACCGCTTCGAGCAGCTGGCGAAGCTCGCGGCCAAGCGCACGCCCATCATCAACCAGGTCGGCGTGCGGCAGCTCCTGAACGGGCCGATCCCGTATTCGGCCGATGCCGATTTCGTCATGGGCAAGGCGCCGGAGCTCGACAACTACTTCGTCTGCGCGGGCTTCCTCTACGGCATCGCGGCGGGCGGCGGCGCCGGACGGATGATGGCGGAATGGATCCTGGAAGGCCGGCCCAGCCTCAATCTGTGGCCGCTCGACATCCGCCGCTTCGGCTTCCACCATTCCACGCGCTATTTCATGTACGACCGCGCGGTGGAGCTCTATGGCGACCATTACAAGCTCGCCTTCCCGGCCAAGGAGCATGAGACGCGGCGCGGCATCCGCCGCTCGCCGCTCTACGAGACCCTGAAGGCGCGCGGCGCCGTGTTCGGCTCGCGCGGCGGCTGGGAGCGGGCGAACTGGTTCGCGCCGAAAGGCACCGAGGCTGAGGACAAGCCGGATTTCGACCGCGCCAAGACCAACTGGTTCCGCCACGTGGGCGAGGAGCACAAGGCGGTGCGTGATCGCGTGGCGCTGATCGACCAGACTTCGTTTTCCAAGTTCGAGCTCATGGGTTCCGGCGTGGTGCCGTTCCTGCAGCGCCTCGCCGTTTCCAACATGGATCGGCCGGTCGGCAGCGTCATCTACACGCAGCTCTGCAACGAGCGCGGCGGCATCGAGTGCGACCTCACTTTCGTGCGCCTGGCCGCCGACCGCTACTATTTCGTCACCGGTGCCGCCTTCGGCAAGCACGACGCGCATTGGATCGAGAGCCAGTTGCGCAAGGACGGCTCGGTGCATCTGGTCGACGTGACGTCGTCGCGGGCCGTGATCAATCTCTGCGGCCCGAAGGCGCGTGCGGTACTGGAGCAGGTGGTGGAGGAAGACGTCTCCAACGTCGCCTTCCCCTTCGGCTCCATGCGCGAGATCACGGTTGGCGCCGCCCCGGTGCGCGCCATCCGCATCGGCTATGTCGGCGAGCTGGGCTGGGAACTGCACGTGCCGACGGAATTTGCCGGCCACGTCTATGAACTGCTGCGCGAAGCGGGCGAAAAGCACGGCATCGCGGATGTCGGCTACCGCGCCATCGATTCGCTGCGCATGGAAAAGGGCTATCTCTACTGGTCCAGCGACATCACGCCGGACTACACGCCGCTTGAGGCGGGGCTCGGCTTCCGCGTGAACTTCAACAAGGGCGATTTCATCGGCCGCGATGCGCTGCTGCAGCAGAAGCAGGCCGGCGTGAAACAGCGCCTGGTGACCTTCCTGCTCGAGGACTACCTGCCGCTCTATGGCAGCGAGGCGGTGATGGTGGACGGCAAGGTGGTCGGCGTCACCAGCAGCGGCAATTTCGGCTATTCGGTGGGCAAGGCGATCGGCTACGGTTACCTGCCGCTGGAGATCGTGGAACGCGGCCAGGTGGAGATCGAGGCCTTCGGCAAGGTGAGCCCGGCAAAGATCCTGACCCAGGCGGCCTATGATCCCGACAATGCGCGGCTGAAAGCGTGAGGGGAGGGGCATGAGCACGAATATCGACCGCGACGACGTGCTGGCCGCCATGCGCGGCATCGAGGTCTTCAAGAACGTGCCGGCGGACGCGATCAAGACCGAACGCCTGGGCGGCTTGACCAACCGCAATTTCCGCATCGACTCGCCGCTCGGCCGCCACGTGCTGCGCATTCCCGGCGCCGGGACCAGCGAATACATCAACCGCCGCAACGAGGCGCACGCGGCGAAATCCGCCGCCAAGGTCGGCGTGAACGCGGAGGTCGTCCATTTCGACGAGGCGACCGGCGTGATGCTGTGCCGCTATATCGACGGCGGCGTCACCATGAATGGCGAGCGCTTCAAGGACCTGGGCTCGGTGCGCCGCTCCGCCGTGGCGTTGAAGCGCGTGCATGACAGCGCGTCGCCGTTCCTCAACCGCTTCGAACTGTTCCAGATGATCGATGAATATCTCGACATCCTGGGCAAGAAGAATGCGCCCTTGCCCGACGGCTACCACGACGTGAAGCGCGAGGCGGAGGCGGTGCGTGCCGCGCTCGGCGCCCGGCCGCTGCCGATCAAGCCCTGCCATTGCGACCCGCTGGCGGAGAACTTCCTCGACACCGGGTCCCAGGTCTTCGTCATCGACTGGGAATATGCCGGCAACAACGATCCGATGTGGGACCTGGGCGACGCCTCGGTCGAGGCCGGCTTCGGGCCGGAGCAGGACGAGGCGCTGCTGGAAGCCTATTTCGGCGGCAAGGCGCCGGCGGCCGAGCGCGGCCGCATGGTGCTCTACAAGGCGATGTGCGACCTGCTGTGGACGCTCTGGGGCATCATCCAGCACGTGAACCAGAACCCGGCGGACGATTTCTGGGCCTACGCGACCAACCGCTTCGAGCGCTGCAAGAAATTGATGGGCGCCAGCGATTTCGGCCGCCATCTGCAGGCGGTGAAGGACGGATAGCAGCGAGACTGCGGCTGCCCCCTCCCTAACCCTCCCCCGTTCCGGGGGAGGGGACTAGGAGATCTCCCTCCCCCGATCCGGGGGAGGGCAGGGGTGGGGGCAGCGAGCGAAGACTCTCAGGCGTTTTCAAAGATCAGGTTTGAACCATGACCACTCTCCCCACCCAGGCCCGCGCCATCGTCATCGGCGGCGGCATCATCGGCTGCTCGACGGCCTATCACCTGGCCAAGCTCGGCTGGAAGGATGTGCTGCTGATCGAGCGCCACAAGCTCACGTCAGGAAGCACCTGGCACGCCGCCGGCCTGGTCGGCCAGTTGCGCACCTCGGCCAACATCACACAGCTGCTGAAATACTCGGTCGAGCTCTATGACCGGCTGGAGCAGGAGACCGGCCTCGCCACCGGCTGGAAGCGCAATGGCGGATTGCGCCTCGCCTGCAACGCCGAGCGCATGACCGAGATCAAGCGCCAGGCGACCACCGCGCATTCCTTCGGCCTGGAGATGGAGCTGCTCTCGCCGCAGGAGGCGCAGAAGCTGTGGCCGGTGATGGACATTTCCGACGTGGTGGGCGCGGCCTTCCTCCCCACCGACGGCCAGGTCAATCCGGCCGACATCACGCAGTCGCTGGCCAAGGGTGCGCGGCAGAACGGCGTCAAGATCCTGGAGGACACGGCAGTCACCGGCATCCTGGTGGAGAAGGGCCGTGCCGTCGGCGTGAAGACGGCGCAAGGCGACATCCGGTGCGAAGTCGTGGTGAATTGCGGCGGCCAATGGGCGCGCGGCCTGGGCGCCTTGGCCGGGGTCAGTGTCCCGCTCACCTCGGTGCAGCACCAGTATCTGGTGACCGAGGCGATTCCCGGCGTGCCGAAGAACCTGCCAACGCTCCGCGACCCCGACCGCCTGATCTATTTCAAGGAGGAGGTCGGCGGCCTAGTGATGGGTGGCTACGAGCACAACCCGAAGCCCTGGCAGCAGCACCCGCTGCCCGAAAATTTCGCCTTCCAGCTGCTGGAGAACGACACCGATCATTTCGAGCCGCTGATGGAGCAGGCGCTCGCCCGTGTGCCGGCCCTGGCGACGGCCGGCATCAAACAGATGATCAACGGGCCGGAGAGTTTCACGCCCGACGGAAATTTCATCCTCGGCGAAGCGCCGGAGCTGAAGAACTTCTTTGTCGGCGCCGGCTTCAACGCCTTCGGCATCGCGTCGGGCGGCGGCGCCGGCCGTGCGCTGGCCGAATGGGTGGCGGGCGGCGAGGCGCCGATGGATCTGTGGCCGGTCGACATCCGCCGCTTCGGCCAGGTGCATCGCGACCGCAACTGGGTCATCACCCGCACGCTGGAAGCCTATGCGCATCACTACTCGATGGCCTGGCCGCATGAGGAGCTGGAGAGCGCCCGGCCGGTGCGCACCTCGCCGCTCTATGGCAGGCTGAAAGAGCAGGGCGCCGTCTTCGGCTGGAAGCTCGGCTGGGAGCGGCCGAACTGGTTCGCGCCGAAAGGTGTCGAACCGAAGGACATCTATACCTATGGCCGGCAGAACTGGTTCAGCCATGTCGGCGCCGAGCACAAGGCGGCGCGCGAGAATGTGGTGCTGATCGACCAGACCTCCTTCGCCAAGTTCCTGATGGTGGGCAAGGATGCGGAGCAGGCTTTGTCCTGGATCTGTGCCAACGACGTGGCGGTGAAGCCGGGCCGCCTGGTCTATACCCAGATGCTGAACGCGCGCGGCGGCATCGAATGCGATTTGACCGTCTCGCGCCTCGACGACGACACCTATTACATCGTCACCGGCACCGGCTATGCGACCCACGATTTCCACTGGATCCGCAGCCACATCCCGGATGGGCTGGATGCGCGGCTGATCGACGTGACGTCGGGCAACGGCGTGCTGAGCCTGATGGGGCCGAAGGCGCGTGACGTGCTCGGCGCGGTGACCGAGGCCGATGTCAGCAATGCCGGTTTCCCCTTCGGCCAGCACCGCGAGATCATGGTGGCAGGCACGCCGGTCCGCGCGCTGCGCGTCACCTATGTGGGCGAACTGGGCTGGGAATTGCACATGCCCTTGGACAGCCTTGCCAGCGTCTACGACACGCTGATGAAGGCGGGGGCAAAGCACGGAATCCGCAATGCCGGCTACCGCGCCATCGAGAGCCTGCGCCTGGAGAAATTCTACCGCGCCTGGTCGAGCGACATCTCGCCCGACCACTCGCCGCTCGAAGCCGGCATGGGCTGGGCGGTGAAGCTCAGGAAGAACGTGCCGTTCCTCGGCCGCGAGGCGCTCTCCAAGCTGGCGGCGAAGAAGCTGCCCAAGCTGCTCGCCTGCTTCACGGTGGACGATCCCTCCATCGTCCTGCTGGGGCGCGAGACCATCTTCCGCAACGGCAAGCAATGCGGCTGGCTCGCCTCGGGCGGCTATGGCTACACGCTGCAGACGAATATCGGCATCGGCTATGTGCGCGACAAGGAGAACGGCGTGTCTCCCGAGGACGTGCTGTCCGGCAGCTACGAGCTGGAGATCGCCTGCCAGCGCTACCCGGCCAAGGTCAGCCTGGAGCCGCTCTACGACCCGAAGATGGAGCGGGTGAAGGCGTAGCGCTCGCCGTTCTTCCTGATCGTCATGCCAGGGCTTGGCCCTGGCATCCACGAGTTTGCATGTTCAAGCTGGTTTGTGTCGAGAAACTCGTGGATGGCAAGGCCAAGCCTTGCCATGACGGAAAAGTGTGCGTCTAGTTCTCGGCGGGCGGGTCAAGCCTGGCAATGACGATTGGGGGGAGCGTGGCTGATCTTCGAATTGCGGCTGGAGCACTTCACGCCTTCGCCGACCAGGCGCTACGCACCGCCGGCGCCGACGATGTCTCCGCCGAGGGCTGCGCGCGGGCGCTGCTGCATGCCAGCCGGCACGGCGTGGACAGCCACGGCATCCGGCTGCTGCCGTTCTACGTCGATTGCCTGAAAAGCGGCTTGGTCAAGGGCGCGCCGAATATCACGACCACGAAGCTGCGCGCGGCGGCGGCGCAGGTCGATGCCGATGGCGGCCTCGGCCATGCGCCGACTTATCGCGCCGTCGAAGTGGCGGCGGAACTGGCGCGGGAGACGGGCATCGGCCTCGCCGCCGTGCTGCATTCGACGCATTTCGGCGCGGCGGGCGCCTATGCCCTCGTCGGGGCGGAAGCAGGCTTCCATTGCCTGGTGGTCTGCAATTCCGGCGCCTTCGTGGTGCCCTTCGACGGCGCCCGGGCGCTGCACGGCACCAACCCCATAGCCTATGCGGCGCCCGCCGCACCTGGCAGCGATCCCTTCCTGCTCGACATGGCGACCAGCGCCATTCCGTGGAACCGCCTGCTGCTCGCCCGCACCCTGGGGCAGGACCTGCCGCCCGACGTGGCGGTGGACCGGCACGGCGACTACACGACCGATCCGGAGGCAGCGCAGCTCCTCGCGCCCGTCGGCGGGCCGCGCTACGGCTACAAGGGCGCCGGGCTTGCCGGCATGATCGACATCATGAGCGCCGCCTTGACCGGCATGCGCCTCGGCTTCGAGCAGGACGGCACGGCGCTGGGCGATACCTTGACCGGCATGCGCCTCGGCTTCGAGCAGGACGGCACGGCGCTGGGCGATACCGAGCTCGGCCACATCGTCATCGCCATCGATCCCGGCCTGTTCGGCGATGCCGCCGACGCGGCGGAGCGGGTTGCCGCCTACATCCGTGCTGCCGCGGCGCTCTCCGGCGACGGCCGCGTCGTGCAGGCCGCCGGGGGACCGCAATGGCGCCACAAGGCGGAGCGCGACGCGCATGGGATTCCGATCCCCGCCGCTTTGCGCGCGGAGCTCAACCAGACGGCGGAGGGATTGGGGCTGCCGGCGCTGTGAAGCCGCTGGTCAAACCCCGTGCCGCTGTTGTCTGATGCTGCCCCGGGGAGGGCGCCGATGGCCGACGACGTTCCACACGACTACGACACCACCATGCTCGACATGCTGCAGATCATCTGGGGCGAGGGGTATCTCTCGCCCGGCGGACCGCAGGCCGTGCGCGAGATCATGGAAGGAATCGACCTTGCCGGGAAACGGGTGCTCGACATCGGCTGCGGCCTCGGCGGCCTTGACCAGGTGCTGGTCGAGCTGGGCGCGCAGCAGGTGGTGGCGGTGGACGTGGCGACCCCGCTCATCGGCCTGGGGCGCAAGCGCATTGCGGCCGCGGGCCTCATCGACCGCATCGACCTGCAGGTCGTCCAGCCGGAGGCGCCGCTGCCCTTCGGCGATGGCGCCTTCGACATGGTCTTCACCAAGGATGCCTGGCTGCATGTGATCGACAAGCACGCCTTGCTGCGCGAGGTCTTCCGCGTGCTGAAACCGGGCGGCGGGCTTGCCGGCGGCGACTGGATGAAGGGACCGGAGCCCTACAGCGCCGACATGCTCTATTTCATCGAGCTGGAGGGGATTCCCTATCACCCCACGACGCTGGCCGAATACGGCGTCATGCTGCACGAGACCGGTTTCGAGCAGGTCCGGCTCGAGGACATCAATGCCTGGTACCGGCACTTGGCGAAGCAGGAGCTGGCGCGGCTCAAGGACGAGCTTTTCGGCCTGATGACGGAGAAGCTGGGCGTCGCCGCGCGCGACCACTTCATCGAGGATTGGCGCATGCTGACGGTGGTGCTGGACAAGGGCGAATTGCGCCCCGGTCGGATGTGGGCGAGGAAGCCGGCCTGATCGCATGAACACGCAGACGCCGATCGGCCCCTATGTGCGGCCGGCCATGGCCGACGATGCCGAGGGCATCGCCAAGGTGCATGTGCGTGGGTGGCAGGAAGCCTATGCCGGCCTGCTGCCGCAGGAGGTGCTCGACCGCCAATCGGTGGCGCGGCGGATGCGCGAATGGACAGAGCACCTGAAGGAGCCGCCGGGCCGGCGCTGGACCTTTGTGGCGATCGACCCGGCGCAGGGCGTGGTCGGCTTCGCCGGCGCGCATCGCGCCAGGCCGTCGCTTTGCGGCCCGGCCTTCAAGATCACCGTGCTCTATATCCTGCAGTCGCATCTGCGCCGGGGGCTGGGCCGGCAATTGATGCACGCTTTGGCGAAGGCCCTGGCGGAGGCGGGACCGGGGCCCGTCGCCCTGTGGTCGCTGGCCAGCAACCGCCCGGCGCGCGCCTTCTACGCGGCCATCGGCGGGCGGCTGAATGCGATCCTGGCCGAGCGGCAGGGCAGCGCGCGGGTGACCCTGGCCGGCTATCGCTGGCGCAGCGCGGCGGAGCTGGCCGAGCGGACCGCCCCGGGCCAGGCGGCTACATGAGGAAATCTCACGGGGCCGGCGACCATTTGGCTTGTTGCCCGGCCGGGAGCGGCTTGGCAGAGTCCGCCCGGTGCGCGGGCTAGACTCCGCGCTTTCGGTTTTTCCTTGTTCTCCAGGGGTTTCGTCTCATGAAATCGCATGTGCGCGTGGCGGTGATCGGCGGCGGCGTGGTGGGCGTCAGCGTGCTCTACCACCTGACCAAGCTGGGCTGGACCGACGTGGCGCTGATCGAGCGCTCGGAGCTGACCTCCGGCTCCACCTGGCACGCGGCCGGCGGCATGCACACCATCAACGGCGACACCAACATGTCGGCGCTGCAGGCCTATACGGTGCGGCTCTATGACGAGCTGGAAAAGGAATCCGGGCAGGCCTGCGGCATCCACCGGGTGGGCTGCCTCTATCTCGCCGCCGACGAGACCTGCATGGATTATTTCCGCCTGGAGCGCGGCCGCGCCCGGCATCTCGGCCTCGATCTCGACTTCGTCTCCATCGACGAGGTGAAGAAGATCAACCCGCTGATCGACACGTCGAAATTCATCGGCGCGATGTTCGATCCCAATGACGGCCATGTCGACCCGTCCAGCGTCACCAACGCCTATGCCAAGGCGGCGAAGGCGAAGGGCGCGGAGATCTATCTGCGCAATCCGGTGCTCGAGCTGAAACAGACCGCCAAGGGCGGCTGGCTGGTGGTCACCAAGGACGGCACCATCGAGGCCGATTACGTGGTCAACGCCGCCGGCCTGTGGGCGCGCGAAGTCGGCAAGCTGGCGGGCGTCGACCTGCCCATCATCCCGATGGAGCATCAGTATATCGTCACCAACGACATCCCGGCGGTGGCGGCGCTCGGCAAAGAGATTCCCATGTCGATCGATTTCGACGGCGAATCCTACCTGCGCCAGGAGGGCAAGGGCCTGCTGATCGGCACCTACGAGCACGATTGCCTGCATTGGGCGGTCAAGGGCACGCCGCAGGATTTCGCCCATGAGCTGCTGCCCAACGACGTCGACCGCATCTGGAGCGCCCTCGAAGTGGCGATGGAGCGCTATCCCTGCCTCGTCGATGGCGGCATCAAGCGCGTCATCAACGGCGGCATGGTGTTCTCGCCCGACGGCAATCCGATCATCGGCCCGGTGCGCGGGCTCTCCAATTATTTCCTCGCCTGCGGTGTCATGGCGGGCTTCAGCCAGGGCGGCGGCGTCGGCCTGGCGGTGGCGCAATGGATCGTCGAGGGCGAGGCGGGGATGGACGTCTTCGCCATGGACGTCGCCCGCTATGGCGTGCACGCCGATGCCGATTTCGTGCTGGAAAAGACCACGGAGAATTATCGCCGCCGCTTCACCATCACCTGCCCGAACGAGGAACTGCCGGCGGCGCGGCCGCTCAAGACGACGCCGGCCTACGGCGCCTTCACCCAGGCGGGTGCGGCCTTCGGCGCACTCTATGGCTGGGAATATCCGCTGTGGTTCGCCGGCGAAGGCAAGACCGCCACAGAGGCGCCGACCTTCCGCCGTTCCGAGGCCTTCGAGCGCATCGGCGAAGAGGCGCAGGCGGTGCGCATGGCCGCCGGCCTGTTCGAAAGCTCCTGCTATGCCAAGTTCGAAGTGACCGGCGCGGGCGCGACCGCTTTCCTCGACCGGATCAGCAGCAACGCATTGCCCAAGGCGGACGGCAAGACGGCGCTGGCGCCGCTGCTCACGCCGAAGGGCCAGGTGTTCGGCGACCTCACGGTGACCCGCCTCGCCGCCGACCGCTACCTGATGATCGGCTCGCCCACCGCCATCGTCTACTACCAGCGCTGGTTCGACCGCTATCGCGGCGGCGACGTGGCGATCCGCGACGTGACGGCGGAGTTGACCGGCTTCTCGCTCACCGGGCCGAAGGCGCGCGCGGTCCTGGCCGATCTGGTGACCGAGGACATCTCGCACCAGGCCTTTCCGTTCCTCTCGGCCCGCAGGATGAAGGTCGGCCTTGCCGACGCGCTGGTGATCCGCGTCAGCTTCACCGGCGAACTTGGCTACGAGATCTACACCGCGCCGGAATTCCAGGTGCATGTGCTGCAGCGCCTGCGCGAAGCCGGCAAGGCGCATGGCCTCAGGTTCTGCGGCATGCGCGCGCTCAACGCCCTGCGCCTGGAGAAAGGCTACGGTTCCTGGGGCCGCGAGTTCAGCGTCGACTACACGCCGGCGGAAGCGGGGCTCGGCCGCTTCGTGCGCCTGGACAAGGGCGATTTCATCGGCCGTGACGCGGCGAAGGCGATCCTGGCCGCGGAGCCGAAGCGCCGCCTCACCGTCTTCGCGCTGGATGCCGGCAAGATCGACCCGATGGGCAACGAGCCGGTGCTGGCCAATGGCGAAGTGGTCGGCCGCCTGACCTCCGGCGGCTTCGGCTACCATGTCGGCCACGCCATCGGCCTCGGCTACATCAAGCGCGAGGTGGCCGACGGCGCCAACCAGGTCGAGATCGAGATCCTCGGCGAGCGGCGCACCGCCCGCATCCTCAAGGACGCGCCCTACGACGCCGAGGGCAAGCGGCTGCGGATGTAGGACCGCACTCTCTGGACGTCATCACCGGGCTTGTCCCGGTGATCCATGTGGCGCCCAGACATGCATCGGCAGGGCATGGGTTGCCGGGACAAGCCCGGCAATGACGAAAGGGTTAGTCGCTGGAACTGGCTGCTACAGCGATCCCAGCAGCCGCTTCAGGTCCTCGTCGCCGTTGTCCTCTGCGCCGGAGCTGTTGTCCGGCACCATCTGCAAGTCGGCGCGGCGGATCGGCGCGGCGTCGGTGGCGATGGAGCGGCGCAGCGCCAGGGTGAGGCGGTCGGGGTCGATCGGCTTGGCCACGTAGTCGTTCATGCCGAGGCCCAGGTAGCGTTCCTCGTCGCCCGCCATGGCGTTGGCGGTCAGCGCGATGATCGGCAGATGCACGAAGTGACCGCCAAGGCCGCGGATCGCCTGCGTCGCCTCGACGCCGTCCAGCACCGGCATCTGGATATCCATCAGGACGCCGTCGAAATCCTGCACCTGCACCGCCTTGATCGCTTCCATGCCGTCCCTGGCGATTTCGCAATCGTGCCCGGCGCTGCGCAGCATCGCGGCGATGACGACCTGGTTGATCTGGTTATCCTCGACCACCAGGAGGTTGAGCCGCCGCTCGCCCGGCAGGGCCAGCAGGCGCGAGCGGGAATGCACTTCCGGCATCGGCAGGATGGCCTCGTCGGCGCGCGGCAGATCCAGCACCACCCAGAAATTGGCGCCCTGGCCCGGCGCGCTGTCGACGCCGACCTGACCGCCCATCAGCTGCGCCAGTTCGCGGCAGATGGCGAGGCCGAGGCCGGTGCCGCCGTAGCGGCGGGTGTTCGAGTTGTCGAGCTGGCTGAACTTCTGGAACAGCCGCGGCATGGTCTCGGACGGGATGCCGATCCCGGTGTCGGCGACGTTCATCCGCAGCCGGAACAAGCCGTCGGCCATGGCCTGGCCGGCGAGGGTCACGGTGATGGTGCCGCGCTCGGTGAACTTGATGGCATTGCCGAGAAAGTTGGCGACGATCTGGCCGATGCGGTTGGCGTCGCCCATCAGCACCTGCGGCAGGTCCGGCGCGATGTGGCTGGTGAGGACCAGGCCCTTGTTCAGCGCCGAGGGTCGCCACAGCGCCAGCATCTCTTCCAGCATGCGCCGCGGCGAGAACGGCGCCACGTCGAGCTCGAGCCGCCCGGCCTCGATCTTGGAGATGTCGAGGATGTCGTTGAGGATGTTGAGCAGGCTGGACGCGGCATTGGCCAGCGTGGTGAGCTTTTCGCGCTGCTCCGCCTGCAGCCGCGTGGTCATCAGCACATGCACCATGCCGATGATGCCGTTCATCGGGGTGCGGATCTCGTGGCTCATCGAGGCGAGGAACTCGGACTTGATGCGGTTGGCGGATTCCGCCGCGTCGCGCGCCTTCAAGAGGTCGTGGTTGAGCGCGACCAGCTCGTCCGAGCGGCGGCGCAGCGCCAGTTCGGCGTTGCGCCGCTCGATGGCGTGGTCGCGGAACACCGCCAGCGCCTGCGCCATGCGGCCGACTTCGTCGTTGCGGGAGACATAGGGAATCTGCCCGGCAAGCTGGCCGGTGGCGAAGCGCTGCATCAGGTCGGTCATGCGCTCCAGCGGTCGGGCCAGGAAGTGCAGGGCGGCGAAGACGGCGCTGAGCAGGGCAAGGCCGAGCGCGCCGAAAGTGATCAGGATCTCGTGCAGATGGCGCTCGGCCGCGTCACTCACCACCTTGCGCGACAGGCGCACCAGGATCCAGGCGATCTCCTTGCCGTTGACGATGATGCGCGCCTTGCCCTCCGCATGCGGGCCGTCGGCGATGTGGTTGAACACGGCGACGAATTCCGGGCCGTTGGTCTCCCACACCACCGCGCGCTGGAAGCCCTCGACCACCTTCAGCGCCTCGAGCTGCGCCTTGGCGTTCTCCTTGTCGAACTCCCAGACCGAATTGGCGATGGCGCCGGCGTAGAGATTGGCGAGATTCTGGGCGCTGGCGCGCAGCTCGTTCAGCCGCTCCACCCGGAAGCGCTCCATCTCGTAGGACATGAACGCGCCAAGGATCGCCAGCACTGCGATCGACAGCGCGACGACGATTTTGACCCGAAGTCCCAGAGCGGGGAGATTCCGCAACATGCGCTCTTTTCTAGCGCGGCGATGGTTAACATCGGCATAATTGCCTGTGAATATCGACACTTGCGGGCAATGCCGGCGCCGCCCGCGGGTGGGAGGGTCATGCCGGTATTGACTTCCTTCCTTTATATCGTAATGTCTATCGACTTAGCGGAGTATGCATGCTTTCGCAGAAGGCCAAATACGCGCTCCACGCGCTGCTCTACCTGGCGGATCAGCCTGCCGGCGAACCGACTCTGATCGCCGACATCGCCGAGAGTCAGCAGATGCCGCGCAAGTTCCTGGAACTGATTCTCCTGGAGCTGAAGCGCCATGGCCTGGTGCGCAGCATGCGCGGCAAGCACGGCGGCTACACGCTGGCCAAGCCGGCAGAGAGCATCTCGTTCGGGCAGGTCGTGCGCTACATCGAAGGGCCGCTGGCGCTGGTGCCCTGCGCCAGCAAGACGGCGTACCGACGCTGCGAGGATTGCCTGAGCGAGGCCGAGTGCCCGATCCGCGACACCATGCGGCGGGCGCGCGACGCGGTGGCCCGGGTGCTCGACAACGCGACCCTGGCGGACGCGATCCGCCAGCCGCAACAGCGGATCGATATCGGCGCCGGCATCTAGAAGCAGGAAGCGGGGAGGCAAGTGTGTCTGTGTGTCTCAATCACTACTAACAAGATAGAGATAATATACAAACACTTTGGAATGGAGCCGAGGATGGGAAGCAGGATGAAGACCTTTTTGGCCGCAGCGGCGTTGCTGGTGGGCGCCCTCACCGGGTCGGCCGGGGCCCGCGCGGACAGCGAACTGCTCAATGTCAGCTATGACCCCACGCGCGAGTTCTACAAGCAATTCAACGCCGCCTTCGCCGCCCATTGGAAGGCCGAGACCGGGGAGGACGTGACCATCGACCAGTCGCATGGCGGCTCGGGCAAGCAGGCGCGCGCGGTGATCGACGGGCTCGAGGCCGATATCGTGACCCTGGCGCTGGCCTATGACATCGACGCCATCGCCGAGCGTTCCGACCTCATCGCCAAGGACTGGCAGAAGCGCCTGCCGCACAATTCCTCGCCCTACACCTCGACCATCGTGTTCCTGGTGCGCAAGGGCAACCCGAAGGGCATCAAGGATTGGGGCGACCTGGTCAAGGGCGACGTCCAGGTGGTCACGCCCAATCCGAAGACCTCGGGCGGTGCGCGCTGGAACTATCTCGCCGCTTGGGCCTACGCGCTGAAGCAGCCGGGCGGCGACGAGGCCAAGGCGCAGCAATTCGTCGCCGACCTCTACGCCCGGGTTCCGGTGCTCGACACCGGCGCGCGCGGGTCCACCACCACCTTCGTCCAGCGTGGCATCGGCGACGTGCTGCTGGCCTGGGAGAACGAGGCCTTCCTGGCGATCGAGGAACTGGGCAAGGACCAGGTCGAGATCGTGGTGCCCAGCACCAGCATCCTGGCCGAGCCGCCGGTCGCCATCGTCGACAAGAACGTCGACGCCAAGGGCACCCGCAAGGTGGCCGAAGCCTATCTCGCCTATCTCTATTCACCGGAGGGCCAGGAGATCGCGGCGAAGAACTTCTATCGTCCGACCGATCCGGCGATCGCCGCGAAATACGAATCGGTCTTCCCGAAGATCCCGCTGGTCACCGTCGACGAGGTGTTCGGCGGCTGGCAGGCGGCACAGGCGAAGCACTTCGCCGATGGCGGCATCTTCGACCAGATCTATCGCCCCGGGCAGTAACCGCGCGATCCGGGGACCCACCGCATGACCGTAGCAAGCGGTTTCTTCAACGGGTTCAAGCGGCCGAGCGTGCTGCCGGGCTTCGGCCTCACGCTCGGCTTCGCGCTCGCCTATCTCAGCCTCGTCGTGCTGCTGCCGCTGGCCGCCCTGGTACTGCGGCCGGCGGAGCACGGCCTCGCCGGCTATCTCGGCGCGCTGTTCGATCCCCGCGTGCTGGCGGCGCTGCGCTTGAGTTTCGGCGGCGCGCTGATCGCCGCCGCGATCAACGCGGTCTTCGGCCTGATCGTCGCCTGGATCCTGGTGCGCTACGACTTTCCGCTGAAGCGCCTGGTGGATGCCCTGGTCGACCTGCCCTTCGCCCTGCCGACGGCAGTGGCCGGCATCGTGCTCGCCACCATCTACAGCCCGAACGGCTGGATCGGCGCGCTGTTCGCGCCGCTGGGCGTCAAGATCGCCTACACCCCGCTCGGCATCCTGGTGGCGCTGACCTTCATCGGCCTGCCCTTCGTGGTGCGCAGCCTGCAGCCGGTGCTGCAGGACATGGACCGCGAGGTGGAGGAGGCGGCGGTCAGCCTCGGCGCCGGGCGCTGGCTCACTTTCCGGCTGGTGATCCTGCCGGCGATCCTGCCCGCGCTGCTGACCGGCTTCGCGCTCGCCTTCGCCCGCGCGGTCGGCGAATACGGCTCCGTCATCTTCATCGCCGGCAACATGCCGATGGTCTCCGAGATCGCGCCGCTGCTCATCGTCATCAAGCTGGAGCAGTTCGACTATGCGGGTGCCGCCGCCATCGGCGTCATCATGCTGGCGGTCTCCTTCGTCATCCTCCTGTTCATCAACCTGGTGCAACGATGGTCGCGCAGACACGAAGAGAATTGACCATGCTGCCGGGAACGGCGGCGCCGTTTGCCGCGGCGCGCGTGCGGCGGGCGACCACCGAATCGGCACCGGTGCGCTGGCTGCTGATCGCCCTCGGCCTCGGCTTCATCCTGCTGGTGCTGGTGCTGCCGTTGGTCTCGGTGTTCGTCGAGGCGCTCCGCGGCGGCGTCGACGCGTTCCTCGGCGCGGTCGGCGAGGGCGATACGCTGGCGGCGATCCGCCTGACGCTTCTGGTGGCGGGCATCGCGGTGCCCTGCAACCTCGTCTTCGGCCTTGCCGCCGCCTGGGCTATCGCCAAGTTCGATTTCCGCGGCAAGAGCCTGCTGATCACGCTGATCGACCTGCCGTTCTCGGTCTCGCCGGTGATCTCCGGCCTGATCTACGTGCTGCTCTACGGCGCCAATGGCTGGTTCGGCCCGTTGCTCAAGGAATGGGACATCAAGATCATCTTCAACGTCACTGGCCTGGTGCTGGCGACGATCTTCGTCACCTTCCCCTTCATCGCCCGCGAGCTGATCCCGCTGATGCAGGAACAGGGCAGGGACGAGGAGGAGGCGGCGATCTCGCTCGGCGCCAATGGCTGGCGCACCTTCCTCTACGTCACCCTGCCCAATGTCGCCTGGGGCCTGCTCTACGGCGTGCTGCTGTGCAACGCGCGCGCGATGGGCGAATTCGGCGCGGTGTCGGTGGTATCGGGGCATATCCGCGGCCTCACCAACACCATGCCGTTGCATGTCGAGATTCTCTACAACGAGTACGATTTCATCGGCGCCTTCGCCGTGGCCTCACTGCTGGCCTTCCTGGCGATCGTGACTCTGGTGGCGAAGTCGCTGCTGGAATGGCGCTATGGTGACCGGCTCGCCGCCGGCAGACGGCATTGAGGGAGACAACAGATGACGATCACGGTCGACGGCATCTCCAAGAGCTTCAACGATTTCCAGGCGCTGAAGGGTGTAGATCTGACCGCCTCGCGCGGCGAGTTCATCGCGCTGCTGGGGCCGTCGGGCTCCGGCAAGACCACCTTGCTGCGCATCCTGGCCGGCCTCGAATTCGCCGATAGCGGGCGCCTGCTGTTCGACGGGCGCGACGTGGCCTCGCAGGGTGCCGGCGAGCGCAATGTCGGGTTCGTGTTCCAGCACTACGCGCTGTTCAAGCACATGACCGTCGCCGAGAATGTCAGCTTCGGCCTCCGGGTGAAGCCGCGCGCCCAGCGCCCGCCAAAGGCGCAGATCGACCGGCAGGTCAATGAGCTGCTGCGCCTGGTGCAGCTCGAGCGCCTCGGCGACCGCTATCCGGCGCAGCTTTCCGGCGGCCAGCGGCAGCGCGTGGCGCTGGCCCGCGCGCTCGCCATCCAGCCGGGCGTGCTGCTGCTCGACGAGCCGTTCGGTGCGCTCGACGCCAAGGTGCGCAAGGAGCTCCGCCGCTGGCTGCGCCGCCTGCACGACGACATGCAGCTGACCTCGATCTTCGTCACCCACGACCAGGAGGAGGCGCTGGAGCTCGCCGACCGCATCGCGGTGATGAAGGACGGCCGCATCGAGCAGATCGGCACGCCAAGCGAGATCTACCACCAGCCGGCGACGGCCTTCGTCTACGAGTTCCTCGGCAACGCCAACCGGTTGGCTTGCCGCATCGATCGCGGCCGCGCCATTGTCGGCGGGCTGGATTTGCCGGCGCCGGAATATCCCGACTTGCGTGACGCGGCCGGCGTCGCCTTCGTGCGGCCGCACGATCTCGCCATCGCCGATGCACGGCAGAGCGGGCTGGAAGCGCGGGTGCGCCAGATCTTCGTCGCCGGCCCGGCCATCCGCGTCGAGCTGTCGCTGCTCTCGACCGGCGACATGCTGGAGGCGGAGGTGCCACATGGCACCGATCTCGGCGGGCTGATCGTCCCGGACAAGCTGGTGACCCTGACGCCGACCCGCATCCGCGCGTTTCCCGACGCGGCGTAGGCCCGCCGCACTCATTCGTCATGCCCGGGCTTGACCCGGGCATCCAGGTTTGCGGCTATGGCATTTGGATTGCCGGGTCAAGCCCGGCAATGACGAAATAGCTTTGAGCGATCGCGTCAGAGGCTCTTCGCGTTGAAGGTGTCGCAGGCTTCGATATCGCCGGTCTGGTAGCCGGTCTTGAACCAGCGCTGGCGCTGCGCGGCGCTGCCGTGGGTGAAGCTGTCCGGCACCACGCGCCCGGTCGCCTGCTTCTGCAGGGTGTCGTCGCCGACGGCGCTGGCGGCGCCAAGCGCCTCGTCGATGTCGCCGGGCTCGATCATGCCCTGTTCCTTCTGCGCACGGTTGGCCCAGATGCCGGCGAAGCAATCGGCCTGCAACTCGACCCGCACGGAGAGCGCATTGGCCTCGGTCTCGCCCATGGAGCGGCGCGCGGCGTCGACCTGCTCCTCGATGCCCAGCACCTTCTGCACGTGATGGCCGACCTCATGGGCGATGACATAGGCCTGGGCGAAATCGCCCGGCGCGCCGAAGCGTTGCGACAGCTCGTCGAAGAAATCGAGATCGAGGTAGACCTTCTCGTCGCCCGGGCAATAGAACGGCCCGACCGCCGATTGGGCGAAGCCGCAGGCGGATTGCGCGCCGCCGGAGAACAGCACCAGGCGCGGATCGCGGTATTGCGCGCCGACCTGCGGCAGGATCGCCTGCCAGGTGTCTTCCGTGTCGGCGAGGACGACGGAGACGAATTCCTTCAGCTCCTCCTGGCCCGCCGGGGCGAAGGCGCTGTCGGTCGCCTGCTGCCCCTGTGGGGAATAGCCGGAATCGTAGTTGCCGGTGTCCAGGTTCCCCGACAGCAGCGACAGCGGATTGATGCCGAGGAACCAGGCGATGCCGAGCAGGATCAGGATGCCGAACAGGCCGATGCCGCCGCCGCGCCCGCCGATGCGGCCGCCACCGAGGCCGCCCAGACCTCCCAGCCCGCCAAGTCCCCCACCGCCCATGCCGCCACCCATGCCGCGGCGATCCTCGATGTTGCTGCTCTGGCGGCGGCCTCTCCACTGCATGGCGCTGCTCCCGATCTCCGGTCCAATGGCGCTAGGCTAGCGCAAATCCTCGGCGCGCGCATGCGTGCAGCGCGCGGCCGGCCGGCATCAACCGATGCGGCGGATAAATGTTCCGATAAGTGTATACTATCAGACGGCGGGGATCAGCCTTGCGTGCCGCCCGCGTCGGAGATTTCGCGGGTGCGCTGGCTGATGCGGCGGATGATCTCCGCCACCGGCGAATTGGCATTGGCGGCGCCGGCCAGGGCTTCGGCCTCGATCAGACGCTTTTCGGCATCGAGCAAGGCGTTGACCAGTTCCTGCTCCGCCGGGGTCGCCGCGGCCTCAGTCCCGGCCTCGGCCGCCTCCGCATCGGGGTCGGCGACGATATCGCCGGCTTCGCTCATGGCGATGTCGGCGATGGCTTCGGGCTCGTCCGCAATCGCGGCGGGTTCGGCGACGTCCTCGGCCACTTCTTCGGCAACGGGCGCCAGATGTTCCTCGGCCTCCGGCTCGGCGGCCAGGGCCAGCTGGCCCGCGGTTTCGGCCTTTTTCACCGACGTGGCGACGACGCTGAGGATGCGGCCACGGGCGGGGGCCTGGGCCCGCACCGGGGCAGGCTCGGGCGCCGGCGCCGGGGCGACGATCTCGGCTTCAGCCTCGGCCGCCGCTTCAGCCATCTCCTCGGCGGTCTCTTCCGCCGCGGCTTCGACGATGGTCTCGGCCCCGGCTTCGGGCTGCTCTTCCTGCATCAGCGTCTTGATGCCGCCTTCCAGGCGACGCATCACGTCGGGAATGGCCGAGCCCTTGTGGGATTCGATCGCCGCCAGCAGCTCGAGCAGCATGCGGCGCAGCTGCTCGTTGTGCACCTCGCGCTGGCCGAGCCTGGCCTGCGCAGCGCTCAAGGCGTTGTGCGCCTGGATCAGCGCGGTCTTGGCCTCGTCGCGCTCCACACTCATGCGCCCGACGGTGGCCTGCAATTCGGTGACTTCGGATTGCAGCTTCTCGAGATCCTGGCGCTGGCGCGCCAGCGAGCCCTCGACGATGGCGACGATGTCGTTAAGGCGGAGGCCGTAGCGGCGCTCTTCCTCGGCGCTCTGCTGCAGCCGCTCCTGCGCCGCGGCGACGCGCGACTGCAACTCGGTCAAATCGTCCATGAAGCTGCCATGCCCCTCGGAGTCCCTGGAAAACCAGGGAAAACATGGCACAGTTTGGTGAAAAGATCGTTAAAAAGCCGGGCGACGTCGTAACGACTGCCCGGCTGGCGCCCCGTCGGCGGGTGTTCTACCAGCGGCGGACGCGGCCGGTGTCGACGTGGACGAAGTCGGATTTGGCGTAGTAGCCGACGCCGCCGGACTTCATGCCGATGGCGGTATCGCGCAGGTCGCTGAGCGCCACGTCATAGAGGCGGATGTCGACCGCTTTCGCTTCCATGTGCATGGAATGCTTGGCGACACCGTTGCTGGCCGAGGCGAGCATGGCGTTGGTCTTGGGCGAGCGGTAGCCGGAGATGATCTGGAAAGCCTTGCGGCTGCCGGTGCGGCGGTGCAACTCGACCAGGAGATCCAGCAGCGTCGGATCCATCTTGGCGATCTCGCCGGTGCGGAAGTCGCGCAGGACATAGTTGATGTCCTTGAGCGCGCCCTTGTCGTAGGTCCCGTCCTTCCAATAGGTGGCGAGGATCTTTTCGTTGGTATGGGTGTTCACGAAGCCGAGGGTTCGCGTGCCGCTCTGCGGCAGGGCGGCGAGCGCGCTGCTCAGCGGGGTCGAAACGCCGAGCGCCACGAGGCCAAGGCCGAAGCCCAGGGCCCGGCGGCGGCCGAGCAGGCAGTTGGACAGCGTCGAATCCGGGAAATCCGGGATCTCGTTGCGGTCGGTCATGCGTCGCATCTCCCTCATCCCAAAGCCGGTTTCCCAACTCCGGGCAGCTTGCGAAACTTCGCTGGCCCGGCAGCAAGCCGTCCCCTGCTTGCCGCCACGGCTCGGAAAACCCGAGCCTAACCTATTGGTCTGTATGGCGAATGACCGTTTCGGATCGTCCGCTGGTCAAAAATTGCCATAGGCCGGACTCCATTGCAACGCCAAAAGGCTAGGATTTGGTTAACCAGTTCACAGCCTTGGCCGCTTTTTGGCCTCAATAGCCGAGGGCGAGGCCGTCCTTGCGTGGCTCCGACCCGGCGATCAGCACGCCGCGCTTCCAGTCGATGGCGATGGCCTGGCCGCCGCCGAGCGGCTCCGCCGGATCGGCCGGGACGATGGCATGGCCGCGCTCCAGCAGCGCGCGGCGCAGGTCGTCGGGAATGCCGGATTCGACGGTCACCGCGCCTTCCTCGAAGAACAGGCGCGGGCAATCGAGGGCCGCCTGCGGGTCCATGCCGAAATCAAGCATGTTGCCCAGCACATGCACCTGGCCCACCGGCTGGTAGTGGCCGCCCATGACGCCGAAGGAGATCAGCGGCTTGCCGCCCTTGGTCACCATCGCCGGGATGATCGTGTGCAGCGAGCGCTTGCCAGGGCCGATGCAGTTCGGATGGCCGGGCTCGACCACGAAGCAGGCGCCGCGATTCTGCATCAGCACGCCGCTCTTCGGCGCCATGCGCGCGCTGCCGAAGCCCCAGTAGATCGAGTTGATGAAGCTGACGGCGGTGCGGTCCTTGTCGACCACGGTGAGATAGGTGGTGTCGGGATGTGGCATGGCCGGCGGCGGGGCCGCCATTGCGCGCCTGTGATCGATGCGCGCGGCCAGCGCCCTCGCATGGGCGGGAGAGAGCAGGCGCTTCACCGGCACTTTGGCGAAATCGGGATCGGCGATGTGGCGGTCGCGCTCGGCATAGGCGAGCTTGCCGGCCTCGATCTGCTGGTGGCAGCGCTCGGCCGAGAGCGGCCCGTCGCCGGCCGGCAGGGTGCCGAGGATGTTCAGCATCAGCAGCGCGGTCAGGCCCTGGCCCGGCGGCGGGCATTCCCAGACCTTGGCGCCGCGATAGGTGGTCGCGACGGGCGCGGCGTAATCGCCCTCGTGCCGGGCGAAATCCTCCAGGCGGTGCAGCCCGCCTTCGGCACGCAGGCGGCGCACCATGTCGGCCGCGATCCAGCCGCGATAGAACGGGTCCGGCCCATGCTTGGCGATGGCGGCGAGCGCCTTGGCGAGCGCCGGCAGGGCGATGCGGTCGCCGGCCTTCGGCGCCTGACCGCGCGGCAGCATGGTGGCGCGCGCGGCGCGGTCGGGGCGCATGCGGTCGGCGTCGCGGGCCCAGTCGCTCGCCACGCGCGGCGCCACGACGAAGCCCTTCTTGGCCAACTGGATCGCCGGCTGCAGCAGGCGGTCGATGCCGAGCTTGCCGTGATCCTCGGCGAGGCGGCACCAGGCCTCGACCGCGCCCGGCACGGTGACGGCGTGGACGCTGTCCGGCGCGATGCGGCCGATGCCGCGATCGAGGAACCATTCCGCGCTCGCGGCCAGCGGCGCGCGGCCGGCGCCGTTATAGGCAATGACCTTGTCGCGGCCCTTGGGCGCGATGAGCACGAAGCAATCGCCGCCGATGCCGGTCATCGCCGGCTCGATCACCGCCAGCGCCGCAGCGGCCGCGATTGCCGCATCGACGGCATTGCCGCCGGCGCGCAGGGTGTCGATGGCGATCAGCGTCGCCAAAGGGTGTGAGGTGGCGGCGGCGCCGCGCTCGGCAAGCACCGCCGAGCGGCGCGGTTGCTGGAAATCACGATGAAGGTCGAACAGGGCGGGCTCCAGGATTTTGGCGGGATCGGAAGATCAGGGCTGGACCGGTGCCGGCCCCGCGCCGCTCAGCGTGTAGGGGCCGCCAAGCGCCGGGTCGACGGTGTAGGACACCGCCGTGTCGATCTGATTCGGTCCGATGGAATAATCGACAGTGATGAAATCGTCGACTGCGGAATCGATGACGAAGCCGCTCTCATGCAGATTGTCGAAACCCTGGGTGAAGGGATCGTGCAGCAGCGGGAAGGTGCCGCTGAAGGTGCCCGGCGTGCCGGTGGCGAAGACGCTGATCAAGCCGCTGAACTCACGGCTGCCCAGGTCGAGCGTGTAGTTGACGTCGTAATCGGCGATGAAGCCGCCGGGGCCGGTCAGCGGGATGTCGTCGGCGAAATAGGTGAGCTGCCCGCTCGGCAGGTTGGTGGTCGATTCGAAGCCGACCGTCTGCGCCGGGTCGGTGCTGTCGTAGATGTCGCCGAGATCGCCGGAGAACGGCCCGCCATCGGCGGTGGGCTGGCCGGAGGCGTCGACCAGTTCGGCGCCGCCCAGATAGTCGCCGCCGCCGCCGCCGGTCAGTGGATCGAACAGCCGCGTCAGCTTGGCCGCCGAATCGTCTTCCAGCGGCGCCGGGTCGGTGATCGAGCCGTCGGGGCGGATCAACACGAAGAAGCCGGCGCGCTTCAGGATCTTGGTTTCCTTCGCGGTGCTGATCACGATCTGGCTCGGCTTCTTGCCGGCGGAGTTGCGGTCGCCGGTGCCGCTGAGCGCCACGATGCAGCCGCTGGCGTCGCAATTGCCCTGGGTCGTGGTGCCGCGGATGGTGAGCACGGCATTGGGCAGGGTCAGCTTGGTCCCGTCGGGATTGGCGCGGGCGACGCCGCCGGTGATCAGGCGGAAGGCGCCTTCCTTCACCGAGGCGGCGAGGGAGGCGCCGCCGGAGGCGGGGTCGTAGACGAACTCGTCGATCACCAGGGACGCATTCTCGCCCATGGTGATCGCGGTCTGGTCCAGCAGCATGATCTGCAGGCGCGACTGGGCATGGGTGTTGACCGCGTCGCCCATGACGATGCCCTGGCCGCTGGCGACCTGGTCGACGGTCTCGTTGCGGGCGGGCGATTGCAGCGCCACTTGCCCCTGCACCGCGCCCGCGACTCCGGCGGGGTCGCCCAGCGCGGCGAAGGCGGCCGGCGCGCCGACCGACGCGGCCACGGCCGCCACCGCAAATCCGGATGCAATCCTGCGCGAGCGTGTCATCTGGCTCTTTCCCCGCAGCGGCCGCGCTCGGGCGGCCCGTGGCGGTAGTTGAGCCATGAAACCGCCATCCTGGCAAGTCCGGCAGGCCACGCGGCTCCCATGCACGGGCGCCGGACGGCGATGCAAGCCTGCGTTGCACCGGGTGGACGCGGTGGGATAGGGTTGTCGCATCGATGCGCAGTGGGGCGCAGCGCTTTCGCGGCGGGGGAACATGCGCGGCAGCCGATGGGTTGGGATACTGGCGGTGGCGCTGGGGCTTATGGGCGCGCCCTTCGCGGCGGCGCGTGCCGAATCCGGCGTGCCGATCGACCTCAAATCGGTCATCTCCAAGCTCGGCGGGCAACCCTGCCCGAGCGGCAACCTCACCTGCGTCTCGCTGGAGATGCCGGTCGATCATCGCGCCAACGACCCGAGCGCGAAGCTCAAGATCACCTTCGCGGTCAGCTTCGCCAGCGTGGAGAGCAAGGGCATCCTGTTCTACGTCGTCGGCGGACCCGGCGGCAGCGGCCTCGGCCTCGCCGACGACTATCTCTCCGCCTTCGACGAGCGGCTGACCCAGAACATGGACATCGTGTTCTTCGACCAGCGCGGCATCGGCCCCGATCATGGGCTGGAGTGCCCCAAGGCGCAGGGCGTGTTCGATTCGGCCGAGCTGTCGGTGGCCGATGCCGATGGCAGCATCGCCGCGGCGAAGCGCTTCGCCGAGGATTGCGTGGCGGAACTGAAATCGCGCGACCTGCTGCCCTTTGTCGATACCGAGCAGGCGATCCGCGACCTGGAGCAGTTCCGCCTGGCGATCGGCGATCCCAAGGTGTGGATCTATGGCGAGAGCTACGGCACCCAGTTCGCCCAGCAATACGCCGCCGCGTTTCCTGCCGCGGTCAAGGGCGTCATCGTCGATGGCGTGGTCGACCTCACGCTGAGCTTCGGCGGCTACTATGCCGCCTATACCGAGGGCGCCGAACGCATCCTGGCCCGCGTGCTGGCCTCCTGCGGCGAGGTGCCGGGCTGCCGCGACGACATGCGGGGCGACGCGGCCAAGGTCTATGACGACCTCGCGGCGCAGCTGGCAAAGGGCCCGATCGAGATCGATTTCCCGATGGGCGACGGCAGCATCGCCAAGCGCAAGCTCACCTCCGGCATGCTCGACGCCAATGCCTTCTATGCGCTGTACGGGCCGGATGATCGCGCGGGATTCCTGCGCGCGCTCGCCGCCGCGTCGCGCGGCCAGCTGTTGCCGATGCTGCGGCTCGGCTATTCCAACCTGGCGCTCGACCCGGCGACCGAGCTGGGCACGCCCGACCCCTCCTGGTTCGGCGCCGCCTACTACGCCATCACCTGCACCGACTACGCGGAAGGCGGCGAGGACCACGACGCCACCGCGCGGCAGATCATGGCCGATGCCGCGGCGGAGGCGCCGCGCGCGCCGCGCCTGCTCCGCTCGTTCTATGCCGAGCGTCTGGCCTGCGCCTATTGGCCCCGGCGCGGACCGGTGCAGCGCCCGGCGCCCTTCGCCGGCGGCGACTATCCGACCCTGATCCTCAACGCCGACACCGACCCGATCACCCCGATCTCGATGTCCTACGCGGTGATGGACCACGCGAAGAACGGTTACCTGGTGGCGATGGAAGGCGGCCCGCACGTGATCTGGGGACGCGGGCTGAGCTGCCCGGACGAAATCGTCTATTCGCTCTTGTTTGACGGCACCTTGCCGGAGGCGAAGGAGCAGATCTGCAGCCAGTCCTTCATCGGCGCCTATGAGCGGCTGACCATGACGCGGCCGGGCGATGCCGCCGATCCCTACACGTTGGCCCGCGCGCTGGAGACCGAGATCAACGAATCGCCGCCGCTCTACAACTGGGACGGCGGGGATTCGCTGGCCGTCGGCTGCGACCACGGCGGCACGGTGGAGATCAGCGCGGCGGAGGAGGGCACCGCCTATGCCTTCAGCAAATGCGCCTGGTGGCCGGGGATCGTGCTCGACGGCACCGGCATCTCGATCGAGGAGGGCGCGGAGAATGTCGGCCTCACCCTCGACCTCGCGATTTCGGGCGATCACCAGGGCCAGATCACCTATCGCCACAACACCGCGACCGACGCGATGACCCTCAACGGCACCTATGACGGCAAGGTGGTGGCGACGCCGCGGCCGCTGCCCTAGACGCTGGAATTCGGGCGCTAGAACTCGAATCTCTTGCTGACGCTGAGGCCGGCGCGGATGTTCTCGAACTCGTTCAGCTCGCGGTTGGAATCCTGCAGGTAGTATTCGCCGTAGGCGGACATCAGCAGGCCGTCGAGAAAGCCGCTCTGCTCGGCGCCGAACATGGTGGCGACCGGCACGCCCAGGGTCAGCCTGCCGCGATAGATGATGTCCTCGCGGTCGTCGCCGACGAAAAGCGGGTCGAGCGCGTCGTAGCGATCCCATTCCGCCGACAGGTTGGTCACCAGGAAGATGCCGCGGTGGATCAGCCAGACATGATCGATGTTGAGCCGGTCGCCGTCGAAGCTCTCGAACTCCGTCGTCGCGTCGAAGCGGCGATGGGTGTAGGTGAAGGTCAGCTTGTGGTCGCTGCCGATATACCAGTCGACGCCCATCCGGCCGTTGACGTCGAGGCCGCTCTGGTCGTCGGCGTTGGGGTAGTTGTCGGTCAGGTGGTAGTCATAGTCGCCGAGCGCGAAGGCGGCGAACAGGTTCACCGGGTCGTTGACGCGCCAGTCATAGCGCGCCTCGGCCTGGAACAGGTCGAGATAGCTTTCCTCGCCCAGCCATAGATGCGTGTAGGTGACGCTCGGCGTCACGAACAGTTCGCCGATCTCGAGGCGGATGCCGGCCTGGGCGCCGACGCTCTGGGTGTCGAAATCGTCGAGCTTGAACTGGTCGCCGTCATAGACGGTGGCGCTGGCGAACAGCATGTTGCGATCCTGTCCCGACAGGTCGTGCTCGACCGAGATCTTGGCCAGGGCCTGGATCGAATGGTCATCGTCCGTCGGCGCGGCGTTGGTCAGGTCGAAATCGCCCAGCACCGTGCGCACCTTGTTGGCATTGTTGGAACCGGCGCGGTTGGTGTCGAACTGGTAGCCGAGGCTGACCAGGGCGGTGAAGCGGGTGGTCTTCGATTGCTGGTCGATCTCGGCGGCATAGCGCTCGATACTGGTCTTCAGCCGCGGATCGAGTTCCAGTTGCAGCAGCTGCGCGAATTCCTCCTTGGCCTCGCGCAGGTTGCCCAGGCGATAGAGCACGATGGCGCGCAAGGCCCGGATGTTGGGCTCGCCGGGCGCCAGCAGGATGAGGCGGTCCAGCGTCGCCGAGGCGCCGAGCAGGTCGCCATCGCCGATCTGCTTCAGCGCATAGCGGTAGGACAGCATCGGATCGTCGGGGTTTTCCAGGACCTGGTCGTAGGTCACGTCCCCCGACTCCGGCAGCTCCTGGGCCAGGACCGGCGCGGCCAGCACGGCAAGCAGGGCGATCAGGCCGGGGATGCTTGCAACCCGGCCGGGTGATCCGCTCATGCGCAACCTTCCCCCGTTGATTGCGTTCCGGCGCGCGGCCGGTCCCCACCCGCGCGGCCATTCAGACTCGGCATTATAAGTGCCGGCGGGCGAGCGACAATCCGGAATTACCGCATGGCCCGCGGGGCTTTTCTCGAAACGCACACGCGGCGGCGCAATCAGGCTAGCGCGCGGGTCCGGGATTGGTCACCTTGCGCCCGACAACAGACCCCGACAACAGACCCCCGCAACAGATGGGAGTTGGCCTTGGCGATCCTGCTCGGCCTTGATACCGGCGGAACCTACACCGATGCGGTGCTGTTCGACCCGGCGCGGGCCGGCGATGGCGTGCTGGCCAAGGCGAAGTCGCTGACCACCAAGCATGACCTTGCCATCGGATTGACCGGCGCGGTCGAGGCGATCCTGCCGCACCTGCCGGAAGGCCGCGGCATCGCCGACATCGCCATGGTGTCGATCTCCACCACGCTCGCCACCAACGCCATCGTCGAGAAGCACGGCGCGCCGATCTGCCTGATCCTGATGGGCTACGATGCCAAGGCGCTGGAGCGCGCCGGGCTGCGCCAGGCCATGGGCGGCGACCCAGTGGTGATGGTGGCCGGCGGCCACAAGCCGACCGGCGAGGCGCAGGCGCCACTGGATACGGAAGCCTTGCGCGCCGCCATCGCCGAGCATGCACCCAAGGTCGCGGCCTTCGCCGTCAGCGGCTATTTCTCGGTGCGCAATCCCGCGCATGAGATCGCCGCGCGGCAGCTCATACATGACCTCACCGGCAAGCCGGTCACCTGCGGGCACGAGCTGACCTCGAAGCTGGATGCGCCGCGCCGCGCGCTGACCGCGGCGCTCAACGCGCGGCTGATCCCGCAACTGCAGCAGCTGATCCAGGCGGTCGAGGGCTTGCTGGCGCGCAAGGGCATCAAGGCGCCGCTGATGGTGGTGAAGGGCGACGGCTCGCTGATCAAGGCCGAGCTGGCGCTGACCTGCCCGGTGGAAACGATCCTCTCCGGCCCGGCGGCGAGCCTGGTGGGCGCGCGACACCTCTCGGAGGAGAACGACATCTTCGTCTCCGACATGGGCGGCACCACCACCGACATCGCCATGCTGCGCGAAGGCCGCCCGGTGCTGAACAAGGAAGGCGCCACGGTGGGCGGCTGGAAGACCATGGTGGAAGCCGTCGCCGTCCACACCTATGGCCTGGGCGGCGACAGCGAAGTGCGCGTAGACGATCACCTGGGATTCATGGTGGGGCCGCGCCGTGCCGTGCCTTTGAGCCTGCTGGCGACGCAATTTCCGGCGATCGTGAACGCGCTGCGCGCGCAGCTGGCGAGCGAGGACATGGTGCCCTATCGCGGGCAGTTCGCCCTGCGCCAGCGGCCGCTCGATGCCGGGCTGTCGAGCCTCAGTGCCGGCCAGCTGGAATTGTGGGAGAAGCTCGCGAATGGTCCCGTGGCGCTGGCTGACCTGCTCTACAGCCCCGCCATGCAGCGCCACCTGGGCCGCCTGGTCGATCGCGGCCTGGTAGCGATCAGCGGCCTCACGCCCAGCGACGCGGCGCATGTGCTGGGCCTGTTGTCGCACTGGCACGGCGAAGCGGCGGAGCTCGGCGCCAGGCTGTTCCTGAGGAAGCCGCCGGTCGGCGCGTGGAAGCCGCCCATCTCGCACGACCAGCTCTGCCGCGACATCGTCGAGCAGGTGGTGCGCCAGTCGGGCGAGGTGATCCTCGATGCCGCGATCCGCGAGACCAGTGGCATCGACCCGCATCACTGGGGCCAGTTGGGCCGCGACCTGATCCGGCGCTCGCTTTCCGCCGCGCAGCCGGCGGAGGCGCTGATCGAGGCGACCGTGCGGCTGACGGCGCCGCTGGCGGCGATCGGTGCGCCGGTCGGCAGCTATTATCCGGAGATCGCGAGGCGGCTGAAGACGCGCCTGGTCATCCCGCCGCATGCCGATGTCTGCAACGCGGTCGGCGCCGTCGCCGGCGGCGTGCTGCAGCGCGCCAACGCCATCATCACCCAGCCGCAGGAGGGCGTGTTCCGCACCCATCTCTCCACCGGCATCCAGGACTTCATCGATCTCGAAGTGGCGGCGGCGCATTGCGAGACGGTGGTGCGGGGCGAGGCCATGGCGCTGGCCCAGCGCGCCGGGGCGGTCGACATCCAGATCAAGAGCGAGCGCGCCGACAAGGTGTTCGAGGAGCCGACGGGGCTCAGGATCTTCATCGAATCCACCATATCCGCCACCGCCTTCGGCCGCCCGGGCATGGCGCACTAGACTTCGGCCTGGTGCCCGAATCCTGTGACACGCCGCACATGCAGGGCAGATGCCCATATCCCGCTCGGTGACATTTCGGTAACGCCTCCCTATTATTTAAGAACTGCCCCGCAACGTTCGGGATATCCGGACGTTTCGCCAATGCAGCAACAAGTTAACGGCGGTCGCGATGTTCTTGAAAACAAACTCCATGGTCCTGGCAATGTGCCTTGGCGGGCTGCTGGCGATGCCGGCTGTCGCCGTTCCGGCCTGGGCTGACAAGGACGAGCGCAACACCCCAGCAGTGGAGACCGCACCGGCCGCGCTGGACCCGGTTACCCAGGCTCCGGCGGTCAGCGGCATCGATGCCGCGATCCAGCGGCTGCAGCAGAGCCAGCGTCTGGCGGGATTGGCGGTCGACTGGACCGGACTGCAGACCTATTACGCTTCCGGCGGCGCCGCGCTGTGGACCACGGAGAGCGGCTACAACGTGCTCGGCGCTTATCTGCAGCGGCAGCTGCCCAAGGCGATCGCATCCGGCATGCCGGCGAACCAGGCGCTGCAACAGATTGCCGCGTCGCTGCCGGGCCAGGACGCTGCCCAATTCACGCCGGGCCAGGCCGCCGATGCCGAGGCGCTGCTGAGCGCGCTCTATACGGCCAGCGCCTTCGACGCCGTCGCCACGCTCGGCTCCGACCAGGGGCAGGGCGGCAAGCTGCTCGCCGCGCTCGCCAAGTCGAAGGACCCGACCCGCATGGTCGGCCAGGAGCTGCCGAGCTTCCAGATGTTCTGGCGCCTCTATGCGGCGCTGCCGGAATACGTGCTGTATTACGAGCAGGGCGGCTGGCCCAAGGTCTCCGGCTCCGAGAAGATCGAGCCGGGCGACAAGAGCAAGCGCGTGCGCGAAGTGAAAGAGCGCCTGATGGTGACCGGCGAGGTCATCGCCCTCGGCGACGATCCGGAGCTCTATGATTCCGACCTCGAGCTCGCCGTGCGCCAGTTCCAGCGCAACCACGGCCTCAACGACGACGGCGTCATCGGCAAGCGCTCGATCGAGGAGATGAACATCTCCGCCGAGCAGCGCCTGAAACAGGTGCTGCTCAACCTCGACCGCATGCGCGCCGACAGCCCGGACTACGAGGACCGCTACGTCTTCGTCAACATCCCGTCGACCGAGCTGCGGGTGATCGACGGCGGCGTGACCACCTTCTACTCCAAGGCGATCGTCGGCCGCGTCGAGCGCAAGACGCCGCTGCTGAAGAGCGAGATCTTCCAGGCCAAGCTCAATCCCGATTGGAGCGTGCCGGGCAAGATCGCCGCCATCGACATGCTGAAGCACGAGCTGCAGGAGCCGGGCTATTTCTACAAGAAGAACGTACGCGTCTACACCAGCGACGGCGACCTGGTCGATCCGCGCCGCATCAACTGGAAGGACGTGAAGGCGTCCGGCCGGTTCCCCTACCGGCTGAAGCAGGATGCCGGTCCGGAGAACGCGCTGGGTCCGGTGAAGCTCGACTTCCAGAACGACTACGCCGTGTTCATCCACGGCACCTCGGCGCCGGAGCTGTTCGTCAAGCAGGACCGCTTCTTCTCCTCCGGCTGCATGCGGGTCGAGGATCCGCTCGGCCTCGCCGCCTTCCTGCTGCAGGACGATCCGGCCTGGACCCGCGCGCGGGTCGAGGAGGTGGTGAAGTCCGGCGTCACCACCTATGCCAAGCTGAAGCGTCCGATCCCGCTGCACGTCGTCTACATGACGGCCTGGGTCGACGAGGCGGGCCAGGCGAATTTCCGCCGCGACGTCTATGACCGCGACCCGGGCGTGTCGATCCCCGCGACCTTGAGCGCGCCGACCCTGATCGCCGAGCAGAGCGAGGCCACCACCATCCGCCAGGGCAGCACAAAGTGATGGACAGCACGAAGTGATGTCACGCGTGGCGGCCCGCGCCGTTCTGGCCGGGCTGCTGCTTGCGGGCCTCGCTTCGATTGCCGCCGCCGATGGCGCGGCCGGCATCGCCGCCTATGAGCGGGGCGACTTCACCACCGCGTTGAACGAATTCGCGCCACTTGCCGAGCAGGGCAATGCCGGCGCCCAGACCATGCTCGGCATCATGTATCTGCAAGGGCAGGGCGTGGCGCCCGACCTGGCGCTGGCCGCGCGCTGGCTGCGCGCCGCTGCCGCCCAGGGCAACGCGCAGGCGCAGTATCGCCTGGCGATGATGCATCTGGCCGGCGACGGCGTCGTCCAGGATCCCGCGGCGGCGGCCACCCTGCTGCGCACCGCGGCGGAGCAAGGCCTGGCCGAGGCCCAAGTCAATCTCGCGGCCATGCTGTATCAGGGAATCGGCGTGACGCGCGACCTCCGCCTGTCTTACCTATACGCGGCCCTGGCGGCGCGGCAGGGCAACGCCGAAGCCGCCGGGCTGGTCGACCTGATGGCCGGCGCGATGACGCCGGCCGACCTGGCGGCGGCGCAAGCGATGGTTGCGCGATGGAAGCGCGCCGCGCCATGATGGCCGCGTGCGGGAAGCGGGGACGGGGTGTTGTGTGTTCATCGGCGATAGCATCGTCTGGGCGGCGGCGGCGATCTTCCTGATCCTGGTGGTGCCGGGCCTCGCCATCGCGGCGTTCCGCGCCACCCGCCGCCAGCAGGACGAGATCGATCTGTTGCGGACCGAGCTGCGCGGCCTGCGCGAGATGATCGCGACGCGGCCGACGCCGTTGCGGCCGGTCGTCGAGGAACCTCCCACGCCGCCGGTGGAAACAGCGCCGGAGGTCATGCCTGCTGCCACCATGCCGGTTGCCCAGACCCCGGCCTACGAAACACCGCCCAGCCTGGCGGCGATGGCCGAGGAGATGGCGCGCCCGGCGCCCGCGCCGTTGCAGGCCTCCACCTCCGCGCCGCTGGCTGAACGCCTCCAGGAGCCGGTCCCGCGCGGCCTGGAGCAGCGCCTGGGCGCCCGCGGCTTCGTCTGGCTGGGCGGCGCCTGCATCGCGCTCGCGGGCGCCTTCCTGGTCAAGTATTCGATCGACGAGGGCCTGCTCGGCCCGGCGACGCGGGTGACGCTGGGCGTTCTCCTCGGCATCGTCCTGCTGGTGGCCGGCGATTTCATGCGACGCAAATCGGGCACCATCGGCCAGGCGCTGGCCGCCGCCGGCATCGCCGATCTCTATGCCAGCCTGTTCGCCGCCGTCGCGCTCTATCACCTGCTGCCGGCGGCGCTCGCCTTCGTCATCCTGGCGGCGGTCACCTTCCTCGCCATCGCGCTGGCGCTGCGCCACGGTCCCTTCGTCGGGCTGGTGGGCCTTGCCGGCGGGTTTCTCACGCCTGCCATCGTCTCGACCGGAGAGCCGCATCCCGGCGTGCTGTTCAGCTATCTCTACCTGCTGCAGCTTGGCGCGCTCTGGCTGGAACGGCAGCGTGGCTGGTGGTACCTGCCCGCCATCGCCATCGCCGGCGGGCTCGGCTGGGCCTTCCTGGTCGCCGCCCTGCCGATGGAAGCGGACCTGACCCGTGTCGGCGACATCTGGGTTCCGGCCTATCTGATCGTGGTCGCGGCCAGCGCGTTGTGGCTTACCGTCGGGCCATCCGGCGCGCTGCGCGGCCTGATCGCCGGTGACCCGGTGGTGCCGTGGTCGCGGCCGCACATCGTGGCGATGGCGGCCAGCCTCGCCTGTGGCATCCTGATGCTGATCTGGCTGGCGGGCGGCGATTTCCGCACCGTGGACTGGGTTTTCCTGCTGCTGCTGGCGGCGCTCGGCATGGCCATCGGCCGCAAGCGGCCGGAGCACGACCTGGCCGGCTTCGCCCTGGCGGCGGCGCCGGTGCTCGGCCTGCTGCTGTGGAATGTGTCGAGCCTCGGTTCCCACTATACCGGCGAGCCGTGGGGCGAGTCCGAGCGCTTCCTGTGGATCGCCTGTCTCATCGGCGCCCTGCTCAGCGGCGGCGGCTTCGGTCTGCTGTGGGGCGCGGCGCGGCCCGAGCGCTGGTCACTGCTGTCGGCACTGGGCGGCGGCGCGGTGCTGGCGCTGGCCTATTGGCGCCTGCGCGGCGTCGATCTGCTGCTGCCCTGGTCGATCATCTGCCTCGGCCTCTCGGCGCTGCATCTGGGCCTCGCCGAGCGGTTGCAGCGCTGGCGCTTCCAGGACACCGGCTATCGCCGCGCCTTCGGGGTGCATGTCCTGGCCTGCGCCGGCTTCATCGCCGCCGCGATTCCGCTGTGGGTCGAGCGCGATTGGCTGCCGGTGCTGTGGTCGCTGCTGCTGCCGCTGACCGCCTGGGTCGCCAACAAGATCGAGGAGCCGTGGCTGCGCCGCGGCCTGTGGGTCGGCGCGCCGGCGGTGCTGCTGGCGGTGCTCGATTCCGGGTTCCCGGCGGGCGAGCGGCCGATCTTCAACTGGCTCGCCTATGGCCTCGGGGTGCCGATGCTGGGCTTCGCGGCGACGGCGTGGCTGGTGCGGCGGGCGAGCGATTTGCGCCTCATGCTGCTGTTCCAGGCGGGCACGCTGCTGCTGGGATTCCTGCTGGTGACGCTGGAGATCCGCCACCTGTTCCACGGCGCTGCGTTCCTTTACGCGGACCCAGGCTTCGCCGAGACCGGAACGCTGGTGCTGCTCTGGGGCCTGCTGGCGCTCGCTACCTGGCGGCTGGCGGAGCGCCGTGGCGAGGCGCGGCTGCGCTGGATCGCCTACGGGCTCGGCGCGCTGGCCGCAATCGTGACCGCGGGCGCGCTCTGGGTGTTCGGCAATCCGCTGCTGAACCCGGTGGCGGTCTCGGGCCCGCCGGTCTTCAACACGCTGCTTTATGTCTACGGCTCCGGCTTCGTGCTGTTCCTGGCGATGGCGCGGCTGGTGCGCCGCTCCAGGCTCGACGTCCCGCAGCATCGGCTGATCCTGGCACTCGCCGCCGCGATCGCGCTGATCGACGGCTTCATCGGCATCAGCGCCATCAACCGTCACCTGTTCCGCGGCGAGTACATCAATTTCAACCTGTTCGGCAGCCGCATCGGCGACGCCGAGCTCTACGGCTATTCGCTGGGCTGGCTGCTCTATGGCGGCGTGATCCTGGTCCTGGCGCTGTGGCGGCGCGTGCCGGCGCTGCGCCACGCGGCCGCGGCCATCGTGCTCCTCGTGGCGGTGAAGGTGTTCCTGTTCGACACCTCGGGCCTCACCGGCCTCTACCGCGTCGCCTCGTTCCTCGGCCTCGGCGTCACCCTGCTGGGGCTGGCCTGGCTCTATCAGCGTTACGTGCTGAAGCGGACGACAGCTGAATGAGATCCGCCGCCGTTGCCATCGTCCGCAATGCCGTCGACATCGCGCCGCTCACCGCGCTGCATCACTGGCTGCTCGGCTGCGAGCGGGTCTGGGTGATCGACAACGGCTCGTCCGACGGCACCTGGGAGGCGCTGCAGCGGCTGCAGGCGCGCCTGCCGGGGCTGCGCGCCGAGCGCAATGACGGCCCCTTCGACCAGGCCGGCTGGACCAGCGACATGGCGAACGCGCTGCTGCGGGAGGGGTTCGACCTCATCATTCCCTTCGATGCCGACGAGTGTTGGAACGTCGCGCCGGCCGCCGTGATGCGCTCGATGCGCCAGCGCAACGTCAACGTGATCTGCGCGCCGGTGGTGAACTACATCCAGGCCCGCGGCGTGCGGCAGGCCACTCCCGGCGCTTGGCGCCAGGCCAACCGCCGGGTCGAACGCGCCTACAACCCAGATCTGCACGCCTCGCTGGTCATGGGCACGGGCAAGCTGTCCTTCGTCGAGCGCGCCTTTCCGCGCAAGGTGCTGCTGGCGCCGCCGCGCGGCGCGCGGGTGGAGATCGTGAAGGGCAATCATCGCGTGGATTTCGACGGCGCCAGGCTCGCCAACCGTCGCAATTTCTCCTGCCTGCATCTGCCGCTGCGCGCGGCCTCGGAGCTGGAGAAGCGCGTCGTCGACTATCGCAGCCGGCACAAGCCGTTCCGCCTGCACCCGGCGGCGGGCTGGCGGTTGGATTACTGGGCGGAGATGTTGCAGGGCGGCACCATCGACCTCGAATGGGCCGCCAACAGCTATGACGCGGACGGCATGCTGGATGTCTTCGGGTCCCGTCGCCCGACGATCCACGACGACCGGATGGTGCGGCACCTGGTGCGCGCGCAGGCTTTCCTGGAGAGTCTCGACCGCGTGCCGCGCGTGATGCCGACCTGGCCGCTGCGGCTCGCCTTCAAGGCGCGGCCGTCGCCCTTCAAGGTGCCGGAGAATATCGAGGATCTGCCGGCGCCAGCCGGCGCGGCCTGAGCGGCGGCTATTCCTCGACCCAGGCGACGCGCAGGATGTTGGTCGAGCCCGGCGTGCCGAAGGGCACGCCGGCGGTGATCACCAGCCGGTCGCCAACCTTGGCGATCTCCTGCTGCAGGGCGATGCGGCAGGCCTTGTCGACCATCTCCGAGAAACGCTTCACATCGGCGGTCTTGACGCAATGGGCGCCCCAGGCCAGTGACAGCGCGCGAGCGGTCGCCATCGACGCGGTCAGGGTGAGGATCGGCACTTCCGGCCGCTCACGCGCCACGCGCAGCACGGTCGAGCCGGAGGTGGTGTAGGTGACGATGGCGACGGCCGAGAGCGTGTGGGTGACCTGCGCCGCCGCCGCGCTGATCGCGTCGCTGCCGGTCGCCTGCGGGTCCGGATGCTGGGCGTCGAGGATGCGGCGATAGGCCGGGTCGCGCTCCACCCGGGCGATGATGCGGTCCATCATCGCCACCGCCTCGACCGGATAGTCGCCCGACGCGCTCTCGGCGGAGAGCATCACCGCATCGGCGCCGTCATAGACGGCGGTCGCCACGTCGGAGGCCTCGGCGCGCGTCGGGGCCGGGGAATGCACCATCGAATCCAGCATCTGCGTCGCCACCACCACCGGCTTGCCGGATTTGCGGCCGGCCGCGATGATCTGCTTCTGGATCGCCGGCACGTCCTCCGGCGGCATCTCGACGCCGAGGTCGCCGCGCGCCACCATCACCGCGTCGGAGAGGTCGACGATCTCCTCCAGATGGTCGATGGCCGAGGGCTTCTCCAGCTTGGCGATCAGCTTGGCGCGGCCGCCGATCAGCTTGCGCAGCTCGGCCACGTCTTCCGGGCGCTGCACGAAGGACATCGCCACCCAGTCGACGCCGAGGTCGAGGCCGTAGCGCAGATCGGCGCGGTCCTTCTTGGTCAGCGGCGAGAGCGGCAGCACCACGTCCGGCACGTTGACGCCCTTGCGGTCGCTGAGCTTGCCGCCGACGACGATCTCGCATTCGGCGAAGTCGGCGCCGCACTTCTTCACCCTGAGGCGCAGCTTGCCGTCGTCGAGCAGCAGGTTGGTGCCGGCCTTGATCGCGGCGAAGATCTCCGGATGCGGCAGCTGTGCCCGCTTCGCATTGCCCTTGGCGGCGTCGAGATCGAAGCGGAAGGTGCCGCCGGTCTTGAGGTCGACCGGCCCGTCGGCGAAGGCGCCGACGCGCAGCTTCGGTCCCTGCAGGTCCATCAGCACGCCGATCGGCCGGTCGGCTTTCTCCTCGACCGCGCGGATGGCGTCATAGCGCGCCTTGTGGTCCTCATGCGCGCCGTGGCTGAAATTCAGCCGGAAGACGTCGGCGCCGGCATGGAACAGGGCGGAGATCTGCTCCGGCGTCGAGCTGGCCGGGCCGAGGGTGGCGACGATCTTGGCTTTGCGGTGGCGTCTCATATGCTTTGCTTTTTTCTTATTCCCGCGTTCGGACCACAATGGCGCGGAAGTCGTTGACGTTGGTCCGCGTCGGCCCGGTGACGATCAGGTCCCCTAACCCAGAGAAGAAACCATAGCCATCGTTATTGGCAAGCATTGCCTTTGCGTTAAGACCCTTGGCCGCCGCCCGCACCAGGCTGTCGGCGGTCAGGATGGCGCCGGCATTGTCCTCGGTGCCGTCGATGCCGTCGGTGTCGCCGGCGATCGCCGCCATGCCCGGATGCCCGTCCAGGGCGACCGCCAGGGCCAGCAGGAACTCCGCATTGCGGCCGCCGCGGCCCTGGCCCCGAACCGTCACGGTCGTCTCGCCGCCGGAAATGATGACCGCCGGCGCCGCTGCCGGCTGGCCGTGCCGGGCCACCTGGCGGGCGATTCCGGCATGGACCAGGGCAACGTCCCGGGCCTCGCCCTCCAGGTCGCCGAGCACGATGGGTGTGAATCCCGCAGCCCGGGCCACAGCCTCGGCCGCCCGCAGCGCCGCCTGCGGCGTGCCGATGATCTGGGTGCGGCAGCGCGCCAGGCGCGGATCGCCGGGCTTGGGCGTCTCGCTGGCCGGGTCCTCGAGGTGACGCAGCACTGCCTGCGGCGCCGCGATGCCGTATTTGCGGACCACCGCCAGGGCCTCCTGTCGGGTCGAGGGGTCGGCGACGGTGGGGCCGGAGCCGATCACCGAGGGATCGTCGCCCGGCACGTCGGAGATCAGCAGCGTCACCACCTGGGCCGGATGCGCGGCGGCGGCGAGCCTTCCGCCCTTGATGGCGGAGAGGTGCTTCCGCACGCAATTCATCTCGGCGATGTTGGCGCCGGATTTCAGCAGCGCCTTGTTGACCGCCTGCTTGTCGGCGAGGGTCAAGCCTTCGCCCGGGATGGCGAGCAGCGCCGACGCGCCGCCGGAGACCAGGCACAACACCAGGTCATCGGCGGTCAGCCCGCCCAAGCTCGCGCCGTGGGCGAGGTCGAGGATGCGCCGGGCTGCCTGCTGGCCGGCGGCGTCGGGCACCGGATGCGCCGCCTCGACCACCTCGATCCGGCGGCAGGGCAGGGCGTGGCCGTAGCGCGTCACCACAAGGCCGGTGAGGGCATCGACCTTGTCTTTCGGCCAGTGATCCTCGACCGCCCTGGCCATCGCCGCCGCGGCCTTGCCGGCGCCCAGCACGATGGTGCGCCCCTTGGGTGGCGCCGGCAGGTGCGCCGCCAGGATCTTCAGCGGGTCGACCGCGCCGATGGCGGCGGCGAACAGGCGTTGCAGCAGGTCGCGATCGTCGTGCACAGCAATCCCCCGTTGAACCGGCTCCCGTCGTGCCGGGGCACTCTATGGAGCGCGGCGGAGCGGTCAAGTCGCGGTTGCGACGGGTTTCGGCGGCAACGCGCCCAAGTCGCCACGATGCGCCCCGCCATGGCCCCGGCGCATGGGCACCCTGCGGGGCTTTCGCGGCGGTCACATCGACAACGCGGGGCGGTTCTTCTATGCTGCCGGCCGGAACGCGATCAATCTCGCCCTGATGCAGGACGCTCAGCCACCCTCCGCCACGTCATCGCTGCTCGGCCCGGACGACCCGGCGCCGTTTTCGGTCGTCAATCCGCGGGGCCGCACGGATTTGCTGCTGTTCTGCGATCATGCCGGCCGCGCCTTTCCGGCCAGCCTCGGCAGCCTGGGCCTCGGCCCGCGCGAGCTCGACCAGCATATCGCCTGGGATATCGGCATCGCCGGGCTGGGGCGACGGCTCAGCGCCGCGCTCGACGCGCCGCTGTTCCTCACCGCCTATTCGCGGCTGGTGATCGACTGCAACCGGCATCTCGACGACCCCACCTCGATCCCGCAGGAAAGCGACCGCACGCCGATCCCCGGCAACCGTGGCCTGACCCCGGCGGAGCGCAAGCAGCGCCAGGGGGAGATCTTCGCGCCGTATCATGCGGCGCTGGGCGCCTTGATCCAGGCGCGGCTCGATGACGGGCATGTGCCGGTCATCGTCTCGCTGCATTCCTTCACGCCGGTGATGAACGGCTTCCAGCGGCCCTGGCATGTCGGCGTGCTGTGGAACCGCGACCCGCGCCTCGCCGTGCCGCTGATGCAGCGCCTGGCGCAGGAGCCCGATCTGGTGGTGGGTGACAACGAGCCCTATTCGGGCCGCGATGGCCACGGCTATTCGATCAAAGCGCATGCCGAGGCGTTGGGCCTGGCGCATGGCCTGCTGGAGATCCGCCAGGACCTGATCGCGGACGAGGCCGGGCAGGAACGTTGGGCGGAGATCCTGCATCGGGTGCTGCTGGACGTGCTGGGCCGGCCGATCCTGCATGAACGGCACTTGGGGGATGGGAAGACGCCATGAAGGAACCGGCCTTTACCCTCGGCATCGAGGAGGAATACCTGCTGGTCGATCGCGACACCCGCGATCTCGCCACCAATCCGCCGCCGGAACTGTTCGATGCCGCCAAGCAGGCGCTGGGCGAACGCGTCACGCCGGAATTCCTGCGCTCGCAGATCGAGGTCGGCACCGGCATCTGCGCCTCGCTGGACGAGGCGCGGGCGCAGCTCACGCATTTCCGCGCCACCATCGGGGAGCTCGCCGGGCGCTACAACCTGGCGCCGATCGCCGCCTCGACCCACCCCTTCGCCACCTGGACGCACCAGCTCCACACCGACAAGGAGCGCTACAACGTGCTCGCCCGCGATCTGCAGGCGCTCGGCCGGCGGCTGATGATCTGCGGCATGCACGTGCATGTCGGCCTCGAGGATCCCGAGCTGCGCATCGACCTGATGAGCCAGGTGAGCTATTTCCTGCCGCATCTGCTGGCGCTCTCCACCTCCTCGCCGTTCTGGCAGGGCGAGGAGACGGGATTGAAGAGCTACCGCCTCGCCGTGTTCGACGAGCTGCCGCGCACCGGCCTGCCGGAAATCTTCGATTCCTGGGGCGAATACGAGCGCCACCTGAAGGTGCTGGTGAATGCCGGGCTGATCGAGGACGGCAGCAAGCTGTGGTGGGACATCCGCCCAAGCGCGCGCTTCCCGACGCTGGAGCTGCGCATCACCGATGCCTGCACCTATCTCGAGGACACGCTCTGCCTCGCCGCGATGTACCGCTGCATCCTCAGGATGCTCTACCGCCTGCGGCGGTCGAACCAGCGCTGGCGGCGCTATGCGGCGATGCTGGTGAACGAGAACCGCTGGCGGGCGCAACGCTACGGCATCGACGAAGGGCTGGTCGATTTCGGCAAGGGCGAGATTTCACCCGTGCCCGGGCTGATCGAGGAGATCATCGACCTGGTGACGCCCGACGCCCAGTTCTTCGGCTGCGAGAAGGAGCTGATGCACGCGCGCAGGATCATCGCGCGGGGCACCAGCGCCCACCGCCAGGTGGCGCTCTATCGCCGCGCCGTGGATGACGGCGTCGAGCACGACCTGGCGCTGCGCCAGGTGGTGGATCAGCTGATGGCCGAAACGCTCACTTTCGAATGAGGCAGATCATGGATGAAAAGACCCGCACCGAGCTGGAGGCCGCCGCGTTCCGCCGCCTGGTCCAGCATCTGCGCGAGCGCACCGACGTGCAGAACATCGACATGATGAATCTCGCCGGCTTCTGCCGCAACTGCCTGTCGCGCTGGTACCGCGAGGCATCCGAGGCGGCCGGCACGCCGGTCAGCGACCCGCAGGCGCGCGAAATCGTCTACGGCATGCCGTACGACGAGTGGAAGAAGAAGCACCAGACGGAGGCCACGCCGGCGCAGCAGCAGGCCTTCAAGGACACGCACAAGCATTGATGCCGCGTACGGTTCGTCACCCCGGCCTTGAGCCGGGGTCCATGCTTCAGCGGCGCGTGCGGCGGACAAATGGATCCCGGCTCAAGGCCGGGATGACGATTGAGTAACGGCCACATCGCGCGACGAGACACAGATGACTGCCACGCCACTGCTCGACCCGACGCTCCTGCTCCCCGCCTTCCTCGCCGCCGCCGCCTATACGCTGACGCCTGGGCCGGCTTTCCTGGCGCTGCTCGGCATCGGCGCGGTGCAGGGCCGGCGGGCAGGGGTCGGATTCCTGGCCGGGCACCTGGCCGGCGACGTGACCTGGGCGACGCTGGCGCTGGTCGCCATCATCGGCGCGCAATCGCTCGGCACCGCGGTGTTCGACGCGCTGGGCCTGGCCTGCGGCGCGTATCTCTGCTGGCTGGGCTGGAAGGCGGCGAGCGTCAAGCGCGGCGACGACGCGCTGGCCAATCTCGGCGCCAAGCGGCCGCTGCTGCGCGGCCTCACCTTCGGGCTGATGAATCCCAAGGGCTATCCGGTGGCGGTCGCCACCTTCACCTCGCTGCTGGCCGGCAGGTCGCAGGATCTGAGCTGGGAGCGCATGCCGATGCTGCTGCTGGCGGCTTTCGTCGGCTTCATCCTGGCCGACATCGTGCTCGCCTGGCTGATCGGCGCCGGGCTGGTGCGCCGGTTCTACCGCCGCCATCAGCTCTGGGTGACGCGCGCCTCCGGGCTGCTGTTCATCGGTTTCGGCCTGAACGCGCTGTGGCATTCCACCCACGGCCTGTGGCACGCCCTCAGGCGGGCCTGATTCCCGCGCGCGCGCGCCGGCTGGGCCAGACGATCACCGCCAGCCCGAGCAGGATGATCGCGCCGCCGACCAGCAGCGAGGCCGGCAGGCTCTCGCCCAGCACGACGACGCCGGTGGCGACGCCCATGGCCGGCATCAGCAGCGTGAAGGGCAGCAACTGGTCGATGCGGTTGCGCACCAGCAGCTTGTACCAAAGCATGTAGCCGGCGGCGAAGCCGATCATGGCGATCGCCACCAGTCCGGCCCAGTCGCTCAAGGCGGCGCGGGTCAGCCAGCCGATCTGGTCCTGCTCGAACAGCAGGCTGGCCAGCAGCGCCTGGGGCGCCGCGTGGCGCGCCATGGCGGTGTAGAAGACCATGCCGCTGTCCTTGCAATGCAGGCGGATCAAGACCTGGGCCGCGGCCCAGGACAGCGAGCAGCCGGTCACCGCCGCGATGCCGGTCCAGGAGATGCCGTCGCCCGGCGCGCCGATCACCGTCGCCACGCCGGCCAGCGCGACCAGGCAGCCGAGGCCGTTGCGCAAGGAAGGCTTGTCGATGCGCGCGGTCCAGGACAGCAGCACGGCGAAGGGCACCGTCGATTGCAGCAGCAGATTCGCCGTCGATGCCGGCAGCAGCTTGACTCCAACAGCCAGCAGGCAGCTCTGCACGCTGCCGCCAAGTGCCGCGATCAGCATCATCCACAGGAACGGCGTGCGCGATCGCGGCGCGACCGGCGTCAGGACAATGGCGATGATGCCATAGACCAGCGCGATGAACAGAATCGGCGGAAAGGCCGCCATGGTCGGCTTCATCAGCGTCAGGCCGCAGCCCCAGATCACCTGGACGATCACCGCCAGGACCACGTCACGAAAGCTCATCCGCCCCACCGACTGCGCCGCCGCTGCGGGACAATGCCCGGGTCCCGGCCACGCCGCAAGCCACCCACGTTATCCACGTTATCCACAGGCGCAGATTGCTTGTGAGGCCGCCTGCGGCGGGACTAGAGTCGCGGCCATCCCGATTCGCGCGCGGATCGGAAATACCTGGAATTTGTGAGGACGTTATGGCGGATGCGGGCGGCATTGCGGCGGACCGGCTGAAATCCTTCATCGAGCGCATCGAGCGCCTGGAGGAGGAGAAGGCCGCGATCGCCGGCGACATCCGCGAGGTCTATTCCGAGGCCAAGTCGACCGGCTTCGAGACCAAGATCATGCGCCAGGTGGTGCGGCTGCGCAAAATGGAGGCGCATGACCGCGAGGAGCAGGAACAGCTGCTCGACCTCTACAAGCGCGCCGTCGGCATGGTGGGCTGAGGCGCGCAGCCTGCGGGCCCAATAAGCAGGCCTTTCCCGGCCAGGGTGCTGTTATGATGGCGCCATGGTCGATCTGTCCGGTATCGCCCTTGTGGAGGAATCGGAGCTGGCCTCCGATGTCGTCCGCGCCGTGCTCGCCTACTGGCGGAGCAAGCGCCGCGGCGCCGGGCCGCCGTCACGCTTCGATCTCGAACCGGCCGAGATTCCGCGCCTGCTGCCGCATTTGATCCTGAAGGAGGTGCGGCGCGACCCTTGGGATTTCCGCTATCGCCTGTTCGGGACCAGCGTCCGCGAGCATTCGCGCACCGACTGGACCGGCAGATGGATGTCGGAGATGCCGGGCCAGGACGAGGGTGCCGCCGTCTACCGCGTCGCCCGCTGGGTGGCGGAGAACGGCAGTCCCATCATCTATCGCCCGCCCTATGTCGGTCCGCACAAGGAATTCAAGTATTGCGAAGCGGCGGTGATGCCGTGGAGCGATGCAGACGGCGTCGTCGACCGGGTGATGGTGGCGGTGGATTTCCTGACGAGCCTCCGTCGATGAGGCTCCCCCGAACGGACACCCCGGCGAAGCCGGCCGTTCAGTCGCGCGGCCCGGCATGGTGGCAGGCGACATGGTGGCTCGGCCCCGCCGGCAGCAGGTCGGGCATGGTCTGGGCGCAGATCTCGCTGGCCCGCGGGCAGCGGGTACGGAACGGGCACCCCGAGGGCGGATTGAGCGGCGAGGGCAGGTCGCCTTTCAACACGATGCGGTCCTTTTGGCGTAGATCGAATCGCGGTCGGCGATCTCCATCACCTTGCCGAGATAGAGCACCATGATGCGGTGGCTGATGTGCCGCACGACCGAGAGGTTGTGCGAGATGAAGATGAGCGACATGCCCGTCTCCGCCTGCAGATCCATCAGCAGGTTGACGATCTGTGCCTGGATCGAGACGTCGAGGGCGGAGACCGGCTCGTCGCACACGATCATGCGCGGGTTGTTGATCATGGCCCGCGCGATGCCGATGCGCTGGCACTGGCCACCGGAGAATTCGTGCGGGTAGCGGTTGATCTGGTTCGGCAGCAGGCCGACCTTGGCCATCATCTGGCGCACGCGCTCCTTCACCTCCGCTCCGGAGAGGTTCGGGTTGAAGGTGGTCAGCGGCTCGGCGATGATCTGGCCCACCGTCATGCGTGGATTGAGCGAGGCGAGCGGGTCCTGGAAGATGATCTGCATGTGGCGCCGCTTTTCCTGCATCGCCGCGTGGTCGAGGGCATGCAGGTCCTCGCCCAGCCACACCACGCGCCCCTTCGTCGCCGGCAGGAGGCGCAGCACCGCGCGGCCCAGGGTCGACTTGCCGCAGCCGGATTCGCCGACCAGGCCCAGGGTCTCGCCGGGCCTGAGGTCGAAGGAGACGCCGTCGACCGCCTTCACCACGGCGGGCGGGCCGGCGAACAGGCCTTTGCGCGAGACGTCGAAATGGACCTTCAGGTCCTGGACCGAAAGCAGGGGCGCGCTCATAGGGCCTCCAGATGGCAAGCCTTGGCCCGCCCATCTTGTCCCGAGCCGGCGCTGACCGGGCGCAGGGCCGGCCGCTCGACGGCGCAGCGGTCGAAGGCATAGAGACAGCGGTCGCGGAAGGTGCAGCCGGCCGGCAGGCGCTGCAGGTTGGGCGGCTGGCCGCCGATGGTCTGCAGCCGGTTGGCGCGGCTCTCGTCGAGGCGCGGCATGGAGCGCAGCAGGCCCTGGGTATAGGGATGCTGCGGCGCCTTGAACAGCGGCCCGGCGTGGGCCCGCTCGGCGATCTCTCCCGCGTACATCACCATCACCCGGTCGGCCAGGCCGGCGATGACGCCGAGGTCATGGGTGATGAGCGCGATGGCCATGCCGGTCTCGCGCTTCAGCTTGCCCAGCAGGTCGAGGATCTGCGCCTGCACGGTAACGTCCAGCGCCGTGGTCGGCTCGTCGGCGATCAGCAATTCCGGCTGGCACAGCAACGCCATGGCGATCATCACCCGCTGGCGCATGCCGCCCGAGAATTCGTGCGGATACATATGCACCCGGCGCGCCGCCTCGGGAATCTGCACTATCTCCAGCATCTCGATGGCGGCGGCCAAGGCGGCATCCTGGGTCATGCCGCGATGGGTCTCCAGCACCTCGGTCATCTGCCGCTTCACCGAGAGATACGGATTGAGCGAGGTCATCGGGTCCTGGAAGATCATCGACATCTTCACGCCGCGGATCTTGTTCAGCTCCGCCACGGGGATGTTGAGGATCTCGCTGCCCTTGAACTTCACGCTGCCCTCGGCACGGCCATTCTTGGCGAGAAGACCCATGACCGACATGAAGATCTGGCTCTTGCCGGAGCCGGATTCGCCGACGATGCCGAGCGTCTCGCCCGGATTGATGGCGAAGCTCACGTCGTTGACGGCCCGAACCGTGCCTTCCGGCGTGGAAAAACTGGTTTTCAGGCCCTGAACGTCGAGGATGGCGGTCATCGGTTCTTCCTCAACGGTCCTTGGGGTCGAGCGCGTCGCGCAGTCCGTCGCCGATGAAGTTGAGACAGAGCAGGGTGATGGCCAGGAAGCTGCCGGTGCCGATGATGGCCCAGGGCGCCAGCTCCATGACCACGGCGGCCTCGGAGACCAGGGTGCCCCAGCTCGAATCCGGCTCCTGCACGCCCATGCCGAGGAAGCTGATGAAGCTCTCGGTCAGGATCACGTTGGGCACGGTCAGCGTGACGTAGACGACGACCGGCCCCAGCGTGTTGGGGATGATGTGGCGCGAGATGATGCGCCAAGTGGACACGCCGCTCGCCTCCGCCGCCTCGATGAACTCCTTGCGGCGGATCGAGATGGTCTGGCCGCGCACGATGCGCGCCATGTCGAGCCAGCTGACCGCGCCGATGGCGACATAGATCAGCACGATGGCGCGCCCGAACACGACCGTCAGCATGATGACGAAGAAGATGAAGGGCACCGAATAGAGGATGTCGACGATCCGCATCATCAGGCCATCGACTGTGCCGCCGATGAAGCCGGCCGTGGCGCCCCAGATGACGCCGATCACCAGGCTGACGAAGGTGGCGGTGAAGCCGACCAGCAGCGAAACCTGGCCGCCATAGAGCGTGCGCACGAAAAGGTCGCGGTTGTTGGCGTCGGTACCGAGGAAATAGCCGGTGGCGAAATCGGGCTTGCCCCAGCTTTCCAGCTCCCAGTTGATGTCGTCCGGCGCCCGCAGGCCGAGATAGGGCGCGCCGAAGCAGGCGATGACGATGATGGCGAACACGATGACGCTGGCGACCGCCGCCTTGTTGCGGATAAAGCGGCGGCGGGCGTCGGCCCAGAGCGAGCGGCCCTGGACTTCCTGTGCCTGGGCGAAGGCGATGTCAGCGACGGCCATGGCGGACCTCAATCATAGCGGACCTTCGGGTCCAGCACGCCGTAGAGCAGGTCGGCGATCAGGTTGCAGATGATGATGAGCACGCCGTAGAACACGGTGACACCCATCACCAGCGTGTAGTCGCGGTTGAGCGAGCCCTGCACGAAATAGCGGCCGATGCCGGGGATGGAGAAGATCTGCTCCACCACCACCGAGCCGGTGATGATGTTGGCGATGGCGGGCCCGAGATAGGAGACCACCGGCAGCACCGCGGCGCGGATCGCGTGCCGCGTGATGGTAACGCTCTCGCGCAGGCCCTTGGCCCGCGCCGTGCGCACGAAATTGCTGCTCAGGACCTCGATCATGCTGGCCCGTGTCAGCCGCGCGATGGCCGCGATCTGCGGCAGGCAGAGCGCCACGACGGGCAGCACGTAGTTTCCCGGCTTGCCCCAGCCGCCCACGGGGAGCAGCTGCAGCTGCAGCCCGATGATCAGGGTCAGCACCGGGGCGATGACGAAATTCGGCACCGCGACGCCGATCATGGAGACCGACATCGTGGTGTAGTCGACCCAGGAATTCTGCCGCAGCGCGGCCCAGATGCCGAGCGTCAGGCCGATCACCAGCGCCAGCACGATGGCGATGGCGCCCAGCTGCAGCGAGATGGGGAAGCCCTGGAAGATCAGCTCGGCGACGCTGAAATCCTTGTATTTGAAGGATGGCCCGAAATCGCCGTGCAGCAGGCCCTCGAGATAGCGCAGGAACTGCTGGGGCAGCGGCTCATCGAGGTGATAGGCGCGCAGCAGGTTCGCCTCGACCTCGGGCGGCACCTTGCGCTCGCGCGCGAACGGTCCGCCCGGCGCGATGCGCATCAGGAAGAAGGTACCGGCGATGATGATGAAAAGGGTCGGAATGGCGCCGCCGAGGCGGCGCATCAGGTAGTGGAGCACCGATCGATCCTCCAAGCTCTGGCAGGCCCGTGGTGCGGGGCTTCTGGCATCTTAGTCGACTTCCGTTCAAAGACAACGACCGGCAGCGCGCCCGGTATTCTGGCGGGGCGCTGCCGGTCGTCCGACGGCCAGCCGGTTACATCACCGACATGTAACGGCCGAGGTGGAAGTCGAGGCTGTTATAGGCCCAGCCCTGCACCCGCTTCGAGACCATGTGCTTGGTCTTGTAGTACAGGATCGGGATCAGCGGCAGATCGTCGAGGAAGATCTGCTCGGCCTTGGCCAGCGTCTCCATGCGCTGCTTCGGATCGGTGATGCCGAAGCTGTCCTTCACCAGCTTGTCGAACTCGGCGTTGTTGTAGCCGGCATCGTTGCGCACGCCGGCATCCGAGAGGAACAGGTCGAGGAAGGTGACCGGATCGACATAGTCGGCGATCCAGGCCGCGCGCGACACGTCGTACTGCTTGTTGTCGCGGGTATCGAGATAGACCTGCCATTCCTGATTGTTCAGGGTGGCGTCAACGCCGATCTGCTTCCACATGTTCTGGATCGCGATGGCGATCTTCTTGTGGTTTTCGCTGGTGTTGTAGAGGATTTCCAGCTTCAGCGGCTTGTCGGGGCCGTAGCCGGCCTTGGCCATGAGTTCCTTGGCCTTGGCGACGCGGTCCTTCTGCGGCATGTCCTTGAAGCCGAGGAAGTGGGACGGATAGTCCGGCACTCCCGGCGGCACCCAGGAATAGCCGGGCAGGAAGCTGCCCTGGGTCACCTTGTCGGCGATGGCCTCGCGGTCGATGGCGAGCGCCAGGGCCTCGCGCAGGTCCTTCTGCTTGCCGAGCGGCTCGCGGGTCAGGTTGATGACGTAGTAGTAGGTGCCGAGATACGGCTTCGCCTCATACTCGTCCTTCATGTTCGTCTCGATGAACTTCACCTGGTCCGAGGGGACCTCATAGGTGATGTCGAGCTCGTTGTTGCGGAACCGCTTGAACTCCTCCGAGATGTCCTCGGTCGGGTAGTAGACGATCTTGTCGAGCTTGACGTTGGCGGCATCGTAGTAGTTCGGGTTCTTCACCACGGTGAGGGAGGCCTGCGGCGTCCACTCGGCGAGGGTGAAGGCGCCGTTGCCGACCAGGTTGCCCGGCTTCGTCCAGTCGGCGCCGAACTTGTCGATGGTCGCCTTGTGCACGGGCAGGAAGCTGGAATGGCGGATCAGCGCCAGGAAGAACGGCGCGGCCTTCTCAAGCGTGACCTTCAGCGTCTTGTCGTCCACCGCCACGGCGCCGAGCGTGGAAAGGTCCTTCTCTTCGCCCTTGTTGATCTTCTCGGCGTTGGTGATGACGCTGGCGATCGGCGCGTAATCGGACGCGGTGGCCGGGTCGACCAGGCGCTGCCAGGAATAGACGAAATCGCCGGCGGTCACCGGATCGCCGTTCGACCACTTGGCGTCGCGCAGGTGGAAAGTGAAGGTCTTGCCGTCGTCGGCGATGTCCCACTTCTCGGCCATGCCGGGGATGACCTGGCCGTCCGCGGAATAGGTGGTGAGGCCTTCGAACAGTTCGTACTGGATGTTGGATTCGGTGACGCCGGTGGATTTGGCCGGATCGAGCGTTTCCGGCTCGGCGCCGTTGCCGCGGTTGAGAACCATCTCCGCCTGCGCCACCGCTGCCGACGCGAACAACGTCGCCGCCGTCAGCGCAGACAACAGGACGTTGCGCTTGATTAGTGACATTTGCATGTCCTCCCTAACGATGTGAGGTCACGCGCCGGTCCATTGTTTAGTCTTGCTTGGCCTCCGGTCCGGGCGCGGACTTGGGCCGATATTCCCCGATCACCGCGCATGTTTCAATCAGATTAAGGCGAGAAAGCGCTGGAATTCCGCGCCTTTGCAGGCATCGCGCGATGTTCGCCTTTCGTATCGCAGGACATGAAGCCGGCGGCGGCTGGCGCCGCGCGCCGCGCGTTCCGGTCAGAAGGCCGGTCGGGTCGGCAATGTGCTGGCACTTCGCCGCCGCTCCGTCGAAGCGTCGGACCGGGCGCGTCGTTCCGCTTGCGCGGACCGCCTACTCCGCCGCCCGCTGGCGTGTATCGGTCGGTGTCCGGAACGCCGCCAGCAATTCCGCCTCGCGCTGCCTGGCCGTGGCTAGACTCGCGTCCTTGACGTGGCCGTAGCCGCGAATCTGCTCGGGAATCGCGGCGAGCGCGACGGCGGTGGCGTGGTTGCCGGGCTCCAGGCGCTCGATGATCTCCTCCACCAGGCGCTCGTAATCGGCGATCAGGCGGCGCTCCGCCACCCGCTCGGGCAGCCGGCCGAAGGGGTCGAGGGCGGTGCCGCGCAGGGCCTTGCCCAGCGCCAGCAGGTGGAACACGGCGCCAATCCAGGGGCCGAAGACCTTCTTCTTGATCCTGCCGGTCACCGGGTCGGGGTGCGACACGGCCGGCGGCGCCAGATGGTAGTGCAGCCGATAGTCGCCCTCGAATTGCGCGGCGATGCGGTCGTGGAACTCGGGATCGGCATGCAGCCGCGCCACTTCGTACTCGTCCTTGTAGGCCAGCAGCTTGGCGTAATATCTGGCGACCGCCAGGCTGAGCGCCTCGGAGCCCGGCATCGCGGCGCGCTCGGCCTCCGCCACGCGCTCGACCAGGTGGCGGTAGCGCGCGGCATAGGCGGCGTTCTGGTAGCGCGTCAGGTGCCGCGTGCGATGCGCGACGATGTCGTCCAGGGTCTGCGGCACCGCCCGCGCGGTCGGCTTCGACGCGGCGGCGGCACGGGCGACGGCGGCCAGATCCAGGGCGGCCCGCCGGCCCCACAGGAAGGCATGGGTGTTTTCGGTGACCGCCGTGCGGTTCAGCTCGATGGCGCGCAGGATCGCCGCCGCCGAGACCGGGATCAGGCCGCGCTGATAGGCATAGCCCAGCATGAACATGTTGGTGGCGATGGAATCGCCGATCAGCGCGGTGGCGAGCCCGGTGCCGTCGACGAATTCCGCGGCGCCCGGCCCGACCGCCGCCTCGATGGCGGCCTGCAGGGTGTGGCCGGGGAACTTGTAGTCGGGGTCGCGGATGAAATCGGCGGTGATGGTGGCGTGGTCGTTGACGATGGCGCGACTGTGGCCGACGCGGCCCTTGGCCAGCGCGTCGAAGGTAGCGGCGACGACGACATCGCAACCCAGCAGCAGATCGGCGTTGCCGGCAGCCACGCGGACCGCGTGGATTTCCTCAGGTCGGTTGGCGATGCGGATATGGGAGAAGACCGCGCCGCCTTTCTGGGCGAGGCCGGTCATGTCCATGATCGAGCAGCCCTTGCCCTCGAGATGCGCCGCCATGCCGAGCAGGGCGCCGATGGTGACGACGCCGGTGCCACCGATCCCGGTCACCAGGATGTTGAAGGGGTCCTTCAGCGCCGGAAGTTCCGGCTCGGGCAGGTCCTCGGCGGCCGGCGCGACCGGCTTCGGCTTGCGCAACCTGCCGCCCTCGACGGTGACGAAGGAGGGGCAGAAGCCGTTGAGGCAGGAGAAATCCTTGTTGCAGCTCGACTGGTCGATGGCGCGCTTGCGGCCCATCGCCGTTTCCAGCGGCACCACCGACAGGCAGTTGCTGGCCTTCGAGCAATCGCCGCAGCCCTCGCAGACCTCCTCGTTGATGAAGACGCGCTGGGCCGGGTCCGGCATCTGGCCGCGCTTGCGCCGGCGGCGCTTCTCGGCGGCGCAGGTCTGGTCATAGATGATGGCGGTGCAGCCTTCGATCTCGCGCATCTCGCGCTGGATGGCGTCCAGCTCGTCGCGGTGATGCACCAGCACGCCTTCGGGGAAATCGGCGGCGGCGTATTTGTCCGGCTCGTCGGTGACGATGGTGATCTTGCGCAAGCCCTCGGCCGCCAGCTGCTGGGCGATCATCGGCACGCTGAGCGGCCCGTCGAAAGGCTGGCCGCCGGTCATCGCCACGGCGTCGTTGAACAGGATCTTGTAGGTGATGTTGACCTTGGCCGCGACCGCGGCGCGGATGGCGATCAGGCCGGAATGGTAATAGGTGCCGTCGCCCAGGTTCTGGAAGACGTGGTTGGTCTTGGAGAACGGCGCCTGGCCGACCCAGGTGACGCCTTCGCCGCCCATCTGCGTCAGCGTCTCGGTGCCGCGATCCATCCAGGTCGCCATGGTGTGGCAGCCGATGCCGCCCAGCGCGCGCGACCCGTCGGGCAGCCTGGTCGAGGTGTTGTGCGGGCAGCCCGAACAGAAATAGGCGATGCGGCGGATCGCCGGCTTGTAGCCGGTCAGCGCCTTCTCCTTGGCCTCCAGGAAGGCCAGCCGGTCGTCGATCTGCGGCGAGGTGTGGAAGCGGGCGATGCGCTTGGCGATGACGCGCGCGATGCGGGCGGGCGTGAGTTCGTCGGCGGAGGGCAGGATCCATTCGCCGCTTTCGTCGAACTTGCCGACGACCTTGGGGCGCACGTTTTCCTTCCAGTTATAGAGCTGCTCCTTGAGCTGGTTCTCCATCAAGGCGCGCTTTTCCTCGACGACCAGGATTTCCTCGAGGCCTTCGGCGAAGTGGCGCACGCCCTCGCGCTCCAGCGGCCAGGTCATGCCGACCTTGTAGAGCGACAGGCCGATGCGCTTGGCGTAGTCCTCGTCGATGCCGAGATCGTCCAGCGCCTGGCGGACATCCATGTAGGTCTTGCCGCAGGTGACGATGCCGAAGCGCCGGTTCGGCCCGTCGATCATCACCTTGTTCAGATGGTTGGCGCGGGCGAAGGCAAGGGCGGCATAGAGCTTGTATTTGTGGAGCAGCATCTCCTGCTCCAGCGCCTGGGTGGTGATGAAGGGTGTCGAGGCCTTGCGGATGTTGAGCCCGCCGGCGGGCAGCGCGAAGTCCTCCGGAATCTTGACCTGTACCCGCTCGGGATCGATATAGACCGAGGCGGTTGAATCGCAATTGTCGGCGACCACCTTCATGGCGATCCAGCAACCGGAATAGCGCGAGGCCGCCCAGCCCAGGATGCCGTAATCGAGGAATTCCTGGATGTTGGCCGGATTGAGCACCGGGATGCCGTAATCCATGAAGGCGTATTCGGTCTGGTGCGCGGTGGTCGAGGACTTGCAGGTGTGGTCGTCGCCGGCCAGCACCAGCACGCCGCCATGCTTCGCGGTGCCGGCGAGGTTGGCGTGGCGGAAGACGTCGCCGCAGCGGTCGACGCCCGGCCCCTTGCCGTACCACATGCCGAAGACGCCGTCGTATTTGCCGTCGCCGAACAGGTCGAGCTGCTGCGTGCCCCACAGCGCGGTCGCCGCCAGGTCCTCGTTCACGCCGGGCTGGAACTTGATGTGGTGCGGCGCGAGGTGTTTCTGCGCCGCCACCATGGCCTGGTCGAGCCCGCCCAAAGGCGAGCCGCGATAGCCGGTGACGTAGCCGGCAGTGTTCAGCCCCGCCGCCAGGTCACGCTGGCGCTGCATCAACGTCAGGCGGGTCAGCGCCTGCATGCCGTTGAGGTAAACCCGGCCGGAACTGGCGGTGTATTTGTCGTCCAAGGTGACCGGGGCCAGTGCCGCGGCCGGCCGCGCTGCTTGCGCCACGCTTGCTTCTCCCATCTCTCCAGCCGGCGCGCCGGCCACTCGTGCGTTTGTTGTTTTGGTTCGCCGATTCCTTGTGAAAATGGTCCGGTTTCAGGGGGTTGTCCAGGGTTCGCCGCCCCCGGTTCTATTAGGTCGCGTTATCCGGCGCAGCCGTGGTTTTGATTTCGTCCAGGGGCGCGGGGACGCAATGACCGTGCTTGTGTCGAATCCCGTCGCGGCAGTGGCCTAGTACGGACGGCCGTATTGCCCCCTCGCAATGGCCCTGGTTGACTCGGGGTTGCTTGAACTCGGCCGTCTTCCGCGCGACCCGCGCGGGCTCGGGCGCCGCCGATTGCGCAGCGGAGAGCGATTGATAGCCGTCCTGAAAGGGTTTGGCGCCCTCGCGGTGACCCGCCGCGAATTCGCAGATGGCGTTCACCTGTTCACCGCGGTCGGCGACCTGGATCGCGATCTCCAGCTGTTCCCGGACCTCGGTTGCGCCTTGGCGTATTGGAACCACAAGCGCGCGGGGCGCGAAGCCCCGTGCCGCGACGACCTGGATCCGAGCGAGATGGTCGAGTTCCTGCCCCGGGTCATGCTGGCCGATATCGAGCGCGACCCGCTGCGCTTCCGCTACCGGCTGTGCGGCACCGGGATCTGCCACGTCCATCCCGGCGACGCGACGCGGCTCGCCGCCGACGAGCTGCAACCGCCTGCCTATGGCGAACTGGTTCACGCGCAATATCTCGAGGTGCTGCAGAGCCGGCAGCCGGCCTTGCATCTCAACGTCTTCGACAACCAGGACCGCTATCGCTCCTACGCCCATTTGATCCTGCCGCTGTCACGCGACCAGGGCACGATCGACATGATCATGACCGTCGACAGCCAGGCGCAGGACCAGGCGAAGATGATGCAGCTGCTGGTGCAGCTGCAGCGCGGCGCCGGGATCGAGCTCGGCGACTTCTACCTGTTGCCGCCGAACCGCACGACATAGATTGGCGGCAGGTGGTGGGTGACGGCGTTCCACTCGTCGCCCTGGTTCTCGCTGACATAGAGATTGCCGGTGGTCGAGCCGAAGGCGAGCAGGTCGCCGCCGGCATCGATGTCGAGCGCGTGGCGCAGCACGAGGTCGTAGCCGGGACCCGGCGGCAGGCCTTTCGCGAGCGGTTCGAAGCTCTTTCCGTTGTCGCGCGTGCGGGCGGCGACGAAGCGGCCGTCCAGCGGGACGCGCAACTCGTCCTTCGCCGCCGGCACGAACCAGGCCCGGGCCGGGTCGCGCGGGTGCACGACGACGCCGAAGCCGAAGCGCGGCCCCGCGGATTCCCAGCGCTCCAGATCGTTGGTGCTGTAGAAGATGCCGTTGTGGTGCTGGCACCAGAAATGATCTGGCTGCTCGCGGCATTGCACGACGCGGTGCGCGTCCTGGATGTTGAGGTCCTCCTGGCGCTGCGGCGGCATGTATTCGGCGACCATGCCCTGCGAGCGGTTGGCCCAGCTCCTGCCCGCATCCTCGCTGCGCCACACGCCGCCGCAGGAGATGGCGACGACGATGCGGTCGGATTTGCGCGGATCGACGCAGATGGTGTGCAGCACCGGATCGTCGGTGCCGCCGCCGAACCATTGCTTGCGCTCCGGCATCTGCCACAGGCTCTCGCAAAGCTGCCATGCGCCGGCGCCGTGATCATCATTGCGGAACAGCGCGGCGGGCAGGGTGCCGGCCCAGATCACGCCGGGCCGGTCGGCGCCGCCTGCTTCCAGCGCCCAGATCTGGTTCACGCTGGGCGCACCCTCCTCGCCGGATTTGGCGAATGCCGGCATCGGCAGCTCGTCCCAGGTGGCGCCGCGGTTGGTCGAACGTTGCAGCTTGGCACCGAAATGGCCGTGGCTGAGCGCCGCGTACCAATGACCGCTGTGCGGATCGGCCAGGAACGCGGTGACCGGTACGCCGAGAAAGGCGACATAGGTCTGGTGCCACTGGCCGGAGATCCGCTCGAACTTGAACAATCCCTTGCGTGTGCCGATGAACAGGTCCGCGCTCATCCGAAATCTCCCAGGTCAACCGCCGGACAGGGCTTGCATGACGTAGATCTCCGTCGCCGCCGCGACGGGCAGGGCGAGATTGCCTTTGTCGAGCAGCAGGTCGCCGTCGACGAACACCGCCACATGCTTGCGCAGGCGCCCCTGGTCGTCCAGCACATAGGCGCGCGCCGCCGGCACCGCCGCGAAATAGGCATCAAGCGCGGCGCCAAGCGTCCCGGCCTCGACCGTGATCGGCTGCGCGGGGGCGACCTGGCGCAGGTGGCGGGTCAAATGGATGGTCGGCATGCCGTGTCCCACGCTCCCTGGCCGGGGGCCGCGCCCTCTGTACCTGCCCCGACCGGTCCTGTCTGTCTTGTGCCGGGGCTGTCTTCGACCGGGCAGGGTGCCGCGAGGCTAGCCTAGGATTCCAAGCCGATCAATCTGCGGCCCGCCCGGGTCCGGTTAAGCATCATTTAATTCAGTGGAACGCAGTGTAGCAGGATGATCAGGATTCTGCCGCAGCCGCCGCGTTCCGCCGCCGCCCCGGACCACCCGACCCCGATTCCTGGCCGGAGGGGGTGCTGCCATGCATGAACTCCAGGACAAGGAACTGCGACACTTCCTGCTGCTGCACCGCTACTGGCTGGCCAGCGACCGGCGCGGCAAGCGCGCCGACCTGACCCTGCGCACCCTGCGCGATCTCGATCTGCGCGGCATGGATCTGAGCCGTGCCAAGCTGACCGGCACCCAGTTCATCAATTGCAACCTCGACGGCGCCGTCCTCATCGACGCCGATCTGTTCGGGGTCAACCTGTCCGGCACCTCGTTCCGCAAGTCGGATTGCCGCCGCGCCGATTTCCGCGGCTCCATCCTCTCCGCCGCCGATTTTACCGAGGCGCGGCTGGCAAGCTGCGATTTCCGCGACGGCACCCTGCTGGTCAGCGTCGCCGGCGCCGTCGGCCCGATCCAGGACCGCATGGAGATGGTGGCCGAGGCCGGCACCCGCATGACCCGTGCCGATCTGGCCGGCGCCAAGCTGCACCATGCCGTGATCAAGCGCACCGACATGTCGGCCGCGGTGCTGCGCAACGCCGACCTCAGCAGCGCCAACCTGGCCGGCTCGTCGTTGAAGGACGCCGATCTGCGCGGCGCCAATTTGACCAACTGCAACCTGTCGCGGGTGCTGCTCAACCGCGCGGTACTCGACGGCGCCAGGCTCAACGGCGCCGTGCTGCGCGACACCAACGTCTTCCGCGTCGATTTCGCCAAGGCGGTGCAGACCGGCCTCGACCTGCGCGAGACCTTCGCCGTCGACGATTCCGAGGAAGCGGCGCGCGCCATCGCCGACCAGGTGCGCTCGCACGAGGTGTGGGTGGAAAGCTCCGGCGCCAAGGGCGCCCGCGCCGATTTCTCCGGCCGCGACCTGTCGGGCGTGGATTTCTCCGGCCGCGACCTGACCGGCATCGTCTTCGCCCAGGCCAAGCTGCGCGCCGCGCGCTTCGACAAGGCCCGGCTGTCGCTGTCCAACCTTGCGCGCATCGATGCCACCGGCGCCAGTTTCGCCGAGGCCGATTTGAAGGGCGCCGACCTGACCGGCGCCATCCTGCGCCGGGCCGATTTCCGCGAGGCCGACCTCAGGGTGCAGACCGCCATCCTGCCCGACGGCTCGACCCGCGACTGGCCGGTCCGCCTGTCCTTCATCAAGCCGCAGGAGGCGGATTTCACCGACGCCTTGATCGACCGGCTGCTGATGGAGGGCGTCGACCTCTCCGGCATCAAGGCCGACCCCCTGACCCTGAAGAAGCTGGCCGAGTTGCCCAGCTGAGGCGGGGATTCGACCTCGGCTGGTCGGATTCGCCATAGCGGGGCGGCGGCATCTGCGGCAGTCTCACGCCATGTTCCTTGTCGACCGCCTCACCGACGAACAGAAACGCCGTTTTGACGAAGACGGGTTCCTGATCCTCGACCGGTTCCTGGATCCGGCGACGGTCGAGCGCCTGCGGGCGCGATTCGAACCCCTGTTCCGCGGCGAGTTCGAGACCGGCCTCTATCCCGACGAATGGAACTGGCAGGACGGCCGCGACCGGCCCGACCGCACCCGGCAAATCTGCAACGGCTGGAAATCGGACCGCGCGGTCGCCTCGGTCGTGCTCGACGCCGCGGTCGGCCGCTGCGTCGCTGAATTGAGCGGCTGGCCGGGCGCCCGCATCTGCCAGGACAACGTGATCTGGAAGCCGGCCGGGGCCAAGGCACTCGGCTACCACCAGGACGATTCCTACGCCAAGTGGTTCACCCCGTCCCATATGGCGACGTGCTGGATCGCCCTCGACGACACCACCGCCGCGGGCGGCACCATCGAATACGCGCGCGGCTCGCACAAATGGGGCGTGTCGCCGCCGATCGAGAGGTTCCACGCGCCGGAGGACTACCAGAAGGAGTTCCGCGCCGCCGCGGCCAAGGTCGGGCAGCAGGCCGAGATCGTGCATGTGGAGGTGCCGGCCGGCGGCTGCGCCTTTCATCACGGCGCCACCTGGCATGGTTCCGACATGAACCGGGCGGACAAGCCGCGCCGCTCCGTCGTCGCCCATTGCATATCGTCGGCGGCGCAGTTCCATCCGACCAATATCAGCTACATCTACAACCGGTACAAACGCCACGGTGATCTCGCCATGGACGAGAGCTTCTTTCCCGTCCTGTGGCGCGCCGACGGCTACCGCACGCCCTGGCTCGACGGGCGCTGAATCGTCCTCGCCGTTGAACGGTTGCAACCGCGCCGCCGGATCGGGCGTAATGGGCGCATGAACCCCTTGCCCGGATCGCATCATGGCCCAATCGCCCGCCCAGGCGCTGCAACACTTCCTCGGCACCGATCTCGACACCTTGCTGCGTCCGGGTGAGAGCGGCGACGGTTTTCCCGAGGCGCTGGCGCTGCTGCGCCGGGCGTCGGAAAGCGTGCCCGCCTATGGCGCCATGCTGCAGAAGGCGGGGATCGGCCCGGGTGACATCCTGGAGGCGGGGGACTTTGCCCGCCTGCCGCTGCTCACCAAGGAGAACTATGTCCGCCGTTTCCCGCTCGAGGCGCTGGTCGAGGGCGGCGACCTGGCGGCGTGCGATTTCTTCGCCGTGTCCTCCGGCTCGACCGGGGAGCCGACGCTGTGGCCACGCGGCCTGCACCACGAACTCGCCATCGCCCAGCGCTTCGAGCAGGTGTTCCGCGACGGCTTCCAGGCGCGGCACCGGAAAACCCTGGCGGTGGTCTGCTTCGCGCTCGGCTCCTGGGTCGGCGGCATGTACACGACCTCCTGCCTGCGCTGGTTGGCGGCCAAGGGCTATCCGCTGCTGATCGTTACCCCCGGAAACAAGATCGACGAGATCCTGCGCGTGACCCGTCGGCTGGCGCCGGATTTCGAGCAGACCGTGCTGCTCGGCTATCCACCGTTCCTGAAGGAGGTGGTCGATGCCGGCCGGGCCGAGGGCCTGGCCTGGGAAAGGCACAATATCCGCCTGGTCACCGCCGGTGAGGTATTCTCCGAGGCCTGGCGCGACCTGGTGCTGGAACGGCTGGGCCAGACCGAGGTGCTCAACAGCATCGCCTCGCTCTATGGCACCGCCGACGCCGGCGTGCTGGGCAACGAGACGCCGCTCTCGGTGGCGATCCGCCGATTCGTCGCCGAACGCCCCGACCTGGCACGCTCGCTGTTCGGCGAGGAACGCCTGCCGACGCTCTGCCAGTACGATCCCACGTCCCGCTATTTCGAGACGGTCGAGGGCGACAACGGCCGCACGCTCGCCTTCAGCGGAGACAATGGCGCGCCCTTGCTGCGCTACCACATCGCCGATCACGGCGGCATCATCGGGTTCGAGCGGATGCGGGCGCTGCTGGCCGAGCACAGCTTCGATCCGCAGACGGCCCTGACCCAGGCCGGGTTGCCGCCCGCCCGCCATCTGCCCTTCGTCTATGTCTTCGGCCGCGCGAACTTCGCCGTCTCGTTCTTCGGCGCCAACATCTTCCCGGAAACCATCAGCCTGGCGCTGGAAGGCGCTGGCCTGAGCGGCTGGACCACCGGCAAGTTCGTCATGGAGGTGAAGGAGGGGCTGGCTGAGCGGCCGCGCTTCACCGTGGCGATCGAGCTGGCCGAAGGCGAGGACGCCGCGGCCGAAAGGGTGGCGCAGGCGGAGCGCGCCATCCTGGAGACGTTGCTTGCCCGCAACAGCGAATACGCCAACTACGTCTCGCCGGCCGACCAGGGGCCGGTCGCCACCTTGTGGCCAAAGGGTCACCCCGAATACTTCCCGGTCGGCGTGAAGCACCGCTATAGTCGCAAGTAGCGTTCCTCCGGCAAGCAATGCAGAGACTGGAATGACGTACCAGGGCAACCCCTTGCAGCCTTTCCTTACCGCGCGGGGCCGGCTGCTGGTGGCATTGGCGATGGGGCTCGTCTGCTACGGGACGCTCGGTCTGCCGGCGGCCTTGGAGCGGGTGTCCAGCGCGTCCTTGCGTGTGGCGCTTTCCTGGGATGTCGGCGTTGCCGTCTACCTGCTGCAGGCGCTCGCCATGATGTGGCGACACGACATGGAGCGGATCCGGGCGCGCGCCAGATTGATCGACATCAGGTTGATCGAGATCGTTGCCATCGTCGGGCTCGCCGCTGCTTTCAGCGTGTTCTCGGTGGCCAAGGTGCTGGCGGAGGCGCGCGGCCTGGTCGCCGGCGAGCGCGCCGCCCATGTCGCGGTTGCCGCGCTCACCGTATTCTTGTCCTGGGTTTCCATGCACGTGATCTATGCCGTGCATTACGCGCACATCTATTACGACCCGGCCGAGCGCAGCAAGGCCGACAAGGTGCGCGGTGGCCTCGATTTCCCGGGCCAGGCCGAGCCGGACTACTGGGACTTTGTCTATTTCTCCTTCGTCATCGGCATGACCTGCCAGGTGTCCGACGTGCAGATCACGGCGCGCGACATGCGCCACCTGGCGACCGCACAGGGCATCATCGCCTTCTTCTACAACGCGATGGTGGTGGCGCTCGCGGTCAGCGTCGCCGCCAACTTGATCTGAGCCGCACGCGAGTGCTGGACCCTCCGGGGTGGATCAGACCACCTGGCGCAGTTCGCCGAGGAACCGATCCATCTCGTGCGACAGCTCGGCTGCCTGGCGCTTCAACGCATCCACCGACTTGACCAGTTCCGCCGCCGCCAGCCCGGTTTCTCCGGTCTCCTGCCGCACGGCGGTGATGTTGCCGGCGACATCGTTGGCGCCGGCGGAGGCCTGCTCGACGTTGCGGGCGATCTCCGCCGTTGCCGAGCTCTGCTGCTCCATCGCCGCGGCGATCGCGGCGGTCGCCTCGTTCATCTGGCCGATGATGTCGCGGGTGCCGTGGATCGTCGCCGCCACGGACTGGACGGCGTTCTGGATCGCGGCGACCTGGGTGATGATGTCGTCGCTGGCGCCCGCGGTCTGGTTCGCCAGGTTCTTGACCTCGGACGCCACCACGGTGAAGCCCTTGCCGGCCTCGCCCGCCCGCGCGGCCTCGATCGTCGCGTTGAGCGCCAGGAGGTTGGTCTGGGCGGCAATCTCCTTGATCAGCTTGATGACCTCGCCGATATGGCCGGCGGTCGCCACCAGGCCGTCGACCTCGCGTTCCGCGGTATCGCTGCGCTCGACCATGTTGCGGGCCACCTCAACGGAACGGTGGACCTGGCGGTTGATCTCGCCGATCGAAGCGGTGAGCTCCTCGGTCGCGGCGGCGACGGTTTGCAGGCTGACCGAAGCCTCCTCGCTGGACGTCGCGACGGCGACGCTGCGCTCCTTGGTCTTGCTGGCGACGTCGTTCAGCGCCACGACGGTGCGGCCGAGTTCGGTCGAGGCGGTGTCGAGTTCCTTGACCACCTTGGCGGCGCTCGATTCGAAGCGGTTGGTTGCGCCGGAGAAGGCGTCGACCTTGCTGCTGGTACTTTCAGTGGCGCCGTTGATGATGCCGGCGCCGCGGCGGAAGGCGCCGTGCATTCCCGTTTCGATCACGCGGCGATAGTAGATCTGGTTGGTGACGGCGGCGAGCGACGCCTGCGCCTCGCGCACGAAGGAATCGGCCTGGTCGGCGAAATCGTTCACCGACCACAGCATCTCGCCGAGCAGCCCGGTTTCCGTGACGTCGCAGATACGGCGCTCGAAGTCGCCCTTCGTCAGCGCCTGCAAGGTGCCGAGCGCGGTCCGCAGCCGATCGGCCAGTCGGCCCGTGCCGACGAGCGCGGCGCCGACCGGCAGCAGTGCCGCCGCCAGGATTGCGGCGACGGCGAGCGGCGGAGCCTGCAGGGCGAGCAGGGCGATGGCGGCCACCAGCATGGCCGCCGCAACCGCCAGGGCCAGCCTCTGGCTAGATGGAGAAGATAAAGCGGTCATAGTCGATCCCCGCCGTCTTGAGCTTGTCCACCAGCAGCGCGAAGGCCGCATGCATGCCCTGCTTGCGGTCCGCGTGCTTCTGTTCCACGGAAAGCAGCTCGGCATAGAGCGGCTCGATGATGGTGGTGATCTTGGTCTTGTCGGCCACGCGACGGTTGGAGTGATAGCCGACGACCTTGCCGTCCGGCCCATAGGACGGCGTCACATGGGCGAAGACCCAGTAGTGATCGCCCGACATGGCGCGGTTGACGACATAGGCGAAAACCTCGTGGCCGCCGGCCAGGCGGTCCCACAGCAGCTTGAACACGCAGCGCGGCATGGCCGGGTGGCGGATGATGCTGTGCGGCGCGCCGATCGCCTGCTTAAGCCCGAGCTGGGCGATGCTCAGGAAGACGCGATTGACGTAGGTGATGTGACCCTTGAGGTCGGTCTTGGTGACGATGACATCGTCGGCACTGAAGGTCCGTTCGTGCCCGGTCAGGGTGACGTTCGATCGCATGAGGGCCCCGTTCTCCGCTTTCGGCGGAGGATGGCGCCGAAATTGCCAAGAAGTGCTTAAACAAGATGGTGTTGCTCTGCGACAGAGTGTGGCACTTGTCGCTGTCCCGCAGGCACAAGGGCTCCACATCATTCAGCCTAAGCCGAACTGCCGAGCCGCCCGCTGCGGGGTCAGATCACCTGCCGCAATTCGCCGAGGAATCCGCCCAGTTCGCGCGCCAGCGTGCCCGATTGGCGTTTCAGCGATTCGACCGATCCGACCAGGCTCCGCGCCGAGCTTTCGGTATCGTCGGTCGCTTTGCGGACCTCGCCGATGGTGCCCGCGACTTCACTGGCGCCAGCGGAGGCCTGGTCGACGTTCTTGGCGATCTCCGCGGTGGCGGCGCTTTGCTGTTCCATCGCCGCCGCGATCACCGTGGTGGCTTCGTTCATCTCCTGTATCACGCCGCGGGTCTCGTGCATCATGCCGGCCACGGTCGCAACGGAACTCTGAATCGCGTTCACCTGGGCGATGATATCGTCGGTCGCGTTGGCCGTCTGCCGCGCCAGGTTCTTCACCTCGGAGGCCACCACCGCGAATCCCTTGCCGGCTTCGCCGGCGCGCGCCGCCTCGATGGTGGCATTGAGCGCCAGCAGGTTGGTCTGCGCCGCAATGTCCCGGATGAGGACGACGACCTGGCCGATCTTGTCGGCGGCGGAAACCAGGCCATCCACTTCCACGCTGGCCTTCTCGGTCTGGCCGGCCACGTTGCGGGCAACCTCGGCGGAACGATGGACCTGGCGGTTGATCTCGCCGATCGAGGAACTCAGCTCGCCGGTCGAGGCGACGACGCTGCTCAGGCTGGCCGAGGCCTGCTGGCTGGCCGCCGCCACCGTGACGCTGCGCTCGCTGGTCGAGACGGCGACCTCGTTCAGCGCCACCGCCGTTTCCCGCAGCTGCTCCGAGGCGGCATCCAGGTCCTTGACCACGCCGGCGGCGGTGGCTTCGAAGCGGGATGTGGCGCCCTCGAACTCCTGCACCTTCTTGTCCATGGCGCCGGTGGCGCCGTTGATGATGCTGGCGCCGTTGCGGAAGGCGCCCAGCATGCCGGTCTCGATGACGCGCCGGTAATAGAGTCCGTTGGTGACCGCCTGCAGCGACGCCTGCGCCTCACGCACGAAGGAATCGGCGCGGTCGGCGAAGTCGTTGATTCCCCACAGCAGCTCGCCGACCAGGCCGGTCTCGGTGACGTCGTTCAGCCGCCGCTCGAAATTGCCGCGCTGCAACGCCTCGAGGGTTTCCTGTGCCTGGCTCAGGCGGAAGACCAGCCGGCGCGCACCGATCAAGGCGGCGGCGATCGGCAGCGCCGTCGCCACGAGGCAGAGGCCGGCCACGGCCGGCGCGCCCAACAGGAGAGCACCCGCCGACAAGGCCAGGCAGCCGAGCGCCGCGAACTGGCAGGCGACCTGTCTAGATGGAGAAGACAAAGCGATCATAGTCGGTGCCCCCGTCAGTCAGTTTCTGCATCAGCGCCGCATAGGCCATGTTCATGCCCTGCTTGCGGTCGGCGTATTTCTGCTCGATCGCCCGCAACTCGGCATAGAGCGGCTTGATCACCGCCTCGATGGCGGACTTTTTTTGGGGCGCGGCGATTGGAGTGGTAGCCGCTCAGCTGGCCGTTCCCGCCATAGGACGGTGTCGCGTGGGCGAAGACCCAGTAATGATCACCCGAGAATGCGCGGTTCAGGACATAGGCGAAGATCTCCTTGCCGTTCTCGATCCGCTCCCAGAGCAGCTTGAACACACAGCGCGGCATGTCGGGATGGCGGATCAGGCTGTGCGGCGCGCCGATCGCGTCGTCGAGTGTCAGTTCGGAAATGCCCAGGAATACCCGGTTGGCGTAGGTGATTTGGCCCTTGAGATCGGTCTTGGTGACGATGACGTCGTTCTCACCAAAGCTGCGTTCGCAGCCGGTGAGAGAGGTATTGTTTCTCATCTAAGCGCCTGTTTGGTCTCGGTTTTCCGGGACAATTACATTCGCTTATAAAAGAATGATTAAATGTAGGGGTAATGATTAACCCCGAATACCTTAGGGCTATATCGCGCGCGCCCGACGGCCGCAGCCTTTACCCGCGCTCGTAGAGCCTCCCGATGGCATCGCCCCAGCGCTCGCGGATCTTGTGGCGGCGGATCTTCATCGACGGCGTCAGCATCGCGTTGTCGATGGTGAAGGCCTCGGGCAGCAGCGCGAAGCGGCGGATGCGCTCGATGGCGGAGAGGCTGGAATTGACGCGCTCGATCGCAGCACCCATCGCCTTGTGGAACTCGGCATTCTCGACCAGCGCCGAGAGTTCGCCACTGACGCCGTTTTTCGTTGCCCACTCCCTGGCGAAATCCGCATCCGGCACCAGCAGCGCCACCACATGCGGGTGGCGGTCGCCGTGCGCCATCGCCTGGGCGATCTCCGGCTGCAGCACCAGGAAGCCTTCGATGCGCGCCGGCGAGACGTTGTCGCCGCCGGACAGCACGATGATGTCCTTCTTGCGGTCGGTGATCTTGAGATAGCCGTCGGCGTCGAACTCGCCGATGTCGCCGGTATAGAGCCAGCCGTCGCCGATGGCGCGCTGCGTCGAGTCCGGATCGCGCCAGTAGCCCTTCATCACCGCCTCGCCCTTGACCAGGATCTCGCCGTCCTCGGCGATGCGCGCTTCCAGCCCGTCGAAGATCGGGCCGACGGTGTCGATCTTGATCTTCTTCGGCCGGTTGGCGCTGATGACGGGAGAGGCCTCGGTCTGGCCGTAGCCCTGCAGCAGCGGCACGCCGAGGGCGAGGAAGAAGATGCCGATTTCGTAGTTGAGCGCAGCACCACCGGAGACGAAGGCCTTCAGCCTGCCGCCGAAGCGCTTGGCCACCTTGCGCCGGACCAGCAGGTCGCAGATGCGGTCGAGCAGCTTCTCCTTCAAGGTCAGCGTGCCCGGATGCTCGTAGCGCTTGCGGCCCAGGGCATAGGCGAGGTCGAACATGCGGCGCTGGAACGGCGTCGCCTTGGCCAGGCCGCGCTGGATGCGCTGGTGGATCACCTCGTAGAGCCGCGGCACCGCGGTCATGATGGTGGGTCGCGCCTCGGCCATGTTGTCGGTCAGCTTGTCGATGCTCTCGGCGTAGTAGATCTGCGCGCCGATGGAGATCGGCAGGAACTGTCCCGCCGTGTGCTCATAGGAATGCGACAGCGGCAGGAAGGACAGGAACACGTCGTTGCCGATGCCGACTTCGAGCAGCAGCCGATGGGCGCCCTGGATGTTGCACAGGATCGAGCCGTGGGTGAGCATGACGCCCTTGGGCGTGCCACCGGTGCCGGAGGTGTAGATGATGCAGCAGGTCTCCGCCCGCGCCAGGGCGGCCGTCCGGGCGTCGACCTCGGCATCGAGCCGGGCGTCGCCAAGTTCCGTCGCCTCGCTCCAGGTCAGGACACGGAGGGGGATCTGCTGGGTCATGCCGAGCGGTTCCATGGCGACGACGAAGCCGAGATCGGGCGCCTGCATCGCCGCCGGCAAGGCGCGCTTGGCGATGCCGGGTCCCGACAGGACTAGCCCGCGCGCGCCGCTATGGGTGAGGACGTGGCGGTTGTCCTCCGTCGTGTTGGTGGCGAAGGCGGGCACGGTGACGGCGCCCACCGCCATGATGGCGAGATCGGCGATCAGCCATTCCGGCCGGTTTTCGGCGATGAGGGCGATGCGGTCGCCCGGCTGCACGCCGAGCGCGATCAGCCCGCGCGCCAGCGCCCGCACATCGGCCGCCACCGCGCCCCAGTTCAAGGGCGCGAAGGCGCCATCCACCTTGCGCCACAGGAACGGCCGGTGCGGCAGCCGGGCCGCCTGGTCGAAGAACAGCCGCGGCAGGCTGGGGATGGACTCGTAGTTCATGCGTTTCCCTGACCCGGCGTTCCCGGCTAAGTGTTTTTGCTGGTTGGCGATTTTACCGCCCGCGTTTCCCTTGGCGCGGCCGCGCGGGCTCCCATATAAATCAGGTCCAGCGGAATGCCAAAGCCCCGAATTTTTGCCGGGGCTTTGACGACACATTCGCCCCCACAGGATCTGCCCGAACAGGATTTCCCATGAGCCCCGATAGCGCCGCCGCCCCGAACCTGCCGACCTGGAACCTGGCCGATCTGTATGCCGGTCCCGAGGCGCCGGAGGTGGAGCGCGACCTCAAGGATGCGGCGACCAAGGCCGCCGCGTTCCGCAAACGCTACGAGGGCAAGCTGGCCGGGCTCGACGGCGCCGGGTTCCTGGAGGCGATCCTGGCCTATGAGGTGATCTCGGAAATCCTCGGCCGGATCGGCAGCTATGCCCAGCTGCTCTATTCCGGCGACATGTCGAACGTGGAGTATGGCCGTTTCCAGCAGAACATCACCGAGCGCTCGACGGAGATCTCGCTGGAGACGCTGTTCTTCACCCTCGAGATCAACAAGCTCGAGGATGCCGACATCGCGGCGAAGCTTCGCCATGCGCCGCTGCAGCGTTTCGCGCCCTGGCTGGATGCGGTGCGCGCCTTCCGCCCGCACCAGCTCTCCGACGAAATCGAGAAGCTGCTGCACGAGCGTGACGTGGTCGGGCGCCAGGCCTGGATGCGGCTGTTCGACGAGACCATGGCCGATCTGCGCTTCGATGTCGGCGGCAAGGAGATGACCAGCAACGAGGCGCTGAACCTGCTCTATGAGCAGGATGGCGCCAGGCGCAAGCAGGCGGCCGACGCCCTCGCCAAGGGCTTCAAGGACAATGAGCGGGTCTTCGCCCTGGTCACCAACACGCTCGCCAAGGAGAAGGAGATCGACGACAAGTGGCGCAGCTTCGCGCGCCCGGTCTCCTCGCGCAACCTGGCGAATCAGGTCGAGGACGACGTGGTCGACGCGCTGGTGGCGGCGGTGAAGGCCTCCTATCCGCGGCTGTCGCACCGCTACTACAAGCTGAAGGCCAAGTGGCTTGGCCTGCCGAAGCTCAACTACTGGGACCGCAACGCGCCGCTGCCGGACGACGAGGACGCGCCCATCGCCTGGGACGAGGCGCAGTCGCTGGTGCTGAACGCCTATCGCGATTTCTCGCCCAAGCTGGCGGAAGTCGGCAAGGTGTTCTTCGACAAGGGCTGGATCGACGTGCCGCCGCGGCCGGGCAAGGCACCGGGCGCCTTCGCCCATCCGACGGTGCCGAGCGCGCATCCCTATCTGCTGCTGAACTACCACGGCCGCACCCGCGACGTGATGACCCTGGCGCATGAGCTGGGCCACGGCGTGCACCAGGTGCTGGCAGCACCCCAGGGCCAGCTGCTCTGCGACACGCCGCTGACATTGGCGGAGACCGCCTCGGTGTTCGGCGAGATGCTGACCTTCCGCGCCCTGCTGAAGCGCGAGACCGACCCGCAGGAGCGGCGCGTGCTGCTGGCCGGCAAGGTCGAGGACATGCTGAACACGGTGGTGCGCCAGATCGCCATGCATGAGTATGAGCGCCGCCTGCACGACGCGCGGCGCAAGGGCGAGCTGTCGCCGGACGACATCTCGCAGATCTGGCTGGACAGCCAGCGCGAGGCACTCGGCGACGGCGTCGACCTGCCGGACGGCACCGGCTACGGCATCTACTGGACCTACATCCCGCACTTCATCCATGTGCCGTTCTATGTCTACGCCTATGCCTTCGGCGACTGCCTGGTGAACTCGCTCTACGCCGTCTACCAGCAGGCCGAGGCGGGCTTCGCCGAGAAGTATCTCGACATGCTGAAGGCCGGCGGCACCAAGCGGCACAAGGAATTGCTGGCGCCCTTCGGCTTGAATGCCGCAGATCCCGCCTTCTGGTCCAAGGGCCTCGGCGTCATCGCCGGCTTCATCGACGAGCTGGAGCAGATGGGGTGAGCGCGGTCCGTCTTTCCCCCTCCACCGGAACGGGGGAGGGATGGGATGGGGGCAGCGAGCGATGATTGTTGACCGTTTGATCTGTGGCTTCCCCCTCCCTGACCCTCCCCCGTTCCGGTGGAGGGGAATTCTCCTATGACCGACGAGCGCAATTCCCTCGGCGGGCGGATGCAGCGCTATGTGCGCGTGGGGCGCGCCGTGGGCGGGCTGGCGGCGCGCGTCGCCGGCCAGCGCTACCTGGGCCTGAAGATCGACCGCGCCGAGGACGCCGCCGATTTGAAGGCGGCGCTCGGCAGCCTCAAGGGCCCGCTGATGAAGGTGGCGCAGATCATGGCCACCGTGCCGGATGCGCTGCCCAAGGAATACGTCCAGGAGCTGCAACAGCTGCAATCGAACGCCCCGGCGATGGGCTGGCCCTTCGTCAAGCGGCGCATGGCGGCGGAGCTGGGGCAGGGCTGGCAGGCGAAGTTCAAGAGCTTCACCCACGAGGCGGCGGCCGCGGCCTCGCTGGGCCAGGTGCACCGCGCCACGGCGCATGACGGGCGGCACCTCGCCTGCAAGCTGCAATATCCCGACATGGCCTCGGCGGTGGAAGCGGACCTCAAGCAGCTGCGCATCATCTTTTCGATCTACGAGCGCTACGACCGCGCCATCCACACCCGGGAGATCCATGGCGAGATCGCCGACCGGCTGCGCGAGGAGCTGGACTACCAGCTCGAAGCCCGCCACATGGCGCTCTATCGCGGCATGCTGGCGAAGGAGAAGCACGTCCACCTGCCCGAGCCGCTGCCGGAGCTCTCCACCAAGCGCCTGCTGACCATGACCTGGGTCGAGGGGCGGCCGATCATGCAGGTGCTGGACGAGAAGCCGCCGCTGGAACTGCGCAACCGCATCGCGCTCAACATGTTCCGCGCCTGGTACGTGCCGTTCTACGAATATGGCGTGATCCACGGCGACCCGCATCTCGGCAACTACTCGGTGCGGCCGAACGGCGACGTGAACCTGCTCGATTTCGGCTGCGTACGCATTTTCGAGCCGAGCTTCGTGAAGGGCGTCATCGATCTCTATTTCGCGCTGCTCAACGACGACCGCGACCTCGCGGTCTCCGCTTATGAGAGCTGGGGCTTCAAGGGCCTGTCGCGCGAGGTGATCGACGTGCTGAACCGCTGGGCGCATTTCGTCTACGGGCCGCTGCTCGAAGACCGCGAGC
>JBGAGP010000153.1:0-11007 GCA_044226685.1 Dongiaceae bacterium
CTGCGGCGGATCGGCTGCATCGCCGGCGGCGCGCCGCGCAAGAGCGGCAACGTGGTGCAGGAGTTCCGCGAATTCGAGATGCTCGACAGCCCGGCCGGCGGCGTCCTGCTCTATCCGCAGGAACTCGGCGACTGGGTCTCGCCCGGCGACGTGATCGCCGAGATCGTCGATCCCGCGGCGCCGGATCCCGACGCGCCGCCGCTGCAGATCAAGGCCGGCATGAAGGGTTGCGTCGTCTCGCGCCGGCTATCGCGCCAGGTCTCGTTCGGCGATTTCGTCGTCATGCTCGCCGGCAACGACAAGCCGAAAAGCGGCAAGCAGAAGCTGCTGATGGACTAGATTCCGGCTCACTTGACTCTTGTCGGTCCGGCAAGGCGTAATCCGGCCTTCCTCCCTTGCAAGAGCTCTCCATGACCAAGACCATCCAGCGCATCGCGCTCAATTCCATGAGCCCGGGCACCGAACGCTTTGTGAAGGTGCATCGCTACGGCAAGCCGGGCGCGCGGCCGAAAGCCTATCTGCAGGCCTCGCTGCATGCCGACGAGATTCCGGGCATGCTGGCGGCGCATCACCTGATCGGTCTGCTCGACGCGGCCGAGGCGCGAGGCGAGATCAAGGGCGAGATCATCGTGGTGCCGGTCGCCAATCCGGTCGGCGCCGGGCAGGTGCTCAACACCACCTTCGTCGGCCGCTACGACTTCCGCAGCGGCATCAATTTCAACCGCCGCTGGCCCGATCTTTCCGCCGGCCTCGCCGCCAAGGTGAAGGACAAGCTCGGCAAGGACGCCGCCGCCAACGTCGCCATCGTGCGCCAGGCGCTGGGCGAGGCCATCGAGCAGATCTACGCCGTCGGCGAGACCGCGATGCTGAAGCGCGAGTTGCTGCGCCTCGCCTATGATTCGGACATCGTCCTCGACCTGCATTGCGACGACATCGCCCTGATGCACATCTACACCACGCATGTCTTCTGGCCGCGCGCCGAGGATCTGGCCGCCGATCTCGGCGCCAAAGTGGTGATGCTGTGCAACGATTCCGGCGCGCAGAGCTTCGACGAGTGCTTTTTCATTCCCTGGTACCGGCTGCAGCAGCAGGTCGGCCCGGAGTTCCCGGTGCCGGCGCCGACGCTCACCTCGACGGTCGAATTCCGCGGCCAGGCCGATGTCTATGACGAGATCGCCTCGGGCGACGCGGCGAACCTGTTCCGCTTCCTGCAGCGGCGCGGCCTGATCGCCGGCGATCCGGGGCCGCTGCCGAAACTCACCGGCAAGGTCGCCGACCTCGAGGCCTGCGAGAACATCCGGGCGCCGAGGGCCGGCATCGTCGCCTACAAGAAGCGCGAGGGCGACGTGGTGAGAGCCGGCGACGTGATCGCCGAGATGGTCGATCCCCTCGCCGACGATACGCGGCAGGCGCGGGTCCCGGTGCGCTGCGAGGCTTCCGGCCCGATCCTCTCCATCCGCGCGATGAAATCGGTCGGCGCCGGCGATTCCATCGCCATGGTCATCGGCGACGAGAAGCTGGCGCACCCCGACGGCCTGCTGCTGAGCGACTAAGGCGATGGCGCAGGACGGCATCATCACCGTCTATGGCGCCGAGGGCTCCGGCTCGGTCCCGGTCGAGGCGACGCTGACCCTGCTCGGCCTTCCCTATCGCGTGGTCGAGGCGGTCACCTGGGTGGAGCAGGCGGCGCAGGAACGTGTTGCCGCGGTCAATCCGCAGCGCCAGGTGCCGGCCATCGTGCTCCCCTCGGGCGAGGTCATGACCGAGAGTGCCGCCATCCTCATCTACCTCGCCGACCTGCATCCAGCGGCGCGGCTGGCGCCCCTGCCGACGGATCCGCAGCGCGCGCAGTTCCTGCGCTGGATGGCCTATGTGTCGTCGGCGATCTATGCGCTGTTCTGGATCAAGGGCGATCCGAGGCGCCTCGCCATGCGGCCCGAGGACGGCCCGGCGCTGATCGACAAGGTGCATGACCGCATCGCCGCCTGCTGGCGCATGATGGACGAGCAGATCACGCCCGGCCGCTACATCCTGGGCGACGAGATGACCGTGCTCGACCTCTACGTCACCGTGATCTCGCGCTTCGGCCCCTGGCGCAACCGCTTCTACCGCACCGCGCCGAAGCTGGCCGAGATCGTCCGGCGCGTCGATTCCGATCCCCGCCTCGCCGATTTCTGGGCCAGGCGCTACCCGTTCGAGGACGACTGGGAGGGCTGAGCCCTAGCCAGCCTTGCGGTTGTTGATCGAGATTCCGCGCCCCAGTTGCGGTGGCTGCGGCAGCACGTCATGCGCGGCCTTGATGCGGCCGAGCTGGTCATGGAACTCGTCCGGCATCGCCACGACCTTGCGCTGGTTGATGTCCATGAACAGCAGCAGCCACTCGCAGGTGGCGGCGATGCTGCCATCGGCCTTGCGCATGGTCATGAACCAGCGGATGCGCTTGCGGTCGAATTCGATCAGTTGCGTCTCGATCCGGAAGGCGTCGCCCAGGAACAACTCGCCCAGATAGCTGAGGTTGGATTGCGCCGCGAAGGTGGTGAAGCCGCGGCTGTGCACTTCGGCGAAATCCATGCCCCAGGCACGGTAGACGCCGTAGAAGGAATCGTCGAAGGACTTGAGATAGAAGGCCACGTTCATGTGGCCGTTTTCGTCCACCCAGGCCGGCAGGACTTTGAGGTCGTCCTCGACGAAGGGCGCGGGGATGGTCATGCGGAAGCCTCGGGATGGGGTCGCCGGAAGGTGCGGCGCAACATGCCGGGCGCTGGGGCGGCCGGTCAAGCGACCGCAAGAATCTCCGGTTTTGCCCCTGCGGATCGCCGGCCGGACCGTCACTTTGGCCTGCCGGACGGTGCGCTTTCCTTCACAGTGGCGCGATTGCGGCAATATTGTGACCTAGACGTTGACTTGGTTCCTTCATCGGTCCTAGGTTTCGGCCAAGGCAGCCCATCCAAATTGCAAACAACATCAAGGCTGTCCGACCTTCTAGCGGGAGACTGAAACAATGAAACGTCAACTTTTAGGGGCCGTGGCTGCGGCCGCGCTGGCCTTTGGCTTCGCGAACGTCGCCCTCGCCAAGACCTTGGTTTATTGCTCCGAGGGCAGCCCGGAGAATTTCAATCCGCAGATCAACACCACCGGCACCAGCTTCGACACCGCCTATCCGGTGTTCAACCGCCTGGTCGAGTTCAAGCCCGGCACGACCGAGATCATGCCCTCCCTGGCGGAGAGCTGGGACGTCTCCGATGACGGCCTCAACTACACCTTCCATCTGCGCCACGGCGTGAAGTTCCATGCGCGCGGCGACTTCTCGCCGACCCGCGACTTCAACGCCGATGACGTGATCGCCACCTTCAACCGCATGTGGAAGAAGGACGACCCGTATAGCGCGGTCTCCGGCGGCGCCTACGACTATTTCAACGACATGGGCATGCCGGACCTGCTGTCCGCCATCACCAAGGTCGACGACTACACGGTGAAGTTCACGCTCTCCAAGCCGGAATCGCCGTTCATCGCCAATCTCGGCATGGACTTCGCGGCCATCCATTCCAAGGAATACATGGATGCGATGATGAAGGCGAAGACCCCGGAGAAGGTCGACCAGGAGCCGATCGGCACCGGCCCGTTCATCTGGGCGAGCTACAAGAAGGACGATCGCATCATCTATAACGCGAACGTCAACTACTTCCGCGGCAAGCAGCCGATCGACCGTCTGGTGTTCTCGATCACCCCGGACCAGGCGACCCGCGAAGCCCGCCTCGAGGCCGGCGAATGCGACGTCATCCCGTATCCGAACCCGGCCGACATCGCCAAGCTGAAGGCCAATCCGGATCTCCAGGTCCTGGAGCAGGAAGGCCTCAACGTCGGCTACCTGGCGATGAACGTGCAGAAGCCGCCCTTCGACAACGTGAAGGTGCGTCAGGCCATCAACATGGCGATCGACAAGGACTCGATCCTGGCGGCCGTCTATCAGGGCGCCGGCACGGCGGCGAAGAACCCGATCCCGCCGACGATCTGGTCCTATGACAACGACATCCAGGCTTATCCCTACGATCCGGAGAAGGCCAAGGCCATGCTGGCCGAGGCCGGCGTCACCGATCTGAAGACCGATCTGTGGTACATGCCGGTGCAGCGCCCGTACAACCCGGACGCCAAGAAGATGGCCGAGCTGATGCAGTCCGACCTCGCCAAGGTCGGCATCACCGCCGAGCTCAAGACCTTCGAGTGGGGCGAGTACCGCAAGCGCCTGCAGGCCGGCGAGCACATGATGGGCATGCTGGGCTGGACCGGCGACAACGGCGATCCGGACAACTTCATGGGCGTGCTGCTGTCCTGCGGCTCGGCGCGTGAAGGCGGCCAGAACGTCGCCAAGTGGTGCAACGAGGACTTCACCAAGCTGATCGACGAAGCCAAGGCGACCTCCGACGTGGCCAAGCGCACCGAGCTCTACAAGCAGGCTCAGGTGATCTTCCACGACCAGGCGCCGTGGGTGCCGATCGCGCATTCCCTCGTCTCCATGCCGATGAGCAAGAAGGTGAAGGGCTACAAGGTGCACCCGCTGGGCACCCACATCTTCGAAGGCGTCGACATCGAAGAGTAGTCCGTTTAAGGGTTCCTGGGGCGGGGAAAGGCAGCTTTCCCCGCCCCTCCCTTTTGGCGCATAGTCCAGCATCATGCTCCGATTTGTCCTGACGCGCGTCGGCCTGGTGATTCCGACTTTCCTCGGCATCATCCTGCTGACCTTCATCCTGATCCGCCTGGTGCCGGGCGATCCGGTCGAGGTGCGCGTGGGCGAGCGCGGCATTTCCGCCGAGCGCCACGCCGAGCTGATCCACGAGATGGGCCTCGACCGGCCGCTCTACGTTCAGTTCTTCGACTATGTCGGCGGCGTGCTGCAGGGCGATCTCGGCATCTCAGTCATCACCCATCGGCCGGTAATGGATGAGTTTCTCAATCTGTTTCCGGCCACCCTCGAACTGGCCATCTTCGCGATGATCTTCGCGACCCTGATCGGCTTGCCGGCAGGCGTTCTAGCTGCGGTCAAGCGCAGTTCGGTCTACGATCACACGGTCATGGGCACCAGCCTGACCGGCTATTCCATGCCCATCTTCTGGTGGGGGCTGCTGCTGCAGCTGTTGTTTTCGGTAAGCCTCGGCTGGACGCCGGTCGCCAAGCGGCTGTCCGATGATTTCTTCGTCGATGAGACCACCGGCTTCATGCTGATCGACACACTGCTGTCCGACGAAAAGGGCTCGTTCCTCAACGCCCTTCAGCATCTGATCCTGCCAACCATCGTGCTCGGCACTGTGCCGCTCGCCGTGATCGCGCGCATGACGCGCTCCGCGATGCTGGAGGTGCTGGGCGAGGACTACATCCGGACCGCGCGGGCCAAGGGCCTCGGCATCTATCGCATCGTCGCGGTGCATGCGCTGCGCAATGCGCTCATTCCCGTGGTGACCGTCATCGGCCTGCAGGTCGGCACGCTGATGGGCGGCGCCATCCTGACGGAGAGCGTCTTTTCCTGGCCTGGCATCGGCAAGTGGCTGGTGGAATCCATCGGCCGGCGCGACTATCCCGCGCTGCAGGGCGGCGTCCTGATCATCGCCGCGCTGGTCATGAGCATCAATCTGCTGGTCGACCTGATGTACGGCCTGCTCAATCCGCGCATCCGGCACAAGCGGTAGGAACCTGCGCATGACCGACACCGCCCTCCAGAGTGCCCCCGTCACCAGCCAGCCGATCTCGCCGGCGCGCGAGGTGTGGCTGTCGCTGCAGGCGAACAAGGGTGCCATGGCCGGCCTCGTGGTGATCGTGCTGCTGGTCCTGGCGGCCGCTTCCGCCGACGTGATCGCGCCGTTCCACTACCAGGAGGTCTTCAAGGACTGCGTCGCCAAGCCCTGCCCGCCCTTCTGGCAGGAGGGCAGCGATCCGCGCTTCGTGCTCGGCACCGACGCGGTCGGCCGCGACCTGCTTTCGCGTCTTATCTACGGCTCGCGCTATTCGCTGTTCATCGGCGCCATCGTGGTCACGATCTCGCTGGCGGCCGGAATCCTGTTCGGCCTGCTCTCCGGCTTTTTCCGCGGCACGGTCGACATCCTGGTCATGCGCGCGATGGACATCATCCTGTCGATCCCCAGCCTGTTGCTGGCGCTCGCCATCGTCGCCATCCTCGGCTCCGGCCTGCTCAACGCCATGATCGCCGTCGCCATCACCTATGTGCCCCACTACGCCCGCCTGGCGCGCGCCGCGGTGCTGACCGAATTGCCGAAGGACTACGTCACCGCTTCCCGCGTGGCCGGCGCCGGCACGATGCGGCTGATGCTGAACGTGGTGCTGCCCAACTGCCTGGCGCCGCTGATCGTGCAGGCGACCTTGAGCTTCTCCACCGCCATTCTCGATGCTGCCGCGCTCGGCTTCCTCGGCTACGGGGCCCAGGCGCCAACACCGGAATGGGGCACCATGTTGGCCGATGCGCGCACCTTGATCCGTGCCGCCCCCTGGGTGGTCACCTTCCCCGGCCTCGCCATCCTGGTCACCGTGCTGGCCTTCAACCTGCTGGGCGACGGCCTGCGCGACGCGCTCGACCCGAAGCTGAAGCGCTGACCATGGCATTGCTCGAAATCCGCAACCTCTCGGTCCAGTTCCAGACCCATCGCGGGCCGTTCCGCGCGGTGGACGGCCTCGACGTCACGCTCGATTCCGGAGAATTGCTCGGCGTGGTCGGCGAATCCGGCTCCGGCAAGAGCGTCACCATGCTGGCGGTAATGGGCCTGATCGCCTGGCCGGGCAAGGTTACGGCCGACGTCATGCGCTTCGACGGCATCGACCTGCTGTCGCTCTCCGATGCGGCGCGACGCAAGATCGTGGGCAAGGACATCGCCATGATCTTCCAGGAGCCGATGACCAGCCTCAACCCCTCCTTCTCCGTCGGCTACCAGATCATGGAGACGCTGGCGGTGCATGAGGGCGGCAGCAAGGCGGAGCGCCGGCGCCGCACCCTCGAACTGCTGGAGCAGGTCGGTATTCCCGCCGCCGCCTCGCGGCTCGATTCCTATCCGCACCAGCTATCCGGCGGCATGTGCCAGCGCGTCATGATCGCCATGGCCATCGCCTGCAATCCCAAGCTGCTGATCGCCGACGAGCCGACCACCGCCCTCGACGTCACCATCCAGGCGCAGATCCTGGACCTGCTCGCCTCGCTCCAGCGCGAGCGCAACATGGCGCTGGTGCTGATCACCCATGACATGGGCGTGGTGGCGGAGACGGCGCAACGGGTGATGGTGATGTATGCCAGCCAGCAGGTCGAGGAGCAGCTGGCCGGAAACCTCTTCGCCCAGCCGCGCCATCCCTATACGGCGGCGCTGCTGGAGGCGCTGCCCGAGCACGCCCATGGCAAGCGGCTGAACACCATTCCCGGCGTGGTGCCCGGCATCGCCGACCGTCCGACCGGCTGCGTCTTCAATCCGCGCTGCGGCTTCGTCCAGGAGCGCTGTCGCGTCGAGCAGCCGGCGCTCGAAGACAAGCTCGGCGCCCGGGTACGCTGCCATTTCCCGATCGGCGGAGGCGCCCGATGACGATGGCCATGGCCGCGACCCCGTCGGCGCCCGGCATCGCCAGCGGGCCGATCCTGCAGGCGACCGATCTGCAGCGCCACTATCGCATCGGCCGCGGCATGTTCCGCGAGGCGGCAGTCCTGCAGGCCGTCGCCGGGGCCAGCTTCACGCTCGCCGCCGGCCAGACGCTCGCCGTGGTCGGCGAGTCCGGCTGCGGCAAGTCGACCCTCGCCCGCCTGGTGACGATGATCGAGAAGCCGACCGCCGGCCAGCTGGTCATCGACGGCACCGACGTGGTCGCCGCCGACGGTTCCGCCCTGCGCGCCATGCGGCCCAAGGTGCAGATGGTGTTCCAGGACCCCTACGGCTCGCTCAACCCGCGCAAGCAGGTGGGCCAGATCCTGGAAGAACCGCTGGAGATCAACACCAGCCTTGCGGCGAAGGAACGCGCCGACGCGGCGCGCGCCATGATGGCCAGGGTCGGGCTCCGGCCGGAGCACTACAACCGCTATCCGCACATGTTTTCCGGCGGCCAGCGTCAGCGCATCGCCATCGCGCGGGCCCTGATGTTGCATCCGAAGATCGTGGTGGCCGACGAGCCGGTCTCGGCCCTCGACGTCTCGATCCGCGCCCAGGTGCTGAACCTGCTGATGGACCTGCAGGCGGAGCTGAACCTCGCCTACCTCTTCATCTCGCACGACCTCAGCGTGGTGCAGCACATCGCCGACGAGCTCATGGTCATGTATCTCGGCCGCCCGGTCGAGCATGGGCCGAAGGAGGCGATCTTCGCGGCGCCGAAGCACCCCTATACCCAGGCGCTGCTGGCCGCGACACCCTCGGTCGACCCCAAGGCCCGCTCCAAGCGCCTGATGGTGAAGGGCGAGCTGCCCTCGCCCATCGACCCGCCTTCCGGCTGCGCCTTTCACAAGCGCTGCCCCTTCGCCACCGAACTCTGCGCCCAGGAGCGTCCGGCACTGCGCCCGGTCGCCGGGCGCGCGGTGGCCTGCCACTACGCCGAAACACTGTCCTGAACCGCACCGTCCGGGAACGCGCACGGCATGGGACTCGGAGCGCCGGCAGGATCACGGGGTTTTGCAGCGCCGGCCCGGACACCACGCCCCAGATCGATGGGGGTTGGACGAATGGACCAAGCGCGTCCCAGCGACTCAAAAGGCTGTGAGCAGATAGGATGAGAAGCCGGCACCGGAACTCCGGAGGGCGAATCTGCGGCAATTTTGCCACAGACTCCGGGGTCGCCCGGACAAGGGCAACCAGCGGCCTATGGTTTCCGCCCCTATCCTGTGCTAACTCATCGCCGGGGCGTCATAATCCCCGATTGGTGAACATCGTTCTGCGGCACGGTTACGAACAGTTAACTCGCGCTGTGTGACGATCGGGCCACTCGTGGAATGCAGACGCCTCACGCGTGGGGTTCTGACGGTTTGGGTCGTCGGATCGTGGGGGCGGTGGAACAGCTCGCAAGGGCATGGCCTGAAGAAGGTCGGCTGCCGACAGAAGGTTGAATAATGATGCAGCAGGTAAATCCGACGTTTCGCACGACGCTGACGGCAGCGGTGGCAGGCTTGTGCCTGCTGGCTGCGGGATGCGCGACCAAGCCGGATCCGGCCGACGAGGCCGCGGTGCAGGCCTATAACGAGGCCAACGATCCATACGAGCCGATGAACCGCTATTTCTTCGAGGTGAACAACTTCCTCGACGAGATCCTGCTGAAGCCCTTCGCCGGCTGGTACCACCTGGCGATGCCAGATCCGGCCGAGGACGGCGTGCGCAACTTCCTGCGCAACCTCAAGTCGCCGGTCTATCTGGCCAACGACCTGTTCCAGGGCGAATGGAGCCGCGCCGGCACGACCGTGGCGCGCTTCTTCATCAACTCCACCATCGGCGTCGGCGGCCTGATCGACGTCGCCGACATGATGGACCTGAAGTACCACGAGGAAGATTTCGGCCAGACCCTGGCGGTCTGGGGTTCCGGCGAAGGCCCGTACCTGCACCTGCCGATCATCGGCCCGAGCAATCCGCGCGATGCAACCGGTCGCCTGGTCGATTACGCGCTCGATCCGCTGACCTGGGTCGGCTACGCCTACAACGTCTCCTACATCAATACTGCCCGCGCCGGCCTGGACGCGATCGATACGCGCGCCCGGAACCTCGAGGCGATCGACGAATTGAAGAAAGGCTCGGTGGACTTTTATGCCACCGTGCGCAGCCTATATCGGCAGAAGCGCAACGACCTGATCAAGAACGGCGAGACCGAGCAACAGGCGTCCCAGATCATCACCGAAGAGATGATCCCGGAAGACGGCGATATGCCCGTCGTGTTCGCTCCGGCCAAGCCCGAGGATCAAGTCAGCACCGCGGAGTAGACATGTTCTCTCGCATGTGGAATCGCCGGCTGATACTCGCCGCCGGTTTCGTATTGCTGGGCATCGGCACGGCGCCCGTCGTGCATGCCTCGGCTGACGACCCCAGTTCGTTCGTCCAGGAAGTCAGCAGCAAGGCGATCACCGAGCTTGCGGTGACGCCGAGCGCCACCGACAAGGATCGCGCCGCCAAGCTGAAGCCGCTGCTGGAGCAGTATTTCGACATGCCCGGCATCGCCAAATACATGCTGGGCAGCTATTGGCGCAAGGCGACGCCGGAGGAGCAGACGGAGTTCATCGCCGCGCTCACCGACTTCCTGGCGCTGTCCTACGGCAAGCGTTTCGCCAGCTATACCGGCCACGAGATGGCGATCGGCCGGGTGCGCGACGAGGGCGACGGCCATGCGACGGTGTTCTCGGTGGTGAAGCTGCCGAGCGGCGAGGAGGCCCGGGTCGACTGGGTCATCCTCAGCAATGCCGCGCCCTACAAGATCAGCGACGTGAAGGTCGAGGGATTGAGCCTCGCCGACACCCATCGCCAGGAATTCGCCTCGGTCATTTCCAGCAACGGCGGCAGCGTCGCCGCCCTGATCAGCGCGCTGAAAAAGAAGACCGGGAACTAGGCTTCGCCGATCGGCGACCAGCAAAAAAGGCCGCGGGATCGCTCCCGCGGCCTTTTTTGTTCGATCCCGGGCCGGTCACGCCGCCTTGATCTGTGCCTCGAGCACCTGGCCGATGGTCTTCTCGAGCAGGTCGAAGCCCTCGTCGATGATCGCGTCGGGCGCGGTGAGCGGCATCAGGAAGCGCAGCACGTTGGCGTTGACGCCGCAGCTGAGCAGCACCAAGCCGTTCTCGCCGGCCTTGTTCACCACCTGCTTGGTCAGGTCGGCATCCGGCGTGCCGTCCTTGGTGATGAGTTCGCAGGCCACCATGGCACCGAGGCCGCGGATGTCGCCGATGCGGTTGCCGAAGCTGTTGCGCTTCTTCATCTCGGTCAGGCGCTCGATCATGCGCTTGCCGATGACATTGGCGCGCTCCAGCAGGTTCTCCTCTTCCATCACGTCGAGCACGGCATT
>JBGAGP010000154.1:0-10891 GCA_044226685.1 Dongiaceae bacterium
ACCTGACCGGCAAGGAATACGGCATCCTCGAGTTGCTCTCGCTGCGCAAGGGGACGACCCTGACCAAGGAGATGTTCCTCAATCATCTCTATGGCGGCATGGACGAGCCGGAGCTGAAGATCATCGACGTCTTCGTCTGCAAGCTGCGCAAGAAGCTGAGCAACGCAACGGGCGGCGAGAACTACATCGAGACGGTGTGGGGCCGCGGCTACGTGCTGCGCGATCCGGAAGAAGCCCGCACCGGCGCGCCCAAGAAGGCCGAAGGCGCCAGCGCCTAGCGCGCCAGCCCTATCCACGAAACAAAAACGCGCGCCTTCCGGCGCGCGTTTCGCTTTTGCGGGTCGCGGATCCTCTAGCGCTTCGCGCCGGCCGCCGCGGCGAGCGGGGCCATCGCCGGCTTCTGGCCGCCGGTCAAGCCATAGACGCCGCGCTGGCCGGGCATCATCTGGAACTTGTCGGTGATGCCGAGCACGGTCTCCGCGCCGCCGAGGAACAGGAAGCCGTCTTCGGGCATCTGCTTGGCGATCGAGTTCAGCACCCGGCCCTTGGTCGGCTGGTCGAAATAGATCAGCACGTTGCGGCAGAACACGACGTCGAAGCGGCCCAGCACCATCGGGTCGTGCAGCAGGTTGAACTCGCGGAACTGCACCATGGAGCGGATCTTGGCGTTGATCTGCCAGCGATCTCCCACCTGGGAAAAGTACTTCACCAGCATGGTGATGGGCAGGCCGCGCTGCACCTCGAACTGCGAATACATGCCCTCTTTCGCGCGCGCGAGGATGTCGGTGGAAAGGTCGGTGCCGATGATCTCGATGCGCCAGCCGTTGAGCTGCGCCGCCATCTCCGACAGGATCATCGCCAGCGAGTAGCCTTCCTGGCCGCTCGAGCAGGCAGCGCTCCAGATGCGGATCGTCTTGCTGCTGGCGCGCCCCTTCAGCATCGCCGGCAGGACCAGCGACTTGAACTGGTCGAACGGCTTGGTGTCGCGGAAGAAGAAGGATTCATTGGTCGTCATCGCCTCGACGACGTCCTTGATCACGGCTTCGTCCATCTTGGAACGGATCACCCGCACCAGGTCGTCGAAGGTCGCCAGCTTCCACTTGCGCGCGACCGGCAACAGGCGGCTCTCGAGCAGGTAGGCCTTGTCGTTGGTAAGGACGAGACCCGACCGCTCGCGCAGGATCTGACAGATGAACTCGAAATCGGTCACGGTCATGCTGCCATCCTCGAAATCGTCTTGCGCAGGAAGGGCCCGATATCGGACAGCGGCAGAACCGCGCTGCACAGCCCCGCCGACGTCACCGCGCCGGGCATGCCCCAGACCACGCTGGTCGCCTCGTCCTGGGCGGCGACGACGCCGCCGGCATCGACGATCTCCCGCGAGCCCTTCGCGCCATCCTGCCCCATTCCCGTCAGCATCATGACCATGACCTTGCCGTTATAGGCCTTGGCCAGGGAACGCAGCATCGGGTCGACGGCCGGCCGGCAGAAGTTCTCCGGCGGGTTCTTGTCGAGATGCACGACCTTGCGCCCGCCCTCGACCGCGACCGTCATGTGGAAATCGCCCGGCGCCACGTAGATGCGCCCCGGCGTCACCGGCTCGCCGTCCTTGGCTTCCGCCGCGGGCATGCCGCTGGCCTGGGCCAGGTGCTCGGCCAGGATCGTGGTGAACGTCGCCGGCATGTGCTGGGTCACGAAGACCGGCATGTTGGTGACCTTGCCCAGCATCTGGAAGACCTTGAACAGCGCCTGCGGCCCGCCGGTGGAGGACCCGATCGCCAGGCAGTCCGGGCGGAACAGCGTCGGCATGTCGCGCAGCTTGATCGGTCCGGTCGCATAGAGCCGCTTGAGCGCGGAGCCCGGTTGGATCGCGGCCGTGGGCGCGCTGCCCGGCTTGCGCCGCCGCCCGGCCGTGCCCCAGTTCTTGACCTTCGAGATCAGGTCGCGCTTGAAGCCCTCCGCGGAATTGATTTCACCGGTCGAGGTCGGCTTCGGCACGTAGTCGACCGCGCCGCGCGAGATGGCCTTCATGCTGATCGACGCGCCCTTGAGCGTCAGCGTCGAGGCCATGATGACCTGGATGCCGGGGCGCGCCGCGATCAGCTGCGGCAGCGCGGTCATGCCGTCCATCACCGGCATCTCGATGTCGAGCACGACGACGTCGATCTCGTTCTTGGAAACCTCTTCGATCGCCGCCTTGCCGTTGCTGGCGGAAGCGACGACCTTGATGCCCGGATCGGAATCGAGCGTGCGCGTCAGCAACCCGCGGATGACGTGGGAATCGTCGACCACCAGCACGCGAATCGGCGCAGCGGTGCCACTTGTCCCTGGTTTCCTCACGCCCGCTTCGACCACACCCATCTCCCGCACTCTCTACTCAGATCAGCCCGACCTGGCTGAACTTCGACTCGATGATCTCGCTGTCGAACGGCTTCATGATGTATTCGTTGGCCCCGGCGCCGATCGCCTCCTGGATATGGGCGATGTCGTTCTCGGTGGTGCAGAACACCACGACCGGCATCTGCCCGCCGTCGGACTTGCGCAGCACGCGCAGGAACTCGATGCCGCTCATCACCGGCATGTTCCAGTCGAGCAGGATCACGTCGGGCATGCGCTTCAGGCAGGCGTCCATGGCGATCCGGCCGTTCTCGGCCTCTTCGATCTCGAAATTCAGACCCTCAAGGATCTTGCGCGCGACCATGCGCACGACCTTGGAATCATCGACCACCAGACAGGACTTCATCGCGCGGCTCCGTCCTCACATCGCTTGTCCCAACTCACCATCCTGCCTCCGCCCCCCAGCGATCCTACGCAGCGTCCTTGTGGCTGCCGAAATTGAGCAGGGAGCCGACCGACAGCACCACCAGCAGAGACCCGTTCAGGCGGTAGATGCCGTCGGAGAACTCGCGCAGGCGCGCATTCAGCGTCGGCGGATTGCGCTGGTAGTCCTTCATGTTGAGGCTCAGCACCTCGCCCACCGCGTCGACCAGCAGGCTGTAGAGCTCGCCGTCATGCTCGACCACCACGGACATCGGCGGCTTGCCGTCGTCCTTCTTGGGCATGTTGAGGCGCAGGCGCACGTCGATCGCGGTGACGATGCGGCCGCGCAGGTTGAGCGAACCGGCAACCTCCGGCGGGGCCAGGGGCACGCGCGTGATCTGCTGCGATCCGAGCACGTCCTGGACGTTCAGCACCGGAATGCCGAACATCTGGTCGCCGATCGACATGGTCACGTAGTCGCGGAAATCCTCGGAGCCGATGGCAGCAGCGCCCTCGGTCATCGTTGCAGCTTTCTCGCTCATGCCGCGCCTCTCATCTCAGTCAGGGTGGAGTTCAGGGTATGGACCAGGCCATCGCGGTCGTATTTCGCGACGTAGTCGTCGAAGCCGACGTCGCGGCCCTTCTCCAGGTCGCGCGGCGACGCCCGCGAGGACAGCGCGACGATCGGGATGTTCTGCCAGCGGCCTTGACGCTTGACCATCTGGCAGAACTCGAAGCCGGACATGCCGGGCATCTCGATGTCGCTGACGATGATGTCGAACTCCTCGCCGGCCTCGCACAGCGCCAGCGCCTTGTCCGGGCTCTCGACGGCAGTGACCATGAAGCCCGCCGCGGAAAGCTGCGGCGCCAGCAGGTTGCGGAAGAAGGCGCTGTCGTCGACCAGCAGCAGGCGCTTCTGGCCGCCGATGTTGCGGTCGCGCTCCTGCGAGCCGAACCAGTCGGCGGAGGCCTGGCGGAGGAAGTAGCCGGTATCGATGATCTCGGTCGCCTGGCCGGCGACCACCGCGCTGCCGATGCGGCCCGGGATCTCGGCGCCGAGCTCGACATTGAGCTTCGCCTCGACGATGTCGACGATCTGGTCGACCATCAGGCCCATCGAATGCTCCTGGTCCTGGAACACCAGCACCGGCTGGCGCGCGCCGTCGGCGACCACTTCCTGGCTGTGGTCCATGGTGATGAGCGGCATCAGCTGGCCGCGATACTGCACCACCCAGCGGCCGTTCGACTGCTCGATCGCCTTGCGCTCGATCTCCTCGAGGCGGGCGACGAGAGCGAGCGGCACCGCCTTGGGCGTGCCGTCGCCGGCGCGGAACAGCAGCAGTGGCACCTTCTCCTCGCTCTGGCCGCGCGACTTGCCGGCCATCTGGTCGGCGGTCTGGCCATCGGCGCCCATCTGGCCGCTATGCGAGGCGATGCCGTTGGGATCGAGGATCATGATCACCGAGCCGTCGCCGAGGATAGTGTTGCCGGAGAACATCTCGATATCGCGCAGGATCGGCGCCACCGGCTTGACCACGATTTCCTCGGTGTCGAACACCCGGTCGACCATGATGCCGAAGCTGTAGGTGCCGACCTGGGTGACGACGATGAAGGTATCGTCCTCGGAGGCGGCCTTCTCGGTGTCGAGCTTCAGCAGGCTGCGCAACGAGACCAGCGGCAGCAGGCGGTTGCGCAGGCGCAGCACCGGCGTGTCCTTGATCCGCTCGACGCGCAGCTCGCCGTTGGCGGTCGCGCGCACCAGCTCAACCACGCTGATCTGCGGGATGGCGAAGCGCTCCTGGGCGCACTCGACGATGAGGGCCGACACGATGGCGAGGGTCAGCGGGATCTTGATGACGAAGGTGCTGCCCTTGCCCTGGGTGGAGCGCATCTCGACGGTGCCACCGATCTTCTCGATGTTGGTGCGCACCACGTCCATGCCGACGCCGCGGCCGGAGACGCTGGTCACCTTGGCGGCGGTGGAGAAGCCGGCCTTGAAGATGTACTGCTGGATCTGCTGCTCGCTCATCTGCTCCAGTTCGGATTCAGTGGCGAGGCCGTTCTGGACGATCTTGGCCTTGATCTTGTCGATCGGCAGGCCGCGGCCGTCATCGCTGATCTCGATGATGATGTGGCCGCCCTCGTGATAGGCGTTGAGCGTGACCTTGCCGGTCTCCGGCTTGCCCGCCTTGCGACGCTCCTCCGGGATCTCCAGGCCGTGGTCGGCCGAGTTGCGCACCATGTGGGTGAGCGGGTCCTTGATCATCTCGAGGACCTGGCGGTCGAGCTCGGTGTCCTGGCCGATCATGACCAGGTCGATCTTCTTCTTCAATTCGTGGCTGAGGTCGCGCACCAGGCGCGGCAGCTTCGACCAGGCGTTGCCGATCGGCTGCATGCGCGTCTTCATGACGCCTTCCTGCAGCTCGGACGTGACATGGTTCAGGCGCTGCAGCGGTGCAGCAAACTCGCTGTCCTTCTGCTTGCGCAGGATCTGCAGGACCTGGTTGCGGGTGAGCACCAGCTCGCTCACCATCGTCATCAGGTTCTCGAGCAGCTCCACGTTGACGCGGATGCTCTGGTTGGCGACGGCGCTGTCCTTGGCCTCGCCGCCTTCACCCTTCGCGGTGTCGGCTTTGGCGGGAGCGGCCTTCGCCGGCTTGGCCGGCGCGGGCTCCGCTTCGACTTCGATTGGTGTCTCCACCGGCGTCTCCACTGCAGCCTGTTCCTGCGCGTGCATCGCGGCATTGGTCGGGCTTGACCCGCCCGCGGCGCGCCCCATGATCTCTTCCCGGCTGCCGAAGATGATCGCCATGATCATGGCAGCCAGATGCGTCGGCACCTCGAGCGCGTTAAGCCCGGCCTGCAGATGACCGGCGAAGGCATCGAAATGCGTGTCGTTCATGCCGCGGGCGACGACGCCCGCATGCGGCGTATTGAGGTTGACCTTGCCGAAGCCGTCCGGGCCGCCGCAGATCTTCGCCAGGTAATCGCGCAGGCGCCCCTGGATATGGTCGACGCTGGCGCCCTCGAAGAATGGGCTGAGCCGGAGGTCGCCCGTGATGCGGCCGAACATCACCTCGACCACCGCGTCGATGGTGCCCATGCCGCCAATCTGTTCGTAGATCGAGGGGCCGGCACCGCCCTTGGCCGGCTTCGCGGCCGGAGCCGGAGCCGCCTCGGCGACCGGTGCGGGCGCCGGCTTCGGCGCCGCCGCGGCCGGCTTCGCCGCCGGAGCGCCGCCGCCATCGGCCATTTCGTTCAGGCGCCGGATCAGTTCCGAATCGTCGCCTTCCGGTTCACTGCCGCTGGCCTCGAGATCGCTCATGATGTTGCGGATCCGGTCCAGGCATTCGAGCACGGCGGAGATCGCTTCCGGTGAAGCCACCATCTCGCCTTCGCGCAGCTTGCCGAGGATGTTCTCGCCGGCATGCGCCACCGATTCGAGCCGCGGCAACCCGAGGAAGCCGCAGGTGCCCTTTACCGTGTGGACCAGTCGAAAGATGTTTCCGAGCAGCTCCGCATCGTTCGGGTTCTGCTCGAGCTTCACCAGCTCGACGTCCAGAACCGACAGATTTTCAGAAGTCTCGGTGAGGAACTCGCTCAGAAGATCGTCCATGTGCGGTCTCTTGACCCTTGTTACGAGGGGGGTCGAGCGCCGCGAGACGCGGGCTTACGACCACGCTCGAAGGTCACAGAAAACAATTAATTTAAGGTGAACCGAGTGGTATCCGGGAAAGGACTTCGCGGCCGTTCTAAGCGGCGATAATCCTTAGGATTCCAGGCCCTTCCTGCATCACCGAAAGGCTCAGGCCGAGGCGCTGCGCAAAGGTGGCGCACATATACGGAAGGATATTGTGGGCGCTTAATTCGTCTGCCGAAAGATCACGCAAGACTGCACGCGCGAATTCCGGCGACCAGGCGATCTGCTGGCCGCCGCATTGCACGGTGACCGTGCCCTTGCCGGGCTGCGCCGCGGTCACGCCGAGCTCCACCGTGCCGCCGCGCGGCAGCGCGTCGGCCGCCATGACAATCACATTGACGACAAGTTTGCCAAATCCGGGTGGAAGCGCCGACGCCTCCGGCAAATCGGGGGCGATCAGTTGCACCTTGCCGCCGGCCAGGAGTTCCTGGCCGAGGGCGGCGGCTTCGCGCGGACCGAAGCTGGGCTGATTGCCGGCATTGCCGAAGGCGCTGCGAAAGACCTGGAGCAGGATGCTGGCGCGCCTGGCGCTGCGCTGGGCCAGCGCCGCGGCCTCGGCCTTGAGCGCCGCGTCGTCTTCCTCCTCCAGCAGCTCCAAGCCGTTGTTGACCGCGCCGATCGGGCTGATCACGTCATGGCAGAGCTTGGAGCAAGCCAGTTCAAGGGCGCGCAGGTCGATGTCCATGCTCGAATTTCCATGCCGGGTCCTGGATTGGGCCGCCGGACCCGGACCCAGGGTCGGGCAGAACTTTTACCGTCCGATCTTGGCCGGAAAGCGTATATCCTTCGTTACACATTGGCCGGTTCTGGGCAAGAGCGTGCAAAACAAGGCGGAATGGCTGACACCCGGCACTTTCGTGCGTTCCCCGCGGAACCCGGATTGGGGCCTGGGCCAGGTGCAGTCGGTGGTCGCCGGCCGGGCCACGGTCAATTTCGAGAATCGCGGCAAGCTGGTGCTTCACTTGGCCGCCGTCCCCCTGGCAGTGGTCGACGCAGCCGATCTGGCGGTCCCGAGCGCTGACGCAGGCAAGGACCGCTCATGACACCCGGCCGGTTCCTGGAGCAGTTGACCTGGCCGGAGGTGGCCGCCGCCTTCAAGGCGGACGTCCCTGTCGTCTTCCCCATCGGCGCGACGGCCAAGGAGCATGGCCATCACCTGCCGATGAACAACGACTGGCTGCTGGCGCGCGCCCTGGCCGAGGGCGTCGCGGCGCGACTGCCGGTGCTGATCGCGCCGATCATTCCGTTCGGCTACTACCCGGTGTTCCGAACCTATCCCGGGAGCCAGCATCTCTCCGCCGAGACCTTCGCGCGGGTGCTGACCGAGTTGCTCGAGGGCTATCTCGACCAGGGCGCCCGCCGCCTGGCGATCCTCAATACCGGCGTCTCCACCGAGGGGCCCATTGGCCTGGCGACCCGCGGCATCCTGGAGCGCCGTGGCATCGCGATCGGCAGCGCCGATATCCGCCGCCTTGGCCGTAGCGCCGACCATCTGCTGCGGCAGGAATTCGGCAGCCACGCCGACGAACGCGAGACGTCGATCATGCTGGCGGTGGCGCCGGAAGTGGTGCGCCTGGACCTGGCGCGCACCGATTACGGCCGCGAAGGCGCGCCAGAAATTTTCGCCACGCCGAGCACGATGCAAAGCACCGATCCCGCGCGCGCCGATTTCAGCGTGACCGGAGCCTACGGCGATCCGACCCTGGCCAGCGCGGAGAAGGGCCGCGTGATCCTGGCGGCGATGATCGAGGATCTGGTCGGCGGCCTCGTCGCCTTGTTTCCCGACCTCGCCGCACCGGATCGGCGATAACCGCGGCGCATCGCGACCATAGGGCATCGGCATTTTCAACCTCGCGCGCCGGGCGGCATAGTCCCAGGCGTGAAACGGGCCCGCCTCTGATCGAGCCTCCCCCCAAGCCGTCGATGGCCTGCCCGCTTTCGCATGTGTCCCTCCCCTAAGACGAAGGCCGCCCGGGTTCCCCCACCCGGGCGGCCATTTTTCGCACTCAGGGATATCTCTTCGACCCGGCTAGGCCTGCGGCTGCGCCTCGCCGCTCGGGCCTTGCGGCCGCTGCTTGCGGTCGTTCATGAACTGGTCGAACTCGGCCTTGTCCTTGGCTTTGCGCAGGCGCTCGAGGAAATCGAGGAATTCGCGCTGCTCCTCCTCCAGCCGGCGCAAGGTCTCGGCGCGATACTCGTCGAAGGCGGTGTTGCCGCTGCTGGGTCCGGCATAATGGCGTTCGTGCCAGCGTCCCATCTTTTCCCGCATCTTCTCCCAGCGATCCCTACTTCCACAGCCCATGCGTCCGCTCCATATCAGGTAAGCCAAGAGCGCCAGACCGACCGGCCAGCACAGGATGAAGGTCAGGACCAGCAAGCCGATCCAGGCCGGCCGTCCGTAATCGTCCATTCTTGCTGCAAAGCCCATCGGAAGCCTCTCATGTGAATGTTAATAACATTAACATAGATGGCAAAGCCGGGGCGGGTCGTCAAGTCCTCGTGAACCGATTTTCGGGAAGAACGCGCTTTTTTCGCGGGAGCCGCAGTGCCGATCGTCCGTGGCCCTAACCGCCGTGGCCCGGCCCGCCGGTGATCCCAAGGCCGCGCAGATAGACCAGGATCGCCGCCTCCAGCAGATCCTCCGCCGGCATCGGCAGCTTCCGCCGCCCGGCATCTGCCCGGCCGAACAGCGAGGCGATGCCATGCGCCAGCGCCCAGATGTGCAGGCTCATCATCAGGGCCGGCGGGCGGCCGTCCTTGGGGAGGTGGGCGCACAACGCCTCCGATGCCCGCCGCAGCACGCCGAAGGCGTCGTCCGAGGCCTTCTGCAGCCCGGGATCGGCATCCAACGCCACGCCGGCCTCGAACATCGCCGAATAATGCGCCGGCTCCTTCCGGGCGAAGGCCAGGTAGGCGCGCCCAACCGCCTCGAAGGCGACATAGGGGTTGGGCTGGCCGTTGTTCCAGGCCTTCTCCAGTGCCGCCGCGAACAGCTCGAAGCCGCGCTTGGCGACATCGGCCAGCAAGGCATCACGGTCACGGAAATGGCGATAGGGCGCGGCGGAGCTGACACCAGCCGCGCGCGCGGCATCGGCGAAGGTGAACCCGGCCGGCCCCTTCTCGCCGATGAGATTGAGCGCGGCCCGGATCAGCGCTTCGCGCAGATTGCCGTGGTGATAGCCTTTGCGGCCGTCGGATCCGTCTTTTGACCAGCCCATGTGAACGGGTCTTACATGAGATCGCGGCGCGCCGCCAGCAAGCCTTCCGCCTCCGCAAGTTGCTCCGGCGTGTTGGCGTTGAAGAAGGGATCCACCGGATCGGTCGGAAATTCCGCGATGACCCTGCGATAGCGGCCGGTCCAGGCATCCACCTTGTGCTCGTGCTCGACGGTGAGCGCCTGGCGCAGTTCGGCGCGCAGGCGCACCGGCCACAAGCCGATCACCGGATAGGGCTGCCCGGCACTTGCCGCCACCGCCAGTTCGGCGTCCTCGGCAATCAGTTGCGCCGCCAGGTGCTGCACCAGGTCAGGCGGCAGGAACGGCCCGTCGCCCGGAACAGTCACGATGTAGTGCGCCTCCGGCAGATGTGCCGCCGTCCATTCCATCCCGGCCAGGACGCCGGCCAGCGGCCCGGCGAAATCCGGCACGCCATCGGCAATGACCGGCAGGCCAAACGCGGCGAAACGCGCCGCCTCGCCATTGGCGTTCAGCACCAGGCGATCGACCTGTGGTTTCAGCCGCTCGATCACATGCGCCAGCAATGGCCGGCCACCGAGCATGTGCAGGCATTTGTCGCCGCCACCCATGCGCTGCGACCGGCCGCCGGCGAGGATGATTCCCACGATTGGTCCGATTTCCTGGACTCTGATTGTCATGCTCGCCCCCTGCGCTCACGTGTCGCCACGACGATGCCCCAGCGGAAGGTTACCCTTCTACCGGATTGAAAACCCTTAGATTCTTTGAGGAGGAAATCCCCCGTTCGCATCGCTATATTCAGGGGGATATGACGGTGGCAGCATGATCGACCCCGCCCATGATTGACCCATTTGGCCGGCACATCTCCTATCTCCGCGTTTCGGTGACGGATCGCTGCGACTTCCGATGCGTCTATTGCATGGCGGAAGACATGACCTTCCTGCCCAAGGCCGACCTGCTGACCCTGGAAGAGATGGACCGCCTGTGCAGCGCCTTCGTGCGCCGCGGCGTGCGCAAGCTGCGGCTGACCGGCGGCGAGCCGCTGGTGCGCAAGAACGTCATGTCGCTGATCCGCAACCTGTCGCGGCATCTGCAGAGCGGCGACCTCGACGAGCTTACCCTCACCACCAATGGCAGCCAGCTCGGCAAATACGCGGAGGAACTGGCCTCCTACGGCGTCAAGCGGGTCAACGTCTCGATCGACACGCTGGACCCGGAGAAGTTCACCGCGATCACC
>JBGAGP010000155.1:0-10716 GCA_044226685.1 Dongiaceae bacterium
GAGACGGCGATGTCGCTGAATGTCGTTAAATTGGCCGACAAGGAAGATATGGACAGGAACAAGGCACTGGACGCCGCGCTCTCGCAGATCGAGCGGGCCTTCGGCAAGGGCTCGATCATGCGCCTGGGGCAGCGCGAAACTGCGGTGGAGGCGGAGGCCGTCTCGACCGGTTCGCTTGGCCTCGATATCGCCCTCGGAATCGGCGGCCTGCCGCGCGGCCGCGTCATCGAGATCTATGGCCCGGAAAGCTCGGGCAAGACCACCCTTGCGCTGCATGTGATCGCCGAGGCGCAGAAGTCCGGCGGCGCCTGCGCCTTCGTCGACGCGGAACATGCGCTCGATCCGAGCTATGCCGGCAAGCTGGGGGTCAATCTCGACGACCTGCTGATCTCGCAGCCCGATACCGGCGAGCAGGCGCTGGAGATCGCCGACACGCTGGTGCGCTCCGGCGCCATCGACGTGCTGGTGGTGGATTCTGTCGCCGCTTTGGTGCCGAAGGCCGAGCTGGAAGGCGAGATGGGCGACACCCATGTCGGCCTGCAGGCCCGCCTGATGAGCCAGGCCCTGCGCAAGCTGACCGGCTCGATCTCGCGCTCGCGCTGCATGGTCATCTTCATCAACCAGATCCGCATGAAGATCGGCGTGATGTTCGGCAATCCCGAGACCACGACCGGCGGCAACGCGCTCAAGTTCTACGCCTCGGTCCGCCTCGACATCCGCCGCATCGGCTCGATCAAGGACAAGGAGACCGTGGTCGGCAACCAGACCCGGGTGAAGGTGGTGAAGAACAAGGTGGCCCCGCCCTTCCGCGTGGTCGAGTTCGACGTCATGTATGGCGAGGGCATTTCCAAGGTCGGCGAGCTGATCGACCTCGGCGTCGCCGCCAATGTGGTGGAGAAGTCCGGCGCCTGGTTCTCCTATGGCGGCCAGCGCATCGGCCAGGGCCGCGAGAACGCCAAGACCTTCCTCAAGGAAAACCCGGCGATCGCCAACGACATCGAGCAGAAGATCCGCGCCAATGCCGGCCTGGTCGCCGGCGCCATGATGGACAAGGGTGGCGGGGCCGAGGAGTCGGCGGGGGAATAGGCCCGGTCTCCAAATCGAGTTCTCTCTGCGGGCGCGCCGATCCCCCTCGGCGCGCCCGAAGCTTTTCCGGGATGTGCGCCCGTCCCGACCGGTGCGCCGGAGGCTTTCGGGGGTGCCGTCACGCCTGCGCCCGGCGCATATGGCCCCTGGCCCAGCCGCCCCTTGCCGCGCCCCCGGAAAACATAAATATTACCTGGAGAAGGCTGCCAGCCTGGCTTTCCCGCCCGAAAGCCGCGGTTTGCGGCCGTTTTTGCCTGATTGGACCCGAGAGCTTATGCAGACCGCCAACGACATCCGCCGCCTGTTCCTGGACTTCTTCAAGCGCGAAGGCCACGAGATCGTCGCCTCCTCGCCGCTGGTGCCGCGCAACGACCCGACGCTGATGTTCACCAACGCGGGCATGGTCCAGTTCAAGAACGTCTTCACCGGCCAGGAGAAGCGCGACTATGTGCGCGCGGCGACCGCGCAGAAATGCGTGCGCGCCGGCGGCAAGCACAACGATCTGGAGAATGTCGGCTACACCGCGCGGCACCACACCTTCTTCGAGATGCTGGGCAACTTCTCCTTCGGCGACTATTTCAAGGAACGCGCGATCGACCTCGCCTGGCGCCTGATCACCAAGGAATACGGCCTGCCCAAGGACAAGCTGCTGGTCACCGTCTATTCCGAGGACGAGGACGCGGCGGCCCTGTGGCGCAAGATCGCCGGCCTGCCCGACAGCAAGATCATCCGCATCCCGACCTCGGACAATTTCTGGGCGATGGGCGATACCGGCCCCTGCGGGCCGTGCTCGGAGATCTTCTACGACCACGGCGAGGGCATCCCCGGCGGCCCGCCGGGCAGCCCGGACGCGGATGGCGACCGCTTCATCGAGATCTGGAACCTGGTCTTCATGCAGTTCGAGCAGGTGACCAAGGACCAGCGCGTCAATCTGCCCAAGCCGTCGATCGACACCGGCATGGGCCTGGAGCGCCTGGCGGCGGTCCTCCAGGGCAAGCACGACAACTACGACATCGACCTGATGCGGGCGCTGATCGAGGCCTCGGCGCAGTTCTCCAGCACCGATCCAGACGGCCCGCTGCACAACTCGCACCGGGTCATCGCCGATCATCTGCGCTCGTCCTCGTTCCTGATTGCCGACGGCGTGCTGCCGTCGAACGAGGGGCGCGGCTACGTGCTGCGCCGGATCATGCGCCGCGCCATGCGCCACGCGCACAAGCTCGGCTGCAAGGATCCGCTGATGTGGAAGCTGGTGCCGGCCCTGGTCGGCCAGATGGGCCAGGCCTACAATGAGCTGGTCCGCGCCGAGCCGCTGATCGTCGAGACGCTGAAGCTGGAGGAGACCAACTTCAAGCGCACCCTCGATGCCGGCCTGAAGGAGCTGGAAACGGCGGTCTCCGGCAGCGGCCTCACCAAGGACGGCAAGCTCTCGGGCAGCGTGGCGTTCCAGCTTTCCGACAGCCGCGGCTTCCCGCTCGACCTCACCCAATCGATCCTGCGCGATCGCGGCATCGAGGTCGATGTCGAGGGCTTCAATACCGAGCTGGAGAAGCAGCGCGAACGCTCCCGCGCCGCCTGGGCCGGCTCGGGCGAGGCGGCGACCGAAGCCGTCTGGTTCGATCTGCGCCAGCGCCTGGGCGCCACCGATTTCCTCGGCTACTCGACCGAGACGGCGGAGGGCCAGGTGACGGCCCTGGTGAAGGACGGCAAGGAAGTGAAGGCGGCGAAGCAGGGCGACGAGATCGCGCTGATCGCCAACCAGACGCCGTTCTACGGCGAATCCGGCGGCCAGATGGGCGACAGCGGCGAGCTGGTCACGGCCGGCGGCGCGGTGATCGCCGTCCATGACGCGCAGCGCAAGGTCGGCGACCTGTTCGTCCATTTCGGCAAGGTGACCAAGGGCGAGGTCAAGGTCGGCGACGCGGTCGAGATGAAGGTCGACGGCAAGCGCCGCAGCGGGCTGCGCGCGCACCATTCGGCGACGCATCTGCTGCACGAGGCCCTGCGCCGCAAGCTCGGCGCGCACGTGACGCAGAAGGGCTCGCTGGTGGCGCCCGACCGCCTGCGCTTCGATTTCAGCCATTCCCGCGCCATGACGCCGGAAGAGATCGCGGCGGTGGAGCAGGACGTGAACGCGCGCATCCGCATCAACGAGGATGTCTCGACGCGGCTGATGACGCCCGATGCGGCGATCGAGGCCGGTGCCATGGCGTTGTTTGGCGAGAAATACGGCGAGGAGGTGCGCGTCGTCTCCATGGGCGGCACCGCGGCCAACGAGAACAAGGTGTTCTCGACCGAGCTCTGTGGCGGCACCCATGTGCGCCGCACCGGCGATATCGGCCTGTTCAAGATCGTCAGCGAAGGCGCCGTCGGCGCCGGCGTGCGCCGCATCGAGGCGATGACCGGTGCCGCGGCCGAGGCCTATATCGCCGAGCAGCAGCGCCTGCTGAACGAGGCGGCGGCGGCCCTGAAAACGCTGCCCAGCGACCTGACCCAGCGCATCGCCGTGCTGCTCGACGAGCGCAAGCGGCTCGACCGCGAGCTGACCGAGGCGCGCCGGAAGGCGGCGGTGCTCGGCGCCGGCGGCGGCGCCAAGGCCGAGAGCGCGGCGGAGAAGGATGTCGGCGGCATCAAGTTCGCCCCGCGCAGCCTGCAGGACGTGCCGGCCAAGGAGCTGAAAGGCATGGCCGACGAGATCAAGCGCCAGATCGGCTCCGGCGTCGTCGCCCTGGTCGCGGTCAGCGAGGGTAAGGCCTCGCTGGTCGTCGGCGTCACCGATGACCTGACCGGAAAGCTCAGCGCCGTCGACCTGGTCAAGGTCGGCAGCGCCGCCCTGGGCGGGCAGGGCGGCGGCGGCCGCGCCGACATGGCCCAGGCCGGCGGCCCCGACGGCAGCCGCGCCGGCGAGGCCCTCGCCGCCATCGAACGCGCCATCGGCGAACGGGCGAAGGCGGCATAGGGCCCAGGAGCTCGACCAGGCATCGTCGCTGCCGCTTCCGCGGCGGCGATGATGCGTGGAATATCGGAGCGGGCCGTGACCGCCCGTCCCCTCCACTCGGCCGATACGAATCACCCCTCACCAGCGGTTGTGTGACTCGCCGCGCCTCTGGCATGGTTGCAGGCAGCGTCCAGCGGAGGGTTCGATTGGGCGGCAGTTCGGTTTGGGGGACTATGCGGTCATGACTGAGCAGGTCGCTGCGGTTCGCTCGACGGCATTTTCGATTGGCCGGGTGTTTGCGGACAGCTTTCGGATTCTGATCAAGAACGTGATTGCGTTTCTCGCCATCTCGCTCTTGCTGCATCTGGTTAGGATCGGTGTAGCCAAGCCAGATCCGGCCGCCATCACGGCAAGTTCCGGCGAATTCAGTTGGTCCGGCGTCATCATCGGCCCTTTCCTGGGCGCGATCATCAGTCAGCTCATGCAGCTGGCGACCATGTTCGCTGTGTTGCGCAATCTGCGGGGCGAGGTCGCCTCGATCGCCGACTTCACGCGTGGCGTACGCTTCATTCCGGCCGTCGCGGCGGCTGCGATCATCGTGTCGCTTCCCACGCTTGCGTCACCCCTGATGCTTAGTGCGATGGCGCGCAACTATCTTCTTGTCGGCGTGTCATTGATCGGCCTTGGCATTCTGTCCCTCGTCCTGATGGTCATCTTTTGGGTGCCGTCACAGTGCATTGCAATCGAGCAGACCGGGATCTTTGCGGGGTTGAAGCGGAGCGCCCAATTGACCAAGGGACGTCGCTGGTCGATCTTTGGTCTGATTATGATCGTCGGCATCGTGATTCTGCCGGTGTTGTTCGCTGTTTCAGCCCTGAGCCATATACCCATGCGAGAGCTGGCCACCACCGAACTGACAACTGTTCCCGGCGCGATGTATCACTTGGCGATCGTCGCGCTGAGTGCGTTCTACGCCATCGTGACGACGGTCTCCTTCTACTATCTACGCATCGAGAAAGATGGGATCGGCGCCATGGACGTGGCGCAGATTTTTGAATGATTGCGTCGTCGAGGCGCAGAATGTGTCATGCCATTCTTGCGCCCCAATGCTGCAACTGGTCGCGTTCTGGCATGCTCTTGTGCGAGCACTCGCGTGAATCGGCAGGACGGGAGTGACACGCGTCATGAGCCCGAATAGCTCCGCGCCCGGATCGGCGCCGTTCTCAATCGCCGGGGTGATCGTAGACAGCCTGCGGGTCTATGGCCGCAATGCCGTCGGCTTCCTGCTCCTGGGCGTCGCTCTCCGCGCCGTTTGGCTCGTCGCCGCAGTGCCTACGTCGGGCGCTGACGCGCCTACCTGGGCGGATTGGCCCAGCCAGATCGGCAATCCACTGCTGCGGCTGGGCCTGGCGGGGATTGCCCAGATGCTGCTGGCCTTCGTCACGTTGCGCACGCTGCAGGGCGGCAAGGCGACGTTCGCCGATGCCATCAAGGGGTTGAAGGAGATCGGCGCGGTCATCGTCGTCACTCTGATCTGCTTCCTGCCGCAGGCCCTTTCGTTCGCAGTTGATGTGACGGTGCCGCCGAAATCCATGACCGGAGCGGGAGTCGGGCTGGCGGTTTCCGTCATTGGCCTGGTCGTGGTCGTCCTGTGGTGGCTGGCGGTGTCGGTGGTGACGATCGAGCGCAAGGGCGCCATTGCGGGCCTGGCGCGGTGCGCGCGGCTGACCGCGGGGCGGCGCTGGTTGGTGCTCGGCATCACCGCGGTGATCGGGCTGGTCTTCGCCGGCGGCGGATATCTGGCGACCCATGTGCTGGGCTTGAGCGCCGCCGAAGCTGCGGCGCCGGTGCCGACCAGCTTCGGCCGCGCCATCTGGTTCCTCATCACCGCGTTCCTGGCGGCACTCCTCGCCAGCATGGCGACGGTCACGTACTACCGCCTGCGCCTCGAAAAGGAAGGCGCCGCGTTCCCGGACATCGCGTAGCCGGAATCGCGACAGATCGGCGCGCGTGCCGTCGCTCCGTCGCGGTTAGGTGCGCGCGATCGCGCCGATGGCATTGAGGATGAAATAGCCTGCCGCGATCGACGTGATTTCGTTGATGTCGCGCTGCGGCGTGATCTCGACCACGTCCATGCCGACCAGCGTGCCCTTGCGGCACAGGCCCTTGATCAACGTGATCGCATCGCGGTAGCTGACGCCGCCAGGGGCGGGGGCGGCAACCGCCGGCATGACTGACGGATCGATGCCGTCCGCGTCGATGGTCAGATAATAACGCTCGCCGTCGGGAATGCTGGCGAGCACCGAGGCCATGCCGCGGTCCTGCAATTCCCACGCGGTGATGATCTGGGCGCCCCATTTGCGCGCCGCTTCGACCTCTTCGGTGCGGGCGCTGCCCTGCCCACGCATGCCGATCTGGACGATGCGCCGGATGTGCGGCATTTCGGAGGCGCGCCGGATCGGGCTCGAATAGCCCTCGCGCACGCCGTTGACCTCGTCGCGCCAATCGAGGTGCGCGTCGATATGGATCAGGTTGACCGGGCCGACCACGTCGAGCGCCCGGAATACCGGGATCGGCACGCCGTGGTCGCCGCCGATCGAGATCAGCCTGCCGCCGGCGCCCAGGATCTTGCGCGCGGCCTGCTCCGCCCGCCGGTAGTGCCCGCCCGGATCGCCGATCCGCATCGTCACGTCGCCGACATCGACGACGCGCAGATCCCTGCCATTGAACAGCGTGCCGCCGATGTCGAAGTCCCATTGATCGGGTCCCAGGCTGAGGCGTTGGGAGGCGCGGCGCACCGCCGTCGGCGCATTCGTCTGGTCGTTCGTCACTTCCTCCGCCGTATAGGGGTCGCCATATGGCAGGCCCATGATGGCGATATCGGCCTGCAGATGGTCGAGATCCGGCGCGTACGGGAAATCGAGGAACGTGACAAAGGGTGCGCGCGGCGGCGCGGTGAGGGGCGATGACAAGATGGCCTCCTTCGCGATCTTCGTGCGGCCAGCTTGTCAGTACGGACCGGGCTTGGCCATCTGTCCGTTGCGCCCGGCGTGTCTTGCTGCGCTCCGCGGCCTGGGAACCGCGTCAGCGCGGACGTCGTTTTATTCGTGAAGTCGTCCTGGCGTGTTCGCCCCGGCCGTCCAGCATCAAGCAAAACGCCCAGCCTGAAGGCTGGGCGTTTGCGTTTCACTGCGTGGCTTTCAGCTATTCGATCAACCGGCGCCACCAGCCGCCGCGCTTGGGCTGGTCGCTGGTGTCACGCTCCGAGCTGTCCTGTGCGGTGCCGACCTCCACCGGGTTTGGCGCCGATGGGGCGGGAGCGGGGGCCTCGGCCACGCCGGAATGCGCGGGCGCCGGCGCGGCGCTTTCCGCGCCGGCCATTTCCAGCGCCGGCTCTTCCTCGCGGCGGCGCGGGCGGCGCGTCCGCCGCTTCGCCTGCGGCTCCTCGGCGGGCGCCGCGTCGGCGGCGGCTTCGGCGAAGGCTGGTGTCGCCTCGGCCGCCTGCTCGCTGGCGTCGAACGCCGGCACGCGCTGCGCCCACTGCACCGGCAACTCGTCGGGCAGATCGGGCTGGTCGCCTAGGCCGGGCACCGGGGCTTCATACGGTGTACCGTCTTCAGCCGCACCCTCGGCCGCGAAGCCCGGTTCCTGGCCATCCTGCGGACGGCGCGAGCGGCGGCGGCCGCCGCGGCGGCCCCTCCGGCGGCGGCGGCGCGGCTGGCCGTCGGCGGTCAGTTCCTCGGAACCCTCGGCGGCACCTTCGGCACTGCCATCGGCGTCGTCCTCGCCGTCATCGGCGTCGTCGCCGCCGAATTCCTGGGCGATCTGCTCGACCTCGCCCACCGGCTGCTCCGCCGGCGTGCTGCGCGGCGCGGCACCTTCGGCGCCGTCCTCGGGGCCGCTGCTCTCGGTGAACTCATCGGCGCGGAACTTGCCGCCGCGACCGCGCCGGCGACGCCGGCGGCGACCGCCGCGCTCGCTCGGCTGACCGCCGGCGGGCGCTTCCTCTTCGGCGCTCTCGACCGGCTCGGCTTCCAGCGCCTCGGTCTCGAACTCCTCGGCCGGCAGTTCCTCTTCCTCCTCGATGACGGGGGCGGGCGGTGCGATCCGCTTCACCACTTCCTCGCCGGGATTGAGCATCTTGATGCGCTCGAGGCGGTATTCCGGCGGCGTCAGATCGTCGTCGGCCTGCAGGTAGATCCTGACGCCGCGGCGCTGCTCGATGTCGTCGATCGAGGTCCGCTTGTGGTTGAGGATGAACAATGCCACCGAGGTCGGCACGAAGATCGTGGCGCCGGGCGTGAAGCTGCGGGCGATCTCTTCCTCGACCATGCGCAGCACGTGCAGCGCGGTCGATTCCACCGAGCGCATGCGGCCGGAGCCGCGGCAATGCGGGCACATCTCGGTCGAGGCTTCGACCAGGCTGGGATGCAGGCGCTGGCGCGACATCTCCAGCAGGCCGAAGGTCGAGATGCGGCCGATCTGGATGCGGGCGCGGTCGTTCTTCAGCGCCTCCTTCAGGCGGCGCTCGACGGAGGCGTTGTTGCGGTTCTCCTCCATGTCGATGAAGTCGATGACGATGAGGCCGGCGAGATCGCGCAGGCGCAGCTGCCGGGCGACTTCCTCCGCCGCTTCCGAATTGGTGCGCAGCGCCGTCTCTTCGATGTTGCGCTCGCGCGTGGCGCGGCCCGAGTTCACGTCGATGGCGACCAGCGCCTCGGTCTGGTTGATGACGATGTAGCCGCCGGACTTCAGGTGCACCACCGGTTCGTGGATGGCCGAGATCTGGCTCTCGATCTGGTAGCGCTGGAACAGCGGCTGCGAGGCGTCACGGTAGTGCTGGACCCGGCGCAGATGGCTCGGCGCCAGGGCGCGCATGAAGGCGCGCGCGGCGCGATAGGCCTCGTCGCCCGCCACCACGATGTCGCCGATGTCCTGGGTGTAGAGGTCGCGGATCGAGCGCTTGATCAGGCTGGCCTCTTCGTAGATCAGCGCCGGCGCGGTCGATTTCAGCGTCACCTCGCGGATCTCGTCCCACAGGCGCAGCAGGTATTCGAAGTCGCGCTTGATCTCCGGCTTCGCCCGCTCCATGCCCGCGGTGCGCACGATCACCGCCATGCCTTCCGGCGCGTCGAGGTCGTCGATGATCGACTTCAGCCGCTTGCGGTCGTTGACGCTGGTGATGCGGCGCGAGATGCCGCCGCCGCGATCGGTGTTCGGCATCAGCACGCAATAGCGGCCGGCCAGCGACAGATAGGTGGTGAGGGCGGCACCCTTGTTGCCGCGCTCCTCCTTGGTCACCTGGACCAGCAGGATCTGCCGGCGCTTGATGACTTCCTGGATCTTGTAGCGGCGCAGGTTGCGCGCGCGCCGGCGGCGCGCCTGTTCCTCGTCGAGCTCGGGATCGTCCTGCTGGGCGGGCTCTTCGCCGCCCACCACGTCGACCACTTCCTGGCTGGTCTGCACTTCGACCAGTTCGCCGTGGCCCGGCGCCGGCAGTTCCGCGTCGACGCCGCCATTGCCGCCTTCGAAGACCGCCCCGGCATGGGCGCCATCGCCTTCATCGGTTTCGCGCGCAGCGACCTGCGACGGGCTCTCCGACTGGCCGGGGAGGCTGTCCTGCTGTGTCTCGCCGCGCAGCTCGAAGCGCGGCGTTTCCAGCGCCATCGGCTCCTGCTCGCTCACGTCGTGATAGGAGCGGTGGCCGTCATCGCCCTCATGGTGGCCGGGCTCGTCGTCCCAGGCCTCGCTGTCGGCGGTTGCGCCGGTCTCTTCGCTCGGGCTGATATCGGCGCCGGGGCCGCGATCCGGCTCATCGTATTCGGGCTGGTCGTATTCCGGCTGGTCGTCGCTGCCATGGTCCTCATGGGCGTGGCCGTGCGCCGCGCCTTCGTCGGACCAGTTGCCATGCGTCTCATCGCCCGGGAAGCCGGTGCCGGCGATGTCATGGTCGTCGCCGACGGAAATCTCTGCCGAGAGCGGCTCCGCCTGGGTTTCAGGATTGGCGCCGCCGCCGCGCTCAGCATTGCGGTTGTTGCGCCGGTGCCGGCCGCGGTCGCGGCGGTTGCGGCCGCCGCGTTCCTGGCCCCGTTCCTGGCTGCGCTCGCGCGGCGCCGGTTCTTCGTTCTCCTCGGCCTCGAGCGCATCTTCCTCGAAGGCCGCGTCGCGCATCAGCGCCTCGCGGTCGGCGACCGGGATCCGATAGTAGTCCGGGTGGATTTCGCTGAACGCCAGGAAGCCGTGGCGATTGCCGCCATATTCGACGAACGCCGCCTGCAGCGACGGTTCGACGCGGGTTACCTTGGCGAGATAGATGTTTCCTTTGAGTGGGCGTCGGCTGGCGATCTCGACGTCAAATTCTTCCAGCTTCCTTCCATCCGCGACCGCAACCCGGGTTTCCTCCGGGTGGGTGGCGTCGATCAACATGACCTTGGCCATCGTATAAAGACTCCTCCACGCGCCAATCGTCGGCTGCGTCTGTCGCAGGCGGCGGCGCGAAACGGGTGATTGAATTCCAGGCGTGCAACATGACTACCTGTGGCTAACGAGCCACCTCGCCTCGGCCTTTATCTCTCGATGAAAGTGCGTCGGCGGGGTCGCTCCGGCATCCGCGCCGCCCTGGCTTGACCCGCTCCGCAGCGCGCGGGGCGATGAGGCCGAAAGGCCGGGCGCGGACTAAACTACCCGGTGAT